>CADASI010000001.1 GCA_902790525.1 uncultured Eubacteriales bacterium
GGCCCCCAAGGCCGCCGCGCCGAAGGCCGCCGCCAAACCCGCCGGCGCCGCCGGCAGCAAGCCCGTCAACGCCCCCATGCCCGGCACCGTGCTGGACGTGAAGGTGTCCGTGGGCCAGAGCGTCAAGAACGGCGAGACCCTGCTGATCCTCGAAGCCATGAAGATGGAAAACGAAATCGCCGCGCCCGCCGATGGCGTCGTGGCCTCCATCAACGTAACCAAGGGCGCCACCGTGAATACCGGCGACCTGATGATTTCTCTGAACTGATCATCGGGAGGGTTCACGCATGTTCAAAATGAAAAAGAGCAGCGCGACGCGCGCCTTTGCGTGTCTGCTGATACTGTTCATGCTGCTCGCGGGCTGGGCCATCGCGGAAAACGCCGCGGAACCGGCCGCCCAGCCCGAGGCGGTTGAACAGGCAGCGGACGCCCCGGCGGCGGTCGCGTCGGAGTATATGCCCAACGAGCTGGCGGACCCCGCCGAGGTCGCCGAGGCCGTGGAGGCTGCCAGCCAGCAGAGCGAGGATCCCGAGATCAGCGTCATACAGGGCCTCAAGAACATCGCCGCCAACACCGGCTTTGCCCGGGGCGACTGGCGTCAGTACGCCATGATCGCGGTGGCCTGCGTGCTGTTGTACCTGGCCATCGTCAAGCAGTTCGAGCCCCTGCTTTTGCTGCCCATCGCCTTCGGCATGCTGCTGGCGAACCTGCCGGCGGCCGGATTGATGGGCCATCCCCACTTCACCTTCTACGACAGCCTCAAGGACGCCGCCGTGGCCGCCCAGAGGCTGGGCAAGGACGCCACGGACGTGACCTACCGCTTCAACGAGGCCACCGGCATGATGCAGTACAGCCTGCAAACCGCCAACGGCGGCCTGCTGTACTACCTGTACCACGGCGTCAAGTGGGGCATCTTCCCGCCCATCATCTTCATGGGCGTCGGCGCGATGACCGACTTCGCGCCCCTGATCGCCAACCCCAAGAGCCTGCTGCTGGGCGCTGCCGCGCAGCTGGGCATCTTCCTGACCTTCATCGGCGCGAAGGCCCTGGGCTTCTCCGCCAAGGAGGCCGGCGCCATCGGCATCATCGGCGGCGCGGACGGCCCGACGGCCATATTCGTCACCACCAAGCTGGCGCCCCACCTGCTGGGCCCCATTGCCGTGGCCGCGTATTCGTACATGGCCCTGGTGCCGGTCATACAGCCCCCGATCATGCGCGCGCTGACCACCGAGAAGGAGCGCAAGATCCGCATGGCGCAGCTGCGTCCCGTGTCCAAGACCGAGACGATCATCTTCCCCATCGTGGTGACCATCATCGTGTCGCTGCTGCTGCCTGACGCGGCCTCCCTGGTGGGCATGCTGATGCTGGGCAACCTGATGCGCGTGTGCGGCGTCGTGGAGCGCATCTCCAAGACCGCCCAGAACGAGCTGTGCAACATCGTCACCATCTTCCTGGGCCTGACGGTCGGCGCGACCACCCAGGGCTCCACCTTCCTGACCTGGAACACCATCAAGATCGTGGTGCTGGGCGTCGTGGCGTTTTCCTGCGGCACCGCCGGCGGCGTGCTGCTGGCCAAGCTGATGAACGTGCTCTCCGGCGGCACCATCAACCCGCTGATCGGCTCCGCGGGCGTGTCCGCCGTGCCGATGGCGGCCCGCGTGTCCCAGAAGGAGGGCCAGAGGGCCGATCCCGGCAACTTCCTGCTGATGAACGCCATGGGCCCGAACGTGGCCGGCGTCATCGGCTCCGCGGTCGCCGCGGGCGTGTTCATCGCGCTGTTTGCGAAGTAATGACTTGAAACGGAGGATATAACAATGGCGAAAGTGATGATTACCGAAACCATCCTTCGTGACGCGCACCAGTCCCAGGCCGCGACCCGCATGCGCCTGGAGGACATGCTGCCCGCCTGCGAGGTGCTGGACAAGGTTGGCTATTATTCCCTGGAGTGCTGGGGCGGCGCGACGTTCGACAGCTGCCTGCGCTTCCTGAACGAGGAGACGTTCGACAGCTGCCTGCGCTTCCTGAACGAGGACCCCTGGGTGCGCCTGCGCAAGCTCAAGGAGGCGCTGCCCAACACCAAGCTGCAAATGCTGTTCCGCGGCCAGAACATACTGGGCTACCGCCACTATGCCGACGACGTGGTGGACGAGTTCACCCGCCTGTCCATCAAGAACGGCATCGACGTCATCCGCATATTCGACGCCCTCAACGATACCCGCAACCTGGAGCCCGCCATCCGGGCCACCAAGAAGTACGGCGGCATCTGCGAGGTGGCGCTGAGCTACACCATCAGCCCCGTGCACACGGAGGAGTACTTCGTGAACCTGGCGCTGGAGCTTGAAAAGCTGGGCGCGGACAACATCTGCATCAAGGACATGGCCAACCTGCTCTTGCCCTACAAGGCCTATTCGCTGGTCAAGTCCCTGAAGCAGGCCCTGAAGCCCGAGACCAAGGTCCACCTGCACACCCACAACACCGCCGGCATCGGCGATATGACCAACCTCAAGGCCATCGAGGCGGGCGTGGACATCGTGGACTGCGCGCTGTCCCCCCTGGGTAACGGCACCTCCCAGCCGGCCACCGAGCCACTGGTGGCCACCCTGGCGGGCACCGAGTACGACACCGGCCTGGACCTGAACCTCATCACCCAGGCCACCGAGCACTTCCGCGGCGTGGCCCAGAAGCTCCAGGATCAGGGCATCCTCGACCCGAAGGTGCTGCGCGTGGACGTGAACACCCTCAAGTATCAGGTGCCCGGCGGCATGCTGTCCAACCTGATCAACCAGCTCAAGCAGGCCGGCCAGTCCGACCGCCTCTACGACGTGCTGGCGGAGGTGCCGCGCGTGCGCGAGGACTTCGGCTATCCGCCGCTGGTCACCCCGACCTCCCAGATCGTCGGCACCCAGGCTGTCATGAACGTGCTCACCGGCGAGCGCTACAAGATGTGCCCCAAGGAGAGCCAGGGCCTCATGCGCGGCGAGTACGGCCGCCTGCCCGCCCCCGTCAACGAGGACGTGCGCAAGAAGGTCATCGGCAACCAGAAGGTCATCACCTGCCGCCCGGTGGAGGATCCCTCCTACGGCGTCAAGCACCTCGACGAGTTCAAGAAGGAAATGGGCCAGTACTACACCCAGGAGGAGGACGTGCTCAGCTACGCCCTGTTCCCGCAGGTCGCCGAGAAGTTCTTCCAGAACCGCCAGGCCAAGCAGGTCGGCCTCGATAATAGCGTGCTCGATAAGAAGAATAATGCGATGCCGATTTAAAAGCTACTATCGTTACGCCAGCGCCCGCGATTCGCGGGCGCTGTGCTTTTGTTTTTGGAGGGAACAGGGAACAGGGAACAGGGAATGCCGCTGCCGCGCTTAAAGCGCATGCTACCGAGCCAAAAGCCTTCCCCTGAAGGGGACCTCGAAAAACCTCACTTTGCCGCATACATTACTTCGGAAAACCCTGTAAAACAAGGTTTCTTTCCGAGGCAATGCTTGCGAAAACCTTCAGGGGGTTCGAGCGCCCGGAAAACAGTCCAGTGGACTGTTTTCAGCGAGAACGGGCCGGCAGGCCCCCGGAACGGTGGATTGCGCGAAGCGTGACGGAAGAGGTCGTCCCCGTCCACAATAACAAAACAATGTACCAGAAACGGCGGCAGCCACTATTCCTGTTCCCTGTTCCCTGTTCCCCGTTCCCTGTTCCCCGTTCCCTGATCTATCGTGCTTTGCCTGATAAATCTCACTTCATCCCCCCAAAACCATTACACCAACTATTTCACAAATATGATCAAATATGACAGAAATATGTTTGAAATTTAAATTTAACATGTAGATAATGAACATTGTGACAAAAAATAGTATAATAAACCCGGATTGTCATAGGGATGGAGGCAAAATATGGGCAAAAAGATGACAAAAAAGAAAAGCACGAAGGCGGAGCGCAGGCGCATGAAGCGCAGAAGGCAGATGATCCGCAACGGAATTGTCTTTGGCGGCATCGCCGCCGTATGTGTCGTCTGCCTGATCATGATATCGATACTCAACCGACCCGTGGAACCCAAATCCACCTGGTACGTGGAGGACGGCGCGCTGGAGATTGCGGCGCCGCCAATGGATGCCGGCGGCGCGAGGCTGGCGGCGGGGACCTTTGAAACTGCCGACAACGCCGCGACCGACGGCTCGAGCAACTTTGACGCCGTGCCCGACCTGCCCACCCGGGCGGAGGAGGCCTCCGACGCGCAGGCAAACAGCGAGGTGCCCAGCTTCGAGTCCGAATTCGGCGTCGCGCCGGACTTCGGCGACGAGGCCACCGACACCCGGGAGATACTGTCCGACGACGGCACCGTGATCCGACAGGGCGGCCAGTCCGCCGACGGCGCGGACCTGTCCGGATCGGAGGACGGCGCCGCGAAGGCCCAGGCCAACCCGGACGGCAGCACCAGCATCACCATCACCGCCGCGGGCGACTGCACCTTCGGCGGCTGCCTGAAGCACGATACCTTCAAGGTGTTCAAGAAGTACGTGGACGCCTATGGCTACGACTACTTCTTCCAGAACGTGCGCTCCCTGTTCCAGCAGGACGACCTGACCATCATCAACCTGGAGGGTCCGCTGACCGACGTGGGCACCATGACCACCAAGAGCGGCATCTGCTTCCGCGGAGAGCCGGAGTGGACGGCCATTATGACCGGCTCCAGCGTTGAGCTGTGCAATTTTGCCAACAACCACGCCATGGACATGGGCAAGGAGGGCTTCGAGCGCACCACCCAGGCCCTGGACGAGGCTGGCATCGGCTATTGCGCCTACTCCAAGGTGTACAACACCACCATCAAGGGCGTGCGCATCACCGCACTGGGCTTTGACAAGTGGAACAACAGCAAGTCCGAGATCGTGGACGCCATCAAGAAGGCGCGCCCCGACTGCGACATACTGATCGTCAACATGCACTGGGGCTTCGAGATGCACTACGAGCCCATGAAGGACCAGAAGGACGTAGGCCACGCCATCATCGACGCCGGCGCGGACCTGGTCATCGGCACGCATCCCCACGTTTACGGCGGGGTGGAGCAATACAAGGGCAAGTACATCTGTTACAGCCTGGGCAACTTCTGCTTCGGCGGCAACACCATGCCCTCCGACCAGCGCGCCATGATGTTCCAGCAGGTGTTCAACGTGTCCGCGTCCGGCGAGGTCACCGACGGCGGCATCAATGTGATCCCCGTGCGCGTGTCCGGCGATTCCCGGAAGAACGACTTCCAGCCCCACATACTGGGCGCGAAGGTGGGCACCAAGCTGCTCAAGGCCATCGCCAGGTACTCCAACCTGACCCGGAACACCGCGTGGATGACCGCCAGCTATCCCGAGCAGATCGGACTGCTCAGCAAGACCGCCGTGGGCAGCGCCGATGCCGCGGCGACCGCCCCGCAGACGGCGACCGTCCCGCAGACGGCGACCGTCCCGCAGGCGGCGACCGTTGTTGAGGCGGCGTCCGTTGCGGAGGATACAGAGATGGCCTCGGACTACGCCGTCACCGGCATTGAGGAGAGCGAGACCGCCGTTCAGACGCAGGCGACGAAGCAGCCCATCGGCACGACGGAGCTGACCCAGGAACAGAAGATACAGATACAGGAACAGATCTACTACGACCAGATGGCCAAATGACGAACGGATAGGGGAAGGACTGTGACGAAGAAGCGGAAGATTTCCAAGGCGGCGCGCAAGCGTGCCGCGCGCAGGCGGCGCATGCTCAGGACCGGCGCGATCTACGCCGGAGTGGCGCTTCTGTGCGTGGGGTGCCTGCTGGCGATGTCCGCGCTGAATCGTCCCGTCGAATCCCGGAATACATGGTACGTGGAGGACGGCGCGCTGGAGATCGCCGCGCCGGGCAGGACCGGCGACGGTCCGGCTACCGCCTCCGGTGCGATCACGGCGGGGGACGAAGGCAGCTTCGCCCCCCGCGTGCTGCCCGGCTACGCGGGGGAGCCCACCCGGGTGCCCACCGCCGCGCCCACGCTGATTCCCACCGACACCCCGGCGGCGTCGGCGGACGCCTCTCCGGAGCCGACCCCCACGGCCGGCGACCGGACCATCACCATCACCGCGGCGGGGGACTGCACCCTGGGCGGCAGCGTCCACCAGGACACCTACGCCCGGTTCAAGCGGTTCGTGCAGCGCTACGGCTACGACTACTTTCTCGCCAACGTGCGGCCGCTGTTCGAGGCGGACGACCTGACCGTGGTGAATCTCGAGGGCCCGCTGACCGACGTGGGCAAGGACCGCCACGGCAGCTACGTGTTCAAGGGAGACCCGGACTTCGTGAACATACTCACCGGCTCCAGCGTGGAGCTATGCAACGTGGCCAACAACCACTCCCAGGACTTCGGCGCGGCGGGGCTCAGGCGCACCGCCGAGGTGCTGGAGGGCGCGGGCGTCGGCTGCTGCGGCTATTCCAAGGTGTTCCATACCACCATAAAGGGCGTGCGCATCACGGCGCTGGGCTACCTGGAGTGGGAGATCGACAAGGCCAAGATCGTGGAGGCCGTCAAGCGGGAGCGCCCCGACTGCGACCTGCTGATCGTCAACATGCACTGGGGCCGGGAGAAGCACTACGAGCCCGTGCCCGCCCAGAAGACTTACGGCCACGCCATCATCGACGCCGGGGCCGACCTCATCATCGGCACCCATCCCCACGTCTACGGCGGCATCGAGAAGTACAAGGGCAAGTACATCGTGTACAGCCTGGGCAACTTCTGCTTCGGCGGCAACGACAATCCCTCGGATAAGCGGGCGCTGATGTTCCAGCAGACCTTCAACGTGTCAGAAACCGGGAAGATCAGCGACGGCGGCATCAACGTGATCCCGTGCAGCATCTCCAGCATCTCCAACAAGAACGACTACCGGCCCACGGTCATGCAGCCCTACGACGGCGTGAAGCTGCTCAAGGCCATGGCCCGCTACTCCAACTTCGCCAAGGGCGGCTTTGGATGGCTGCCGGGCTGCTACCCCGAGCAGGTCGGGCTGGTAACCGTCGCCCGACCCGCTATGCAGGCGGCGGAGCCAACCGCCGCGCCGGGCGGCGTGGAAGTGAGCTGATATGGGGGAGAACAAGCGCAACCTGGACGCCTGCCAGCTCATTGAGCGCAGCATCCAGAAGAAGTACCGCAAGGAACTGTGGACGCCCTTCGTGACGGCGGTGAAGCGCTACCGGCTGATCCAGGCGGGGGACCGGATTGCCGTGTGCATCTCCGGCGGCAAGGATTCCATGCTGCTGGCCAAGCTGATGCAGCAGCTCCAGCGCTACTCCGACGTGCCCTTCGAGGCGGCGTTTCTGGTGATGGACCCGGGGTACATCCCCGAGAACCGGCGGCAGATCGAGCACAATGCCGCGCTGATGCGGGTGCCCGTGCGGGTGTTCGAGAGCAATGTGTTCGCGGTGGCGAATGGCGCGGAGAAGAACCCCTGCTACCTGTGCGCCCGCATGCGGCGGGGCTTTCTGTACGCCCGGGCGCGGGAGCTGGGGTGCAACAAGATCGCGCTGGGGCACCACTTCAACGACGTGATCGAGACCACCGTGATGGCCATGCTCTACGGCGCGCAGCTCCAGGGCATGATGCCCAAGGTGCGCAGCGACAACTTCCCCGGCATGGAGCTGATTCGCCCGCTGTACTGCGTGCACGAGGACGACATCATCGCCTGGCGCAACTACAACGGGCTGAAATTCCTCCAGTGCGCCTGCCGGTTCACCGAGCACGCCGCCGAGGCGGTGCACGCCTCCAAGCGGCAGGAGGTCAAGCTGCTGCTTCGGCAGCTCCGGGCGCAGAATCCCGACGTGGAGAAGAGCGTGTTCAACAGCATCCACGCCGTGAACCTGGACACCTTTCCCGGCTGGAAGACCCAGCGCGAGGAACACAGCTTCCTGGAGTGGTACGACGCGCGGAAAAACCCGTAGGGACGCCATTCATGGCGTCCGCCACCGCCCGCCTGCCCCAACCGTGGCTGCATGCTGGAAGATTCTGTGGTATTTGTGTGTTGATGATGGACAACCGCCCCCGGATGGATTATAATATGGATGAAACCAAATCCCATCGCGAAAGGGGAGAGGACGTTATGAAACTGATAGGCATACTGCTGCTCGCGGCGATGCTGTTTACCGGCGTGACGGGGGTCTCCGTGGCGCAGGTGCTGGCCATGAGCGCGGACGATTTTGACGCCGGCGGCTACGACGGCGCGTGGACCACCGTGCAGGCGCTGGACGTGGAGATCTTCCTGCCCGACGGCTGGACGGGGGAGGATATTGACGAGGACGGCGCGTGCTACCGCGCCGGCAGCGCGGACGGCGCGGCGACGCTGACCATCAACTATCCCGTGGACGGCGCGGCGGGCGAGGAGATCTCCGCCAACGGCAAGCCCGCCACCATCGTGCGCGGCGACGACGGCAGCCTCGCGATCACCGTGATCCTCAGCGAAGATCGCCTCGCGGAGTTCCGCTTCGACCGGACGGACGAGGACGCCCTGACCGAGGACCTGGCCCTGCAGATCGCGGGTTCCTGGACCGACGTGTGGTGATCCGTTCGCGCGATTGATTCATCAAAACCTATTGACACCAGGCGCACCGATGTGCTATGATGGCATTGACAGGCAAAGGAGCCGTATTCTGCGGCTCCTTTGCCTGTTTTTTGGGACCGGAGCGCAGAGGATGGGCTGGGAGGCGATACCATGGCGGCGTTTGACAAGGTGAAGAGCGGATTTCCACAGATGGACGACATATTGGACTACATCCGCATGGGCGACAACGTGGTCTGGCAGGTTTCAGACATCGACGAATTCCGGTTTTTCGCCGTGCCGTTCGTCGAGCAGGCGAAGCGGGACGGGCGGGACATACTCTACATCCGCTTCGCCCAGCATCCGCCGATACTGGACGACCTGACGGGCGTTAAGATGGTGGCGTTCGACCCCGACGCGGGCTTCGAGGCCTTCACCGTGGCCATACACGACGAGATCACCCGCGCGGGCCGGGATGCCTTCTACGTGTTCGACTGCCTGTCGGAGCTTCAGTCGGTCTGGTACACCGATTTGATGATGGGCAACTTCTTCCGCGTTACCTGTCCGTACCTGTTCGAGCTGGACACAGTGGCCTACTTCCCCGTGCTGCGGGGGCGTCATTCCTTCGACGCCATCGCCCGCATCCGGGAGACGACCCAGCTATTGCTGGACGTGTGCTCCAACGAGAAGTGGGTCTACGTCCACCCGCTTAAGGTCTGGCGGCGCAACTCGGACACCATGTTCATGCCCCACGGCTACCGCAGGAGCACCGGCGAGTTTCAGCTGATCGACAACGGCGTCAGCATCAGCCGCTACTACCAGACGATCCAGGAGATCCGCGAGAAGCAACAGGACCAGAACATCGACAGCCACGACCGCTTCTTCAACATGGCCCGGGCGGCGTATGACGCGGGCCGGTTTACGCCGGAGATGGAGGAGCAGATCATCGACAGCACCATGACCAAGGACAGGCACCTCAAGGGGCTGGTCAAGGCGTACTTCGCGCCGTCGGACTACTTCCTGCTGCGGGACCGCATGATCGGCAGCGGGGCCATCGGCGGCAAGGCCTGCGGCATGCTGCTGGCGCGGAAGATCGCGGAGACGGAGATCGACGAATACAGAACCTACAGCGAGCCGCACGATTCCTTCTACATCGGCTCGGACGTGTTCTACACCTACATCGTGTCCAACGGCAACTGGCGGCTGAGGATACGCCAGCGCACGCCCGACGGCTACTTCGCCGCGGCGGGCGAGCTGAAGGCGCGGCTGCTGTCCGGGCAGTTCCCCGACAAGATCCGCGAGCAGTTCCGCAAGGTGCTGGAATACTTCGGGCAGAATCCCTTCATCGTCCGCTCGTCCAGCTTCCTGGAGGACGGCTTCGGCAACGCCTTCGCGGGCAAGTATGAATCGGTGTTCTGCGTGAACCGAGGGACGGAGGAGGAGCGGCTGGAGGCGTTTGAGAACGCCGTGCGCACGGTGTACGCCGGCACCATGGACGCCTCCGCGCTGGAGTACCGGCTCCGCCGCGGGCTGGACAGGCGGGACGAGCAGATGGCCATACTGGTGCAGCGGGTGTCGGGCAGCTACTGGGGCCGCTACTTCATGCCCTGCGCCGCCGGGGTGGGCTACAGCCACAGCGCGTATCAGTGGTATCCGAACATGGACCCGAAGGCGGGCATGCTTCGGCTGGTGATGGGCCTGGGCACGAAGGCCGTGGACCGCACCACGTTGGACTACCCGAGGCTGGCGAACCTCGATCGGCCGACGGTCACCGTGTACACCACCGTGGCGCAGAAGCACCGCTTCTCCCAGCGGTTCATCGACGCGCTGGACTGCAAGGAGAACCGCTACTGCGAGGTGGCGCTGGAAAAGCTGCTCCCCGACCTGCCGCTTTGGTACAAGCGCGCGGTCATGGAGCACGACTACGAGGCCGAGAACATGCTGCGGGAGATGGGGCAGGGACAGGATATATGGTTCGCAAGCTGCCAGGGATTGCTGGAAAACGCGGCGTTCACGGGGCTCATGCAGCGCATACTCAAGACGCTGGAGCGGGTGTACGGCACGCCGGTGGACATCGAATACGCCATCAACCTGGATAAAGAGGGCGACTTCGTGGTGAACCTGCTCCAGTGCCGGCCGCTGTACATCGGCGGCGAGAGCGAGAGGGTCTCCACGGAGGACCTGTCGCTTGGAAGGGTGCTGTTCGAGGTCTGCGACGCCTCCATGGGCACGTCGAAGAAGAAGAAAGTGGACGTGGTCGTGCGGGTCGATCCCGCGATGTACGACGCCCTCCCCTACGCCCGAAAGCCGGAGGTGGCGACCGCCATCGGAAGGATCAACCGCTACTACGCCGACAGCGGCAAGAGCCTGCTGCTGCTCGCGCCGGGCCGGGTGGGCACGTCCTCGCCGGAGCTGGGCATCCCGACGCGCTTCTCGGACATCTCCTGCTTCTCGGTGATCTGCGAGGTCTCGGACAAAGACGCGGGCTTCATGCCGGAACTGAGCTACGGCAGCCACATGTTCCAGGATATGGTCGAGGCCGAGATGAGCTACAGCGCCATCTGGGACGATCAGAAGACGATCGCCTACGACCCGGCGCTTCTGGACAGCCTGCCGAACCGGTTTGCGCAGATCTGCCCCGACCAGCCGGATTTTCGAGATATGATCACCGTCACGGAGCCCTCCGGCCTGTGCTACTGGCTCGACTCCGTGAAAAATCACGCGGTGTGCGGGTTTGCGTGACAAAGACAGCATCCCGAAAGGGGTGCTGCTTCTCCGGAGAGCGCCGCACTATAATCCTGTTCGTATTTGTCTGTACATCCCGTAAGCCGTTCTGACGCAAAAAAACGAGCCGGACCTTTCGATCCGGCTCCCAGTGGAGCATAGGGGACTCGAACCCCTGACCTCTACACTGCCAGTGTAGCGCTCTAGCCAACTGAGCTAATGCCCCATGCCTTGACAACGTAAATCATTATAGCACGAACCGCGCGATTTGTAAATACTATTTTGTAAAAAAATCTCCCTACATTGCGTGTTAATTTTCCGATATGCCCTTGACTTGACGCCCTTTCTTTGCTATAATATCCCCTGTCAGTTGAGTAAACGACATGCCTTAGTAGCTCAATGGCAGAGCATTCGGCTGTTAACCGAAGGGTTGTAGGTTCGAGTCCTACCTGAGGCGCCATCAGGACCGACATTAGGTCCTTCAAGCGAGCTCACTAGAAATGGTGAGCCCGTTCTTTTTTATGCATTTTTGGCCTATTTGGCCCTTTTTCCATCGGATTCCGCAGGATTACACGACTGGGTTTGCAGGCCGGCAGCGGCATTTCTCGTCGATTTGCACGATAGGATTCGAACCTAAGCTTACAATTTTCTGCTGCCGTGTACGACGTGTAATCCGTGTTTGGCGTGTATTTACAGCTGGTCGTCGAGCCTCTCAAACACGATCATCGAGCCGTCTTCTATCTGGTGCCAGGCCAATCGATCTGCATCAACAAAAGCGAATGAGGCGGCCCCGGCTGTGTTGTAGTCATCGATTTCGGAGGTGCCGTCCTCCTCACGGGTGATGATCCGGAGCGGGGATACCCTCACCGAATTCATGCCATGGCTGTCTGGATCGTAGAGGCAGGTGTATGTCCACCGGTGCGAGGTGTCAGCATCGACGGGCACGGTGACGGTGAACAGATAGCAGCTACCGTGGTCCTCCACCCGCAGTTCGGCGGATTCGGCCATCCACCGGCCCACGAAGGTCAGACCTTCCGCTCGATCCCCAGCGTCGGCGTCGTTCAACTTTTTCAGTGCGATTGGCGCGTCTAGCGCCTCGTCTGTGAAGATCAGGCCGTCTTCCGAAAGCTTGAAGTCGGCGAAGCTCAGATCGCTCAGCGACCAGTCCAGCTCCTGTACGTTTTCCGTCAGCCACTCATAGTGCTCGATGATGCGCGTGACGCCCGCGCACTCCAGGCAGGCATTCGTTTCATCGTACCAGCAGGAGTGGTAATTCCAGATGGCCGCGTTATCGTCTTCCTCTGTAAAAACGGCTCGGCTGCAAAGCTCTCCGTCTTCGAGCCATATCTCGACGGCGACACCGTCAGCCACCCAGACGCCACGATAATCTTCCGCCGATTCGGCGCGAGCGACGGCGCAAAGCGCGAGGCAGCCCAGCAGCAGGGAGAGGGCGGCAAACGGATTCATGCTTTTTTTCATATTGCTACTTCCCTTGATGTGCTTAAGAGATTGTCGCGTGCGGCCCCTTGGGGCCTATCAACCCGGCCCACCGCGTTCCGCACCGGCTGCCTAATCATTATACCGATTGAAGGATAGTATAAACTCATCATCTTCGAAGCCTGATCATACAAGTCCCGCTTCCAACAGAAATCTGCTTGCGATCCTGTCGCCAGCAATGACAAAGTATAGATACTTTCTGGCTCTAGAAAGAGCCACATAAAACAATCTTCGTTCCTCCTCAATATCCTTTGTTTGATGGTTCGGCCACTCGTTGTCATCGGCATCAAGTACAATCACAGCATCATATTCATGTCCCTTTGCCCGAGTTGCTGTTACCAAATGCAGTACAGTGTCTTCCACCTCCAGGAAGCCATCTTCGCTGTCATCTGCATTTTGCATACGACTTTTCTCTCCTGCTTTCCGAGCTTTTTCAATATCGCGATAGAAGCGCTTGAAATCACTGTCGTACTTGCGAGCCACCTCGGTTAGACGGAAAAACTGCGGTTCTTTATAGTGCACATCTATATCTTTTTTATTATAATCTTTGCCCAATCCTTGGAGATTTTCTTCAATGCAAACCATGAACTTATATACAGAGTCGGCTTCCAGAAGCTTATCGATAATTGTACAAATATCTGCAGCGCTTTTACCTTTGATTGGCTGTGGGTATACGCGCAATGCTTCCAGTGCTTCTGTAAAACTATCTGCCCCCGATTTGTCTATATAACGGAGCAGCACATTGCGTTCTTTGTATTGAATCTGATACTTATCGATCTTGTCACATATCGTCAACAGCGCCTCTGCAGGATTATCGACATCATCCTCCCGTGCACGGTATATAATCTTCAGTATCTCCTGAAGTGATTGCATGGCTTCCCCTTCGAAGATATCAATATCTAAATCTACATGATAGGGCAGATTTTCAGCGCTGAACAAAACCTGATATGGGAAAAGGGATACTTGCCGTCTGCTAATCAATGCAACGGTTTTGCACCCTTTCTTGTCAATCAGGTTGTGGACCAGTGCTATCGTTGCATCTATCGAGGAAAGAATCTTCTTTCGATTATTGACTTTGATTTGTGCCCGGCCTTTTGCGGCAGATTTCATTTCCTTTGGAATTCGTTCCTTGTTATACGATAACAGACGAGCAGAAACATCCACAATGTTCCTCGGAGATCGATAATTGGTATCCAATATACACGTATCGAAAACTGTGTCAAAAAGGCGTTCCGGATACAAAATATACTGAGGGCTGGTGCCGCGCCAGCCAAAGATTGCCTGATCGTCATCTCCAATGACTGTCATAGCAACCTGGTTTTTCTCCTGGCTGTGATATTCTCTTGCAACCTTCAATAAGGCCATATCAAGTGGATTGACATCTTGGAATTCATCGATCATGATGTGGCTGTACCGTGCTATACCTTGTGGTGTTCTCTCGTTTTTTACTTGGTTTTCAAAGTACATTCGCGCCCAGTACTTCTGATCTTCCAGGGTGTATCGGTTATTGCTTTCCATCAATACAACAGCCTTTTTCCAAAAATCGAAGAAATCAAATACAGCCGCTTCCTTTTGTTTGGAATCTGCATCCTGCAGCCCTTCCATGCGATACAATGCATTGTATCCATCCAGTAAAACAGGCAGGAGTCCCATTTCTTTGAGGTGTTTATAATGGGCCTTATATGCTGAACGGTTCAACGTATGGGTAAACCCTAGCGTCTTAAGCAAGTCCAAGAGATTCATCAGTATAACAGAATTCTTCATTCTTCCATAGGCAGTTTTGAAACATGCTGCGATCTGCTCATGCTTTTGAATGAGTGGAAGAAGATCATGGTTTGCGACATTCTGACGTTGACGACGGGTAACAATCAGTTCCTTGCCAGGACGACGAATCTGCTCCCATCCCCACGCATTTAGCGTGCGAACTGTCGCATGTACAGCTTGAAACTCCATACTCTTCAATCGCAATTCCATTTCCTGCTTAGCTGCCTTTGTAAACGCCACCAGCAAGAAATGCGGTGCTGGCAATCCCTTTTCAGCACAGATTTCAACGATTGCACGGCAACGCCACAGTAGCGAGAAAGTCTTGCCGCATCCTGCCGGAGCCAGCAAGCGAACATTGCTATTCCATGGCTTTTTGCAGAACTGCCTCTGGCTTCGGTTCAAGCCGGCTTCAAGCAGCATTGCTTCGATTCTCTTGGAAGTCATCGTCTATCTCCTCAATCAATCTTTGGTTATAACCTCGGTCAGCAATAGCTTCTTTTCAAATCCGCCGCGCTTCGCAGCCTTGTCCCGGCGGATGGCTTCAACTTCTTCAATGGAGCTACCCCGTGCAATGGCGACGGCCCGAATGACCTCCAGCAGGTCGGCCAGCTCCTCCATGGATTTGCTTTCCTGATACTCTGCTAATTCCTCATTGAGCTTTGCATCCAGCATGGCAATATACTTATCCTCTGGAAGAGTCGTACAAATGCATTGTTTTCCGCTATTATCAATTATCTCTGGAATGCGATCTCGAACTAACTTATTATATATAATGATTGACACGATAAGCACCCTTTCAGGCATGGATATATTCATTATAACATACATCGAGAACCCGTCAACTCCATCTTTCGAAGGAACAGTGTTTGTGAAAACAACCACACCTGGCATCACGCCAGGAAGTGGTTGCCATTTTTACTTGGTGCGATATCCATACTGATCTAGCGCCAGTAACAGCTGGGAATTACGTGGGCCGGTCAATGCGCCGTTACGATCCAAGGTATATTCGCCGATGATGTAGGCGAAGCTGGGCGCGGCCTGATAGCTGGGATATGTGCCGATGATCTCGCCGATGGCATTGGCCAGTGCCTTGCGGGTGCTGCCGGGTACGTTGTAGTGTATCTCCATGGCTTCCGGCAGCGGCTCATCGTCGAGCTCATCCTCGGCGGTAATGATAATCTCGTGGCTGCCATCCTCCGCCTCAATGATCTCCGTAGTGATCTCCGCGCCCTGGGCGGCAGCTTGAGTGAATTCATCCACTGGCTGGCCTTCTTCTCCGGCCTGCTCCATCGCGGCTGCAATGGCCTCAGTCGCTGCATTTATGGCGTCCTGGTCGGGCTGCTCAGGTACTGGCTCCGGATCGGTGTTCTTGTGGCTGCGCGTCTTCCGCTGCCGCGGTTCCGGCCAGGTTTCCGGAAGGATACCAGGCTCGAAGTAAATCTTGAAGGTGATTGCTCCGCTCATCGGTACGTCGAATTTGAATTCCTTGTATTCCAGATCCTTGATGGAGTCCGGGATTTCGATGTTCTTTATCCGCTTAATCTCCTTGCCTTCCTCGACGAAGCAAACCGGTACCGCGTCCCTGAGTTTCGCTGTGAGCTTTCCGCATTTCATAATCTTTACCTCCACGTCTATGATGTGCCTTGCGGCTGTGTGAGTGTTACCATAGACGCGGGGGAAAGACAAGCTTTGATTTGGAATTTCCGAAAGAAAATCACCGGCCCGGAGGCCGGTGCGGATCAGGGGTTCAATTGCCAATCTCGAAGGCTACGTTGCAATCGCCACATACCACATTCACCAGCTTGGTCGCCCGGATGATAGCTCCGCATTTCGGGCAGATATACTTGATGCTGCGATTCTTGCTGGTGCTGCGCCCGCCCTTGGTGGTCGTGGTGGTTTCGCCATCTTCGTCCCCCTCGCCTTCGCCCTTGCTCTTGATCCGGATGGTGGCCTGGCGGTTCGCGGTTATGTCGCTCAATTCTGGTTGCTGGGCGATCCAGGCGGCGGTTTCCGGCGTCAAATCTGTTACCGTCCATCCATAGGTGTGATGGTGGCTGATTACCAGGCCGTGGGCTTCGGCGGTTTCCTTGAATTTCTTGTTGTGGTAGTATCCGTTGTTGGATACGTCCTTGATCCCGTGGTTGAGGTTATAGAGGTGGGCCATCTCGTGAAGCATCGTCCCGGCGACCTCGCTGATCGGGCGGTTGATGTACTCGGCACAGATGTTGATTTCCCGGTATGCCTGGCCGTCAGCCTGCCAGATTTCATATACTGTGCACCATCCATAGGCTCCGCGCCCTCCGTCTGGGGATACGGTAATGGCCGGGCGGGCCAGCTCGCCATCATAGAAGTGGGCGTTGAAGAGGTCGAACATGGTCTCGGCCTTGGCTACGATCTCGGAAATATTCAGCATTTTGGATTCCTCCTTGAGAATTATGTTTGATTGTGTCTGTGAGTGTACGGATTTGAAACATAACTTCAAGTCAGAAAAAGAGACAAAGTAAGCCCTCGGCAGTTAGTGGAGCTGCCGAGGGCTAGAACTTGCAAGTTATTTGGTCCCGGGATATATCGCCATACGTTCTTCGGGTAATCGATCAACTTTCTATAGTGGTTGATACATTACTGCCCTGTATAGGTATTCACGTTGTATAATTTCTGAAACAAAGCATGAAATAGCTTTGGGTTAAACACTTTATCTTCAATTGTCCCTGGGGCCTTTCAGTGCTTTCTTTCTATGTTTATTATACTCTTCCACAACCTCCTGTGGCCCTGCAAGAGTCATCTTCCCGGCATATTGGAAAAGCCACCCGAAGAAGGTCGGTCCAATAGATGCTCTCACAACAGCTTTAAATGCATTAGCTGATATAGGAATACATTCGAAGTCAACCCCAAATCTATCAATTACTTTCCCGACGAGACTGTTGTCGCATATGAGCGTTATCTCATGTTCAGGGCCTGTATACATTTTATATGTTAGGCTGTAATAATACCCAATATCAAAACCTTCCGGCGCGGATACTATGCGTGTGTCAAGGATTCTGACATTCTGTATATGATCGACACGAGGTGTCAGGATGGTATTGCGCTCTTCATCATAAGCTACAAGATAGTATCGGTCGTTGCTCCAAATCAGCGCATATGGTGAAACAGTATATACATGCCCATTACGATGTGGAATTGGCTCCTTGCTGGGTACAGAATAATCAATCATTTGATACTGTATCTTCCGCCTGGAAACAATGGCACGATACAAGTCGTCAGCTACATACATGTTTCGTCCGACGGCATTTTTGATGGATATGAGACGTTCAGTTTCACACTGAAGACCTTCGCGATCAGCAACACTGGCTAACGAAGCCAGACGTTCAATAATGTGTTTGCTCCGTTCTGCATTGATAAACTGGGAGGCAGCAACCGCATCAATCAGTATTTTCAGTTCTACAGTATCAAAGTCTCTTTCGACGACCCTATAGCGGGTAGGCGTCCCCCTTCTGTGCACCTTTCGGATATCATGTCCGGCAGAGATCAATGTATCCACATCCGCTTCAATTGTACGCCGATCGGGTGGAGAAACCTCTTTGTCCTCCAGCATACGCATAATGTCTTTGGAAGATACATCATGCTCTGCATCCGTATGATCATAGAGATATTTGAGAATGAGCAGCAAACGGCTTTGGCTATCCACGCATCTCACCTCCTTGGCCATGGGAAGGCTGGGATCATGTTATGGGTTTTGTTCATTAGATTGATTATAGCGGATTTCTTAGGAATTTGCAAGGAACATCGACAAGATTATGCCGATGTCTGCATTTTTAGATTGCAAGATTTTAAGTTTTGTGGTAGCATATTATATGATGTGTAAAATAGGTAAATGTCTGTTTATGTAACACAAATCACCGAGGTACCGCACAGGTTTAACCACAAAAGCAGTGTTAACACGAGATAGCTATCTGTTCTTGTCAGGTTTGAAAGCTTACTAAAAGGATATGGCAAGAAAACAAGCGGAAGAATTCTAAAGTATCAGTAATGAGGTGAACGACCGTGGGAACGAAGAAAAGCGACCGGCAGGGCCAGTTTTTTGACTGGCTTGCCAAGTCTGTTTCGTCTGCCCAGTTATCTGAATTGTATCAGGCGTTCATCGATATGGAAGGCATGATCTCGTCGCACAGATATCTACACCATCTTACACAGCCGCTGGCTGAAACGACAGACGCAGCAGCCGTAGATCTGTTATATAATGACCTAAGCGCGAACAAGCAATTTATGAAGTCAAACAGGTCTGGCGTAAAACTATCTCTGTTGCGTCATTACTCTCGTTACTGCAAAGAGGTCTTCTCCGAGCATAAGGCTGAGTCTCAGGAGGAAAGAGCGTCTTCTGACGATGCATTGATTGACCGCCTGAAAAAGGACGGAATCGCGTATGTGGATAACCGTTCAAAGAATGGCGCTCTTTGGATTGCTGTGTCACCTAAAACGGAAACGCTGATCAAGGATGCCAAATCTCAAGGGGTCAATTTCGTGTTCTCCGAATCAAAGCAGCAATGGTGGACTCGTGATGCCTCACCGAGATCAATTGGAACACCCGAGCCCATAGATTCCGCTTCTGAAAAACGGAATCAGCATGCTTTCACTGATTGGATGAAGGATCAGGGTTTTGATACAGTGGAGCTCTTCTCGATCTATGGGACTGTTAGAAAGATTCATTCGATGCTCCTGGCAGAAGGAATCGCTTCCGGTCTTTTTGGCATCATGGAGCTCGATAAAGCACGCGCATGCATCAAAGAGATAAAGCGAAAAGAAGCTTTTATCAAAGGCGACAGGGTGGAAAGCGGGCTTTGGACAAAAGCCCTAGGTTGCTATCTGCACTTCGTGGAGTCAAAAGCGTTCATGACAGATATGGCGCAGAAAAAAACTGCCTCTTCGGAATCTACAGATGGGGTTACCTCAGACAAGAAAACGGTAACTCCTATTCAAGCTAACGATGAAAAGCCTGCAGAGAGTCCGATAACAGAAGAAGGTTTCCGTGAATGGTTACAGCAGAACAAGCCAACCGAACAGGCAGATGCGGTTGTGAAGGCTATCCGCAGCGCAGAGCGATATGCGCAGCGCAATCATATGCGTAGCGTAAAAATTTTTGGCTCTATGCCCGGTCCGATGCGTTTTTCCGTTACGCGGCTCTCCGTCAACAATGCATTCATCAAGGAGAAGGCCCGCCTTTATAAGGAATTCCGTTATGCTGCTGCGTTGCTGACTGAATATGCTGCGTCTCTGTCTCGTCCTGTCCAGATTGAAAACGGTCCTGCATCCGTGCCCGCAGCAAGCGCGGGATCGAAGCCTGTTCAGGGAAATGCAACGGAACCGGAAAGCCAAACTTTAGAGCCTTCCCTGATGGCGTTGATTGACGACGAGCGGTTCTCTGCGCTGCGCAAGGCGCTGATTAAAAAAGATATCCGCACGCTGGAATCATTTAAGAAGCTAAACTTGTGGGTGTTCATGAACCAAAACGGGTTGTACACCATAGGTGATCGGCAATCAGTGTATTCCGCTGTGCGGCGTGCCATGGCCGCAACGAATGTGCCCGAATCTGACACCCGTTGGAAGATTATTACTCTGGAAAAAGAATACGAAGGCTCTTCTCCTGCTGATGCGCTGATGGACTATTGTCGCGCTATAGCTTCCAAGTATCCGCTTGGTTTCCGTAGCTTGATCGGACAATGCATGACTCGTTCAGATAAGGTTCCCTTGTCACGAATCCGCCAACATGCCGATGATGCATATATGGACAATCCGGCTGTGTTTATCAGCAGCGATACAGATGCAAAAGCGGCGCTCACTTTTGCTCGGTGGATTGGAAAAACGTGCCGGGACAGTGATGTACCCCAGAGAATTGATTCTGTTTCTCCCGCGAAAGAAGACAAGCCGGTTGTACCTGATGAGGGCGGCAAATTAACCAAAGAAAAGGGAACAGACACTGATTTGGAGGGGCAGATCGCTGATCTGTCATATGATGGTGATTACTCCTTCACAAAACCAGTTTCGGTTACCTATAAAGGTACAATAGCCCTTACGGATTCATGGCAAAGTGTATATCTGGAGGTGTGCAGGCGGCTTTTTGATGATCACATGACTCAGATGTTTAATCTGGTTAACAGTGACTCTGATTCTGGCATTGCCGGGCATTACGCAAATTCGGTGACGAAAAGGCGAATGCGCTCCCCAAAGGCTTTTGTCCCAGGCTGCTATTTCGAGTCCAACCTGTCTGCCACCGATATCATGCGGCGCATCCGCCGGCTGCTGAACTATTTTGAGGTGACCGATCAGTTTGTGATTCGCTATCGATCTCAGGCTGATATGCCTGTGAAGAAGCCAGAGCCTATCCAGGACAATCCGCCCGAAAAGCCGGTCATCCCGGATCAACCCTCTATCGTTTCTCCGCTTCAAAAGAAGGTAGAGGAACTGGTGCTTGCGACGGATCTGGAAGGAATGACGCTCGATCAACTATATGCTCAGATTCCTGCAGCAACAATGGTGGCGCTGAAACAGATCAGGGATCATTCGTTGAAACTGGTGGATTTAGCGGACAGGCTGATCCATGTAGACGCCTTCGTGGATTGGGACGAAGGTGCACAAAAGTTGGAGAAGATTCTGGAAAAGCTACTGGCAAAGAACAACGGCTACGTTTCTTATTCGCAGCTCTACGAATATGCCCGGGCGGAAATGCAGATGTTCCTGAACGACAACGACATGGACGATCCACGCAAGATCTTTGACATGGCGGAGCATCTGTTTGAAAAGGAAGGCTATCACGGCAAGAGGTATACCTTTTGGATGAAGACGCATATCTCCTACAGCAAGGAGAGCGTCACTTCCAACCTGGATGTGATCAAGAAGTTTGCCCGCGATCATAACGGTTTCTTCCAGTATGACGACCTGGTGGAATATCTGGAACAGATCGGTATCAAGACCGGCAATTTGCGCGGCCAGATGCAGTTGGGATATAAGCCGATCTTCTTCTACTACTCCAGCGAGGAAATAATCTCCGCTGAGAGCATGCAAATCGACGAGGGCTGGCTTGATCAGGCAGGAAAGGCGCTGGGTAGACTCTTTGCGGATGTGGGCGATCACGTGGTGCTGCGTTCCGTCAATCCGATATGGTATGAGCAAATGCCCACATTGCCCGGTTACCTGCCGTGGACGCCGCTGCTGCTGCAATACATACTACAGTTTTATGGAAAGAAGCTGGGTGCAAAGACCATCGGCTCAGAACTGAACCAGAAGTACGACGTACTGCGCGCTATGTTGGTGACGCTAGACAGTGAGGTGCAGACCTTTGCTGACGCTGTGGTGGCGCACCTGGTAGATAGCGGGATTCCGGAGCGTCAGTTTGAGGCGGAAGAATTGCGTAGCAAACTGGTGGACGGCGGGTTGATCGCTGGAAATGAGCTGATCTGGCATATGCCCAAGGCCATCGGCAGTGATCCGAGGTTCGCCTGGGATGCTTCAGGCGGGAAAGTCAGTATCAAGGTGTGATGACATGGCAAATGCGAGCTTTACAAGGGATGAAGTTATTCTGGCACTGGATGTACTGTATAGTAATGGTGGTATTACTCCGTTGCCAGGTTCTAGTGAGATTCTGAAACTCTCTGAGTTGCTCCACAGACTGCCGATTCACCCGGTTGCCACCAGAAAGAAGGATTTCAGAACTCCTTCTGGTATACAAGCTCAGATAAACCGATATCAGCATCGATATTCGAACATGGTAGGATCAATGTTTTATGAAGTTGATGCAGAATTTGAGAATCGGCATAAGGAACTTCATCTTATCGCGAATGCTATTCGCCGAAATGCTGATTCGTTCGATGAAACTGTTTTCGGCGATCCGTTGGAAGGTATTGGGTTTCCAGAGGGCATGCTATTAGGCCACCTACACCGCATTGTTGAAACTCGTGACAGCGCAAGGCTGGCAGTGGGTAATCGCTGTGAGATTTGTCAGATAGATACAACAGATGTCTATCCCAGCTGTCCTCGCTTAATGCAGTCGCATCTGACTGTGCCCATCACAGAAATGGTTGGGAAGAAGCGCTACGGAGCGGCGGAGTTCATCACTGTTTGCCCCAATTGTCATGCAGCACTGCACCGGCGTAGGCCATGGCTGACGAAAGAAAACTGCGGAGAACTGCTCCGCTGACCGGAAGGAGGGGAAATGCCATGTATGGATACGAATGGACGGAGGAATATGGCATTTTCCACTTGACTATTGACGCAAGGGTTCAGAAAGAAATTCGTCCTGTTTTCCATGAGGAACTGGATTTTTTCGGCATGGACGCCTATTGGGACTATCCGAAAGACACCAACGCTCCGCTTCTGTGGGCTGAGGGCATTCGTCGTTATGTGATGAACGGCGTATGCGTGGCAGAGGCACAAGGCGGTGGATTCTATACAAAGCCCGTGATCAAAAGGCTTACGGAAGAACGCCTGCAACTAAAACCTATCGATACAGAACGTTTGTATGAAGTAAACAAAGTACTTATGCTCTCGCTGGAGCAGAAGGCCGTTACCTTTATTCAGGAACAGCATGAGCACTATAGCAAAGAGGGCTATGCTTTTGTTTGCGCATTTTCCGGTGGTAAGGATTCGTTGGTATTGTTAGATCTGTGCGCAAAAGCACTTGCGCCAGAAGATTTCTTTGTAGTGTTCAGCAATACTGGCATGGAGTTATCTGACACGCTAAAAGCTATTGAGGTGGCTAAAAAACAATGGCCTCAGCTTAGGTTCGAGGAAGCAAAAAGCCATATGGAACCAACTGAAGCATGGGATCAATTTGGCCCACCTGGGAGAAGAATGCGATGGTGTTGCGCAGTATTGAAGTCTGTACCCACTATACTTAGATTAAGAGAACTTACTGGAAAGCATAACGTCAAGGCGGTAGTCTTTGACGGCGTCAGGGCTGAAGAAAGTGCCAGAAGAGCCAAGTATAGCGATATAAGCGAAGGTGCAAAGAACATCAACCAAGTAAACGTCAGCCCTATACATAAATGGAACACAGCAGAACTATACTGCTATATTCTCAAACACGGTATACTATTGAATGAAGCATACCGACTCGGTTTGTTTAGGGTTGGATGTATGGTCTGCCCGTTGTCTTCGGAATGGTGGGATGGAATTGCTAACACGTACTACTCAGATGAAATGCAACCGTTGCTAAAGAAAGTGGAGCAGTACGCAGAGAACACTAAACCGCCTAAAGAAGTAAAAAAATACATTGAAGATGGTGGTTGGAAAGCACGTATGGGAGGTCGGGGACTTCAAAATGGAGGAAACAGGGTTGCTGAACAAATACAAGGTAATTCGATATCATTCACTATTGTATCGGCAAAACAGCACTGGCTCGACGTTTCTCCGATATTAGGAACAATTACTGAGCTTTCCGGAAAAAGTGGAGTTCAGAAAATATCAGGAGTCAATTATGAGTTTTCTGTAGTGGAAGATGCTGGCTCTATAAAGGTAACGTACCGACCATTTCGATCAATGGATCGTTTCGTCCTTAGTCACCTGCGCGGCATTGCTTATAAATGTGCCTTCTGTGAAGGCTGTAAGGCATGTATGGTGCAATGCCCCACAGGAGCCTACGTCATAAATGCAAATGGCAAAATCCACATTAGGCAAGAATTGTGTGTTCATTGCAGTAATTGCCTATCTTTCAGCGAAAAGAGCTGCTTGTTAGCAAAATCCCTTAGTATTACAGGCGGAGGAGGAAATGGCATGGACATGAAAGGCATGAACCCCTATCAGCACTTTGGTCTTCGTCAAGCGTGGCTGGAGCACTTCATGAACGCTGGAGTTGAATGTTTTGGGCAGGCTGTTCTAGGAAATCGGCAGTATGATGCACTAAAAGTATGGCTAAAAGAAAGCGGAATAATTGCAACTAATAGCGATAAATCTCTGTGTATTACTGATCTCGGAAGCAAGCTCATAACATTTGGTCCATACAATCCTTTTACTTGGTCCATCATTTGGGCAAACCTTGCGTATAACTCAGTTATCACGAAATGGTATTGCTTGAATACGGAAATAGGTGCCACATATGAAAAGGGCGACCTCGTTCTTATGATTGGCGAAGATTACACTAAGTCTTCAAGAGATAATGCTATTACGGCATTAACAGAAATGCTTAGACAATCACCTATTGGCTCTGCACTCCAGCAGGGAATACCAATTGAGTTAACAAAGAATACCTTCTCCTACCTCCGTGTCGGTTGGGAAATGCCCCACGCCGTTGCGCTGCTCTACGCCCTTTACCTCTATGCGGAGCACACCGGCCGCCGCTCCTTCACCTTCAGCGAAATGGTGAGTGCGAAGAGCAACCCGGAGGCAACAGGTATTTCGCCTTCGGATATCTACGGCATCGACGTGAAGGCATTTCGGGAACAGGTACAGGGGCTGGCAATAAGCTTCCCCAAGTACATCCGCGTGTCGTTTATCTCTAACCTGGACAACATTATTCTGGAAGATTTCAGTTCGCTGGATATTCTCGACCTGGCTGAAGAATAACGAAGGGAGCCGTCGTCATGCCTGTACAGAAGTATTCGAATTACTTGGAAGTCAATCCGCTGTTTGAGTCGGTGGTGGATATTGATGCCGACCAGCGAAACCCTCGTCTCTGGCAAGAGTATATCGTCGGAGAAGACATGACCAAGCTAGTGGAATTCCTGTGCCAGTCCTTGGGCAATGAAGCGCCCGATCTACGGCGCTCGTTTTGGGTGCATGGTTCGTATGGTACAGGCAAGAGCTACGCGGCTATCTTTGTGAAACATCTGCTGGAGGAAAAACCGGACACAGTGGATGCTTTCATGGCCAATCACCAAATGCTCTCTCCCTTCCGTACTCGGTTTATGAAGTGCCGTCGGAATGGGGATTACCTCGTTATCTGGAAAACCGGCTGCACAGGCATTCGCTCTGGTGACATGATGCTGCTGGAAGCTGAAAAGGCGGTACGCGAAGCGCTGATTGCCAAGTTCGGCGACGAGGCTGACTTGGGCAGCGGCTCGCTGCTGAATGCTGTTAAGGCCAAGCTGAATGATGACAAAATCAACTGGGAGTTTGTGCTGGACAGCACAACACTGGGTGACGACTACCCCACCGTGGACGAACTGCGTGCCAAGGTCAGCGCAGGCGACCTGAAAGCCCTGCAGCGCACAGCGACCGTCATCCGTCAAAATGGCTGGGGTCTGGTGGACAACTTGGAGACCTTCAAGGCGTGGATCACCGAGGTCATTGATGCCAACGGGCTGGCAAAGAGCGGTATCTTCTTCATTTGGGATGAGTTTACCGAATATGTAAACCACTCCGATGATCACACTGTGATGCAGCAGATTTCCGAGTTCTGCAAGGTTAAGCCTTTCTTCATGCTGTACGTGGTGCACCGTTCGGACGAGATGGTGGACAGCATGGGCAAAGATCGCTACCAGATGATCACCAACCGCTTCCATACTGCGGAATTCCACATCAGTGCTGATGCGTCCTACGACCTGATCGCCGGTTCCTTTGGTTCACGCCCTGGTATGGATGAGCACTGGAAAGAGGAACGCAAAGCGGTCGTCAAGGAAATAAAGCCGCACCTTCCGGATATGGCCGGGCTGGACGATAAGCTATCGGAATCCATTGAGTATTTGTGCCCCATGCATCCCATGACCATCAAGCTGTTGGCACGGGTAGCGGAAAGCTACGCGGCGGCGCAGCGCACTCTTTTCCGGTTTATGAAGGATCAGTCCGTGCCGGATCAGGGCTTTATCGGCTACATCAATAAGTACGGCCCCGATGATCAGGCCAAATGGCTGACACCGGAATGGCTGTGGGACTACTTCTTTACCCGCGAGAGTGACTTCAGCGACAAGGACACCAAGGCAGCTGAATTCATTCGGCACTTTGAGGAGAGCAAACATCTGGTGGAAGGAGATGAGAATACCTTCCGCGTGTTCAAGGTGGCCATGTTACTGCTGGCAGTCATGTCTTCTACCAAGGGCGTGTACGGTGGCGTCAAGTCTCAGGGGGGCATTTCCGCGACGGTCGAATGCTTAAAGAGCTGCCTGGCTGGGACGATGACAGCGCAGATGGTAGATGACAAGCTGCAAATTTTGGAAGACGATAAACTCATGAATAGGGACGCGCACGGCGGTGCGACCCGCCTGCAGTTGCCGTTCAAGGCAAGCGCAGGTGACGAATTCGATAAGCGTTACTCATCGAATGATAAAAAGTATAGTCGTTACCAGATGTTCACCCGGGACGGCATCTTCTCTTCTGCTTTTGAGAAACGTGCCCTGGATGAGAACGACCCCGCCAGCAAGCGTATCAAGGTAGCTGTCTGCTGTGCGGAAACCCTTTCCATCAAGAATCGCCTGGATGAAATCCAGAAGGAACTGGACAAGGCGCCTTATAAGTTGGGCCTTTTGCTAGTGACCGTCAAGGATGATACGCAGGCTCTGTCCATTCAGGGTGAGCTGGAACGCCTAGCGCGTGATGGTGATGAACGACTGATTATTGCTCTTATCAGGACGGCTTTTACGGATGACAAGCGTAAAGAATGGCTGACCCGCATGACACGTATGGAGATGGCCTCAGAAGCTGCGCAGACTGCATCTGCCGGGGGCTATAAGATTGAGATGGAGCAAATCGTGGCAACTTGGGTGAACCAGGCTATTGCCGGGAGCAAAATCATCGCCTGGCATGGCACACAGGTTTTCAGTAATCAGTATGGCATGGCACAGTTGCGAAAAACCATCTCGACCAACGTGCTGCAGACATTGTTCCCATATGCGCCGGAAACCATTGTCGTTACGAGCACAGCGTATAAGGCTTGTAATGATCCTGCTCCGTTGGTTGGTATTACTCGCTCTACAAATAACTCTCAGATGAAATCCGTGCTAACTGGAATGCAGACTGCTGGTATCATGGATGCTGCTAGCATCCATGAATTGTCCCAAAAGGACGGCAGTAGGGGGGCGAAAGCTATTGCTGCTGTCGCTCGCTTGGTGGAAGAGCAGATGGCTTCTGGGCAGCGAGTTAATCTGAGTAACCTTTGGGAACGCCTGCAGCACACGCCATATGGCTACTATGATACCATTGCTTGCGGTGTACTGCTGGGGTATGTGTTCTCCTTCTACAAGGACGGAAAGAATGGTGGATTCAGCTGGATCGACAGCACGCAGTCTCCCTTCCCGCTGGTAGAAGCTCATCTGAAAACGATGGTCTACTACCTCTGCAAAGGAAAGATGACAACAGATTACCTGTCTGCGGGTACTTTGACTTTCCAGAAATTCCGAGAATACGCAAAGGCATTCTTCAGCTTGGATGAAAGCCGAGTCGTGGAAGAGACCGAATGCTGGCGCAACATCCGTGAGGCGATAACCAAGAGCGGCTCTCCGCTGTGGACGCTCAAATATCTGGACGATGAAATATACGTTAATCCAAGTTACAGAGATGCAACCCTGCAAGTGGTGGACACGCTACAGCGCTATGTTATGGAAGAGCATGACCGCGAGTCTACCATGAGCGAGGTGCTGTCACTGATGACCGGTCGCGGCAAAGTCAAGGTGATCATCCTGAAGGCGTTCCATGACAAGGCCACCTTGGCTACTGCTTTCCGTAGTTTTCTGTTTGAAGCATCGCCCGAGCTGAAGGCTATCGCGGACAAGCTGAACCTTCAGCCGGAACCGCTGAACGACAAACTGCACCAGGTCATGCAGGGCTTCATCTACACTTGGACTGAGGATCAGGTTAAGGAGAAGTTGGCTGCCGTTGCGCAAGAATACATTTACCTTGATGTGCTGAATAGCGTGATCGGCAAGGATTGCCATGATATATCCGAAGCCCGAAAAGAGCTTGCCAATGTATTTAAATTCTTCCGCATTTCGATGGAAGTTGTCGAAAAGCTGAAGCTTCCTTGGTTTGACGCGCTCAGAATCCTATGCAAAGTATCCCGTGGGGGCATTGCTCAGGAGACCCCGGAGGAACAGACTCAGGAGATCGAAGTCATTCGTCAGTATGGCAAAGAAGCCATGAGTGCCCTGCGCGACGCGAAGCCAGTACTTAGTGCAATTCTTGAAAGCCGAGGCCTGGATTGTACCAAAGACGAGCTTGATACTATCTATCAGGGACTCAAAGAAATGACCTATGATACGACAATAGGCCAGTTTGAGAATGCTTTAAAGGCGCAGACTGCACGGGTTAGCATGGCACGCAACCGCGTGTTGCTACTGAACAAGTGGACGACTCTCACCGGTGAGGAAACCGTCAAGAGCTGGTGCGTGACGCATAAAGCTCCGATTCAGTGGATTGTTCCGAAAACTGTTTTGAAGGCAATCCTAACGGTCATAGATGTGCAGCAAAACGCGCGTATCATGGATCAGCAGGTCGTTAGCGCGTTGCAAGTCCTGGATACGTTGGATGTTGGCCTGATGACGGATGATCAAAAGATCGAAGCAGCTCTGATCAGCACGATTGGCATCGAGTATAAGGAGATTTGGCAAGCTGAACGTGATGTGCTGATTTCTAAAGCCAGGCAGAAAAACGGCGCTGACATGAGTACATGGAGCGTGACAGAGCTTATCTCTGTTCAGCGCATGCTCAAAGAGGCACAGCAGGAAAAGGCAAAGAAGGAAAAGCTCGTTGCCACCAAGGACTCTGTCCAGAACATGCCGGAAGCCAAGCTGCGCAATCGGATTGCAACCTTCCTTGACCAACATCCAGAGTTCTGTGACAGCTTTATGGAATGAGGGAAATTGATATGACCATTCAAGAAGCCATTGGAAAGCTTCAGGAAGAGAAGCAAAACCGTCTTCCGGCGCGATTCCATTGCCGTGCAATCATGGTTCGTACGATTGCACAGTATTCCCTTTTGCTGGAAGAGCTGAAGCAGCTTGGCGATATAAGCGTTGTTTCGGTAGACGATTTGTTTTCCGGCGCGGATGTAATGCCGAGCTACGAAAAGCTGACGGGGAAAGAATACCAGGACAAGTGGATCATTCTTCCTGGCGTGAGTGAGTATTTGCGTCTCTTCCATGCCAATGAGGAAACTGCACAGCGTTTCGGCTCACTGTGGCACTATCAGTGGGACGCCAGTACGACCGGTCGGATTCTCATCCCTCTGTGGGGTTGCGATACACTGTGGTATGACAGTGCCCTTATGCTATGCGATGACGAACGGCAAAAAGGTTTTGTATTTGACTGTACCGGCAGTGGCGAGCCTCAGAGAATGAACATCCAGGTGCTTTCCGGTGACTTCGAGCAATACATGACAGATCTTCAGGCCAGCCATGGTTATGCTTCCTATGGACTGAAGGAATGGTACAACTTCTGGTACGAGCCTCAACTTGGTATTGTAGACCACCTGATTCTGACGAAGCGCTTCAAAAGCATTAAACAAACAGACGGTGATATCCAAATCCATGTGGTGCGCGATACACTGAGTTTTGTCAGGGAAAACCTTGCAGGTGGCCAGATTCTTACCAGCGAAAACTGCCCAAGGGAAGCCCAGGAGGCGTTGTTTTCCTATGCCTTGAAAGGCGAAACGGTTGACCATGCGGTTTTGGCAGCGCTGAATGCCCATGTATTCCAGCCGCTGGATCTGATGGGAAAATGGGCGACCATGACAAAGGGACAAAAGCAGCTCGTTTTCTTATGGTATGCTCTGCATCCGGATGACTCCTATTTGGGCTTCTGCGTTAGCATGGCAAAAGAACTCGATGATCTGCCCTATCGTATCCTCACCTCGATATTCCCGGCGCGAAGCAACCATCCGGATTGGGTTGCCGACTCCCAGGCGCTTATTGCGGCCGTGCCGATTGAAAGAAGCGATGAGTATTTTGCCTTGCTTGATGAAATTCCATCCTTGGAAGAGCGCTTGGATTACCTCTCAGCTGGTTCGGTTCGCGAACGCATTTACATACTGCATCTGGTCGGGCAATGGTTGAGAGCCGACCAAGAGGCCGCATTGCAGAGCCAGAAGTTGCGAGAGACTTACCCAGCGCTATATGCATATCTGTCTTCTGACAGCTATCCGGATGAAGCACTCAAAAGGTATTTCGGGAAATATAAGACATTCAAGCTTTCCAATACACTGCCCGTGGATGAAGAGTCCTATTTCGCTGGATTTGACACAGAGCCATATGAGTATCGTTATCCTACTCTGTGCGATGAGGTGGCGGATGGCGAAACGTTTGTGTTGTGGATAGATGCGCTTGGTGCAGAGTGGATGCCTTTGCTTGGATGGGCGTTAGAAACCTTCGGAGAAGGAAATATGTCATCCGTCAAGGTGACACAGGCCCTTCTACCTTCGGAAACGAAGTTCAACGACCTGTGGAATCAGATGGACCTACCCAGCGACAAATATGATAAGCTTGACAAGCTGGCACATAAGGGAGTTGTTGATGACAAGGACTATTATGCTTGCGTTGAAGAGCAGCTTCGCTTTGTAAGCGATGTAGTACGAATTGTTGACAAGCTTCTGAAACAGTACGCTCGTGTTTTGATTACGGGTGACCATGGAACAAGTCGTCTGGCAGCACGGTTCTTCCATAAGCGAGATGCAATGCTATTGCCTGCACATGCCGAAGCTGGGAGTCATGGGCGTTTCTGCAAGATCAATGATAGCGTCTCACCGATGATGTCGATTCAAAAAGCCGCCAAAGATTCCGCCGGGAATCGATATCTCGTATTCTCCAACTATGATCACTATGCAAAGTCAGGCTTTGCCGCTGGTGCGGATGATGATGTTGCTATCTATGGTGAAATCCACGGCGGCGCATCTCCGGAAGAACTGCTTGTGCCTGTGTTCACCGTCAACAGCCGCCACGGCATACCGTTGACCGCCAAATGGAGTATGCCCGGGAATTCGGTCAAGATATCGAGTAAGCGTGCAAAATGCCGCATCCAGTTCTCCAAGCCTGTCTCTTCTGTACAGGCAACGATAGGCGATCTGAAAGCGGAATGCACATCTGCCATGTTGCCTTCTAAGGATTGGACGGTTGTCTTTAGTGGCTTAAAGATCAACAAGCCGACGCAATTCCAGGTTGCATTGCAGGCAGATGGAACACTGGTCTCCATTGATCCGGTAGAGGTAAAGCCGGCGCTCGGAGGTGACGATCCGTTTTGAGAAAGAAAGCCATATGCGTTGACTGCGGCAAACCAATCACAAAGGATGAGATTGCATTGTCCAGAAAGTTGATCGATCCCGATACGGAAGAGCTATACTGTCTTGCCTGTATGGCTGCAAATTTCGGATGCACCGAGGAAGATTTACGAATTAAGATTCAGGAATTCAAAGAGCAGGGCTGCACACTGTTCCTATAGTGGAGGATGAGAAAATGGTTGAAGATAGAATCCGTGAAGTATTTGCCGATATGGTTGTACTAAAAGATCCTCAGCGGAGCGAATACTTTTCCAACCTTAGCATTCCGTCCTATATGCGCGATTGGCTTGTCATGAAGTTTTCGGATGACGAGGGGGTCATCGACTATGATAGCGTCAGGCGCTATATCAAGCGATATATCCCCAGCCGTGAGGATTTTGAGCAATACAAATTTCAGATGGTAAACGGCGAAACCGTTCAGTTTCTGGCACGCGTACGCGTTTCTGTCGATGTAAAATCAGGCAAGACCATTTTTGAACTGCCTGATTTCGGCGGTGCACGTGGCGGCGCATCTGGTGTAGTTGCCTTCGACGTAGCGGAGGAATGGCAGGAGACCCTACTACGTGAAAGCGAGAATTGGGGTATCGTTACGCTTTCCTGGACCATGGAGGGGACGGCAGCTAAGCCCAAGGGTGTTATCACCATGGTGGGCTACAAGCCATTCTGCCCTTATTCTGTCGATCTGGACTTCTACCGAGAGGCAAGGCAACAGTTCGACATTCACGAATGGATCGACGTGATCATTAGTGCAGTCGATTACAACCCGGATGGCTATCTGGACGAAGACGGAAACATCAGTGAGACCACAAAGCTTTTCTTCCTGCGTAGGCTGCTTCCCTTTGTCGAAAAGCGCGTAAATATGATCGAACTGGCACCCAAGGGAACAGGCAAGAGTTATGTATTTGAGAAGATCAGTAAACGTGGCTGGTTGATCAGCGGCGGCACTGTGTCCAGAGCTTCTCTGATCTATGATAACGCGAGAAAAACTGGTGGCTTGCTGACGAGATTCGATTATGTCGGGTTTGATGAAGTGCAATCCATTACTTTCGAAAATCCCGGACAGATTCAACAGGCGCTGAAGCACTACATGGAGTTCGGTGAGATCAAAGGATTCGATGCGATGCTGACAGCTGATGCAGGCGTCATCGTCCTGGGTAACATCAATGCTGAACGGTTTGATATCAACAAAAACATGGTAGAACACATCAGTGAGGTATTCGGCGAGTCCGCAACCCTGGACCGATTCCACGGCTTTATTCCTGGCTGGGAAATTCCACGCTTGACCACTGGCCTAATTGCCAAGGGCTGGGCCATCAATACGGAATACTTCGCTGAGGTCATGCATTCGCTTCGTGACGATCTCAGTTATGCAGCAGTTGTTGATGCTATGCTTGATATTCCGTCGAAGGCTGACAAACGGCATACCACAGCGATCAAGCGCCTGTGTACCGCGCTGCTCAAGCTGCTCTTCCCGCATGTTCAGTCGCCGGAAGACATTGATCGCGAGGATTTCATCAAGTACTGCCTGCAGCCAGCCATGGAGATGCGCGGAGTGATTTATAAACAGCTGTGTATCATCGATCCGAAAGAATATGCTGTTGCGAGCAAAGCAATCCCTGAGATTACCTGCAAATAAACCTTAAGTGGAGGAGCCATGATTTACGCAGACCATGCAGCAACTACGGCATTGAGCCAAGCCGCCTATGAAGCCATGCTCCCATGGTTCCAGGAAAGATATGGCAATCCGTCTACCCTCTACAGTCTTGCTCGGGATCCGCGTAAGGCTGTGATTGCTGCGCGTGAAAGCATTGCTCTGGCCATCGGTGCGCAGCCATCGGAGATTATCTTTACCAGTGGAGGGAGTGAATCAGATAATCTAGCAATCAAGGGCGTTGCTTTCCGGTATCTTGGGGAAAGGAAACGTTTTATTACCAGTGAAATCGAACACCATGCAGTATTGCACGCCTTTGATGCGCTTGGGCGATATGGTTTTTCTGCGGATATCCTCCCCGTTAATGGGAAGGGCATAATTGGCGTTGATAAACTGTCCAAGGAGCTGAACGCTGAAACTGTGCTTGTTTCTATCATGCTGGCCAATAATGAAATCGGCACAATTGAACCTGTTCAGGCACTGGCGGAAGCCGCGCACAAAAATGGCACGCTCTTTCACACCGATGCCGTGCAGGCTGTTGGGCATATCCCTATCGATGTGAAAGCTTTGGGTGTCGATTTACTATCTGCCTCCGCACACAAGTTCAATGGGCCGAAAGGCATTGGATTTCTTTATGTGCGAAACGGCGTTGTGTTGGAACCGCTTATTCATGGTGGCGGGCAGGAAAACGGCATCCGCGCGGGAACTGAGAATGTCGCGGGAATCGTCGGCATGGCGGTGGCATTGCGGGAACATATCGATCATATGGATGAAGAATGTAAGCATCTTCATATACTTCAGAAAGTGCTTGTTGATGCACTGCGCGCTGCAGATTTGGACTTTATCGTCAATGGTTCAAGCAATCGAATACCCGGCAATATCAGTCTGTCCTTCGCCAATGTGAGCGGCGAAATGTTGTTGCATCGTCTTGATCTTATGGGTATTTCCGTTGCAACTGGCAGCGCATGTAACTCGAAGGAAGCGGAGGTTTCACATGTTATCAGGGCAATCGGTGTTCCTCCGGAATATGCACTTGGTACCATCCGTATATCCTTTGGACCAGAGAATACCGTTGAGGATGCAGATAAAGTTGCGCTGTGTCTAAGGAAGATCATATGTAGGGATCAATGATACTGGAACGGGAATAGAAGAGTACCATTATGAATGCCGCGTAGGAATACCTGCGCGGCATATACTATGATTGCGTTAGTTTCAATGTTAAGCTGCATCAAACGCAATTTCCCAGATTCTGCGGATGTTTTCGTCGTCACTCTTGGCAGCCTCACCATAATTAGTGTGGGATTGCCTTCTGCCGTCTGTCGTGAATTGCATTTCCCCTATGGCGGTAGTGTTTCTGTTGCTCCGTTCTACGTTAAAAACGCGGATGTCAGCATAGCCTGCCGGGGTGTCATGGTAAGTAATTGCCAGATGAGTACTGGCCATACGTGCACGGACATCTGTGGCGGGAAGGGTGATGTAGATCATGGATTCCGCACCATCGCGGATGCGCCTGCATTTGAAATCATCCGGGGTGAAGCGGTTCGTCCTCCCGCCGGGCCAGCCTTTGTTGTAAAGCGAGGTCATGGCCAGGTATGATCCGTTAAGGATCAAATCAATTACTTCGCGCTTGGCCCGGTGGATTAGCAAGGGTATCCGGATAAAATCCATTTCATAACGGTATTCCCAATCAATTATCCTGTTCATATCATTTCTCATCGTCAGGTCCTCCATGCTTGTATGTTCGTTTACACTATGCTGATATGGGAGTTGCCGGTTCGATTAGTTCTTCAATGTACTCATAGTACTCGCTTGCGGTCGGGAAGAACATCTTTCTGCCGTCTGGCAAAAGGCCAATAAAGCCCTGGCCGGTCGTATAGCCATACGGTTTGAACATAATTCTCAGCCTCCTCCCCATCGTTGTCGGTTTCTGCTTATGCTGCGCATGCCATTGGCATTATGATTCTGACGGGTACATCCATCTCATGGGCATAATCCACGGTCATAGCGGTTCCACCCGGCAGCCCGCCATATGCCGCCAGAAGGAGATCTGCGTTGTCTACCATATAGCGATTGCGCCGGAACAGGCAGGCACGGGTGAATTCATGGCTGATTACGGTTATCATATCGGCCTCATCGAAAAGGCGCGTATGGCGGGCCTGGTACTCAGGTGTCCATTTGGCCGCTTGGGTGTCGAAGGGTGAAACCATTTCCAGGATGATCCAGGGATAATCGTGCTTCAAATCCAACACTGCTTCGGCGGCAAACATATCCATGCCCAGGGCTCCGCCGCTGATGAAATGGGCGTATCCCTGCCCAATCAGGCCCTCTATGGTATCCCGAAGACGTGCTTTGAATACGATACAACGCGGATCGGATTCGTTGAATCCGAATGGCATCTTCTGAGGGCGATGGCCGGTGAAGGCGCAGCGCTTATAGGAGGGATGCGCTCTCCTGCGGATTTCGTTCTTCATGCCGTCACCTTCTTCATGCTGGAAATGTCGATCCGCTCAAGATCGAGCCTCTCCTTTTCACGGCGTCCGATGAAGTCGTGATAAAAGCCATCTTCGTCATAATACCCGGTGACGGAAGCACAAATCTGAATACCGGGGTCACTCTCAATGGTGACGGTCACATGGCGGATATAGCCAAGGGAGTCCACCATGTCCATCTCGCGGGTTACTGTCCTTTTCTTCATCTTCATAACCTCCTATCTATTCGCTTTCAATGCTGCAGCCGACAACGCTGCCAATTGATCCCTTTAGCTGGCTTGCGTCCAATACACCACAAAGCTGAAAATCCATGTTGCCGGTTCGGTTCGACTCCACGGCACAATCCAGGAAAAGGACGCCGCCGTCTGCGATCTCAACGCGCAGGCGCTGTGTGGAATTGCACGGCAGCACAATGTGGCGGTTGGTAGATAGCGCCCTGGGGTGCTTGGCCTTCATGTCCAGGCGGCCCTCGGCTTCGAGGCGCTTTACATAATCATGAACGGTGGATACCGATCTTACGCCCGTGGCCTGCTGGATATCCCGATAGCTGGGCGCGAATCCATTCTGATCCGCATATGCGCAGACATAGGCCAGAATGCGGGATTTCAATTCCTCGTTCGCCAATCCGATCACTCCTTTCGTTCGACGAACCATCGTCCTGGATTTTTGTTCCCATAATCGGTGCTGTGCTCAAAAAACAAATAGGTTTCGTGGCCGCCGACCATGATGGTATACCGATCCCCCTGGCCGCCGGCACGCTCAGCGTGTGCGGGGCGAACGGCCTTTACGCGGTCAATCTCGTACTTCATGCCGTCCTCCCAGGTGAGCGTTCTGGGGTACATCTGCCCGTTGGTATCGAAATCCACGGATACATCTACATAGACCTTCAATGATCGTGAACGCGTTGCCATCGCCAAATCCTCCGAAAAAGGGTATAGGAAATAACGCCGGATGGGTGTCCGGTTTTGAAATTATGTTTTAATGTCGGGTGGGTTTAGATTTTGCCGTCGCGCTGCAGCTCGTCGAGGATGGCAGATTCTTCGCGCGTCGGGCGATGGGCTGCGGTTACCTTGCCTAATACGCGGCCAACGATCCGGACATTATCGCCGGTGGTGAATCTCCGGAAAGGATAGGCGGCCTCGTTGTGGGAATATACGCCGTTCTCCCGGTATTCCTTGACAAATCCTTCGCCGTTGATTACGAATATGCCGATCTCGCCAGGTTCGAGGGTTTCGGTGTGCTCGATCAGCAGATCGTCGCCGGGATGGAATGTCGGTTCCATACTGTCGCCGGTTACGGTGATGATCTCGTCGGCGCGCTCGCTTATCTCGTCGCGGCGGATGAATTCATCTTCGCCGTCCACGGAATCGCCGAGGACGTTGATCGATCCGGCTGCGGCCATGTTGTCGTTGTGGAAGATGGAGAGGAACATCTCGCGGCAATGGCGGCGCATCTCGGCGTCCGCCGCGTTGAGCAGATGATCGGTGAGGGCGTTTACGGTAGCCTGGTCGCGGGGATCGAGCAGGGTATAGTTGTGCATGTGCTCGCGCTGCTCGGGAGTCAGGTCATCCATTGCGGTATGAACGCCGAAGAATTCTGAGATGGAGATGCCGAGGGCGGCACACAGATCCGGAATGATATTCATGTCCGGGCGTGTCCGGCCTACCTCCCAATTGCTCACATAATTCTTGCTCGTGGACAGGATGGCGGCCAGGTCCGGCTGGGACAATCCCATCTTGATCCGATTGGCACGGATGACCTCCCCATAGGTCGCGCGATTGAAGGCTGCGGTCTGATCCGCTTTTGCCTTCGCAATGCTTATGATATTCGTGTCCTTGGATGATGCCATACCAACGCCTCCAATCATCTTTACGTGGGTATTATAGCATTAAAATCTGAGGCTGTAAAGACCATTTGGGCGGGTCGAACACGATTTTACAGCTTGTTCGAGTACAATTTAGACCTGAAATTTCGTGCAAATTTATTTTTCAATTTCGAAAGCGTGTTCGACATGTCGATTTGCAGGCCTTAGAATTTAATGCTATACTCTATGGCACCGATACGGAGTGGTCCGAAAACCATGCCTGGGGAGGCGCGAATGATGGGACGTGTGATTCTTCATTCCGATCTTAATTGTTTCTATGCCTCGGCAGAGATCAATGAGAATCCGGAGCTGCGCGGGAAGAAGGTCGCCGTGTGTGGCTCTACGGAGAATCGCCATGGGATCGTGCTGACGGCATCCTACCCGGCCAAGCGCGCCGGGGTCAGGACGGGGATGGCAAATTGGGAGGCCATGCAGGCCTGTCCGGATCTGATCGTCGTCTCGCCTCATTACGATCTCTACCTTAAATACTCCCGGCTGGTGCGTCGGATTTATCGGCGGTACTGTACGGACATTGAGCCGTTCGGGATGGACGAGAATTGGCTGTTCATCGACGGCATCTATGATGTGGAAAGGGACGGGCTGGAAATCGCGGAGGAAATCCGGGAGGCGGTGAAGGAGGAAATCGGGCTTACCGTTTCCATCGGGGTCAGCTTCAATAAGATATTTGCGAAGCTCGGCTCGGACATGAAGAAGCCGGACGCGGTGACGGTGATCTCGCAGAACAATTTCCGGGATAAGATCTGGCCGCTGGCGGCGTCGGAGCTGCTGTATGTTGGCCCGGCCACGACGCGGAAGCTGCGGATGCTGTCAGTGAATACCATTGGGGATCTGGCGAAATGTGCGCCGGATATCCTCCGGGCGAAGCTGGGGAAAAACGGTCTGATGCTTTGGACGTTTGCCAATGGCTGGGACTGTTCGCCGGTCATGCCTGCCGATTATACCGTCCCGGTGAAATCCGTGGGGCATGGCACGACATGCGTCCGGGATTTGGATACGGATTATGAGGTCTGGCAGGTGCTGTATGAATTGGCGCAGGACGTGGGCCATCGGCTCCGGGAATACGGATTGACGGCGAAGGGGGTCCAGCTCACGGTGCGGGACAAGGACTTGGATTGGCGGCAGTACCAGCATCCGCTTCATTATCCTACGCAAAGCCCGCTGGAAATCGCGCTGGCAGGATTTGCGCTGTTCCGGGAAATGTACCACTGGGAGAAACCGGTGCGGGCGTTGACGATCCGGGGAATCAACATGGGCGCATCTTGCGATCCTGTCCAGATTGATATGTTCAACGACTACAGGCTGCGCGAGAGGCGGCGGGCTCTGGATGATGCCATCGATGAGATCCGGCGGCGCTGGGGCTATACCGCTATCAGGCCCGCTTCGCTCATGGGCCATATGCTGCTGGCGACGGACAAATGCGAGACAGTGCCGATGCCCGGTCTCATGTACCGCTGATGATTATGCTGCTTCCCCTGGCTGTCATGACGGGCGTGGCTGCCGGGGCTAAGGATACCCGGATACGAAGGAAAATGGATTGGAGGAAAAAGATGGAGGGAAAAATGGATCGTGATATGTTTCTGGCTTACTGCTGCCGGTGCGGGTACAGGATCAGCAAATCCGCGCCGGGGACGAAATCGCAATTGGTCTGTCCGCGCTGCGGTTCCGAATTGGAGGTTCGGGTGGACGGAAAGGCCGTCATGGTGACGGTGCTGAACATGAAGGAACCACGGGCAGCGGTGACAGCCCGATAAAATAGGAATATCCGCAGGTGGCGGATGGCGTCGGATTTGGCTATGAATCATCAGGGACGCGATGCCGTACTGTAAGGTTTGTCGACGTATTGGAGCCAGGATTCGCTGGCAGGAATCCGGCAAACAGGTTTCCCCGATCCTGGGGCGAGGTCTATCCTTGTCCGGATCGGCAGGCCTGTTTGCCGGATTTTTATTACATGAATTTCTAAACATGAAAAAAACCTGCATGTTTAACCGTTAGGCTGAAAACATGGAGCGAAGAAAGGGGGTGAGAGTGTGAGGCCAAGTGAACGCAGACAGGCGATTTGGGAGGCCCTGCGGCTGCGGCGGCAGGATACTGCCGAGAACCTTGCGCGGGAATTTGGTGTCAGCGTCAGGACAATACTCAACGACGTTGTTGAACTCACACTCCACTACCCGATTGAGACAGTTCGCGGACGCTATGGCGGAGGAATCAAACTGCCGGATTGGTACCAGCCGACACGAAGAAGCCTTTGTCCAGAACAAATCCGAGCCCTAAAGAGGCTGGCCTCCTTGGCAGATGGCGATGATTTGTGTGCGCTCAACAGTATTCTCGATCAATTCGCTCCATAGTACGACCTATTGGAGGGCAACGATGGGCTACAACAATACTCATTCCTTTGAATTGGCGATCAGGGCGGCGCCCTTTGAACATCAGCGGCAGGCGGCGGCTTTCGCTTTGAATTGCCTTCAGCGTGGTGGCGGGGCTGCGTTGCTGATGGAGATGGGCACGGGCAAGACGCTGACGTCCATTGGCATCGTCGGCAGGCTGCGCATGGAGGGCATGATCTCCCGGCTCCTGATTGTCGCTCCGCTTTCCATCCTCGGCGTGTGGCGGGATGAATTCGACAAGTTTGCCGGATACGACTACTGCCTGACGGTGTTGGAGGGCACGGCAGCCAAGAAGGTGGATACGATCAGGCACATGACAGGCCGGAGCCTGCAGGTACTGGTGATCAATTACGAGTCTGCCTGGCGGATGGAAAAGGAACTGGCCGGATGGCGGCCCGACATGATCATCTGCGACGAGGGGCACAAGATCAAGACCCACAACATCGCGGCGAGCAAGGCCATGCACCGGTTGGGTGCAAAAGCAAAGTATCGCCTGCTGCTGACCGGCACCATCATCACGAACAAGCCCGTCGACGTTTTTTCGCAATACAAGTTCTGCGACCCGACGGTCTTCGGGAACTCGTTCTACCAGTTCCGGAACCGCTATTTCGATATGGTGGGCTTCGGCGGGTATACGCCGGTGATGAAGCGGTCCATGGAATCAGAATTCATGGAGCGGCTGCACAGCATCGCGTTCCGGGCAACCAAGGCCGAATGCCTGGACCTGCCGGATTTTACTGACATCGTGCAGCGGGTCGATCTGGAGCCGCAGGCAATGCGGATATACCGAAATCTCGTCCGGGACAGCTACGCGGAACTGGCGGAGGGCACGGTTACGGTGACCAACGTCCTGACACAGCTGTTGCGGCTGTCGCAGCTGACGGGTGGATTCATTGGAGGGGATGGCGATGAGGGCACGACACAGGTATCGGAGGCGAAGATGGAGGCGCTGGGTGACCTGGTGGATAGCGCGGTGGCAGATGGCCGGAAAATCGTCGTGATTGCCCGGTTCGTGCCGGAGATACACGCCATCGGGAAAATGCTCGAAAAGAAGGGCATACGGTTCGCGCAGGTCTCCGGAGAAATCAAGGACAGGAGTGACCAGATCGTGTTGTTCCAGAAAGATTCGGAGGTACCGGTGTTCATCGGGCAGATCTCGACAGCGGGCCTGGGGATCACGCTGACGGCGGCAACGCTCATGGTGTTCTATTCGCTGGATTACTCCATGAGCAATTATGAGCAGACCCGCGCCCGCATCCATCGCGCGGGCCAGAAGAACGAATGCACCTACATCCATCTGGTCGCCCGGGGGACGGTGGATGAAAAGGTGATGAAGGCGCTTCGGGACAAGGCGAATCTGGCGAAGGCGCTGGTGGATGATTACCGGGCCGGGATGAATCCCTTCAACTGAAACTCAGGAGGTATGAAATGGACGGATCAATGTTGGAATGGGCAGACAGGCTGAAGGCCCTGCGTGATCGCAAGGTGGAATTGGAGGCGGAGATCAAGGATATCAATGCCCAGATCGACAACGCCGACTGGCATCTGTCGAATCTGATGGCGGACTCCGAGACGCAGAATTTCACGCACGCGGGGACGATGTTCTGCCTTACGACGAAGACGCGGGCCAGCGCGAAGGCAGGCCGGAAGGACGAATTGTTCCAGGCGCTGCGCGGGGCGGGATTCGGAGACATGATCGTGGAGACGGTCAACGCGAATAACCTGTCGGCGTTCGTGCGGGAGCAGATGGAGGAAAACGCGGACGCGCTTCCGGACTGGCTGGACGGCCTTGTGAGCGTGTTCGAGAAAACGACGGTGGGCGTGCGGAAGGCCGCCCGATGAGAAAGGAGATTCATCATGAACAAGAATACGGAAATCGCGGTTGTCAACAACTACACGGCACTCAAGGATTTCAATCTGGCGGAGGCCATGGCGTCGGAGCTGAGCGGCATGAATATCTCGTTCGATCGCGTGTCGGTACCCGCCGCCGGTGGGCTGGCGTTCGAGCTGCCCGGCGAATTACCCGGGGAGACGGACATGGCGAAGGAATTCACGGGCGTGATCCTGTTCCACCACCCCCTGTTCACGTACTACCGGGACAGCTTCACGGGCGGGAACAACCCTCCGGATTGCGGCTCCTACGACGGCGTGTACGGCGTCGGCGATCCGGGCGGACGGTGCGACAAGTGCCCGCTGAATCAGTTCGGCAGCGATCCCAACGGCGGGAAGGCCTGCAAGAACAAGCGCCGGGTATACATCCTGCGCGAGGGCGAATTGATCCCGATCCTGTTGACGCTGCCGGTCGGATCGATGAAAGAGTTCGCGGTGTACATCAAGCGGCTGCTGACGAAGGGCAAGAAATCCTCCGCCGTGGTGACACGCTTCTCCCTCAAGAAGGCGACGAACGCAGGCGGCATCGCGTACAGCCAGGCGCAGTTCGCGGTGGATCGGGTACTGTCGCCGGAGGAGATCCCGTACATCAACGCGCTGGCGGATCAGGTGAAGGCGCTGGCGTCCGGTGTGGCCTATGATACCGAACAGCTTTCCGGTGAGGAGATCAATCCGTTTACCGGGGAAGTCGTCAACGCAGAGCAGATGTAAGACGCGATCATGCCGGAGGGCGGCTCGCCCGTCCTCCGGCCCATGGAGGGCTTATGAGTAATTATCGTTGTGAGATCGATCCGGAGCGGATCAAAGATTATGTTCAAAATGCCGCTGTGGTCGCGTTCGACTTTGAGACATCGCCGCTGATCCAGTACCGGGACGACCCACGCGCGTCGTTGGACGCCCATCGTTCCGTGATCGTCGGGGTGAGCCTGTCGGTGGCGGAGGGCAGTGCGATCTATGTGCCGCTGGAGCATTTCGAGGGCGGCAACGCCGACCCGGGTGTCGTCATCCCCATGCTGACGGAAATCCTCTGGAAAAATCCGGGCGTGATCAAGGTGGCGCATAATCTGGCGTTTGAATCCATGTTCCTGTATGCCTTGGGCATCATCGTGCAGCCTCCCTGCTATGACACCATCGCGGCGGCACAGCTTACCCTGAAGGAGCCGTTCGTATTCCGCAGCCTTTCCGATTGCGGCCTGAAGCGCCTGGTGCCGGAATTGCTCGGGGATGAATTGCCTACGTTCGAGGATGTGACGGAGGGCCGGTTCTTCGATGAATTGTCGCCTGATGATCCGGAAACGGTTCGGTATGCCTGCGCTGACTCGGATTGTGCGCTGCGGCTGTACCACCTGTTCAATCGGTGGTTCATGGCACAGATACCGGAGCACAGGTACATCGTTGAGGAGATCGAATCCCCCACAGCTGTGTACTGTGGCCTGATGAAATACAACGGGCTGCTGGTGGACGAGGCGGCGATGATCCGGAAGCAGGGCGAATGCGGTGCGCGGCTGATCGGGCTGCGGGATCGGATCAGGGAGATCATCGGGGATGTGGACATAGGGGCAAACGCCGGGACGCAGGCGTTCAAGGATTACCTGTTCCGGGATATGGGGCTGCCTGTTTTGAAGGTGACGGAGAAAAACGCGGAGGCCGCTGACGATCAGACCATGGTCATGCTGGCGGAATGGTGTGCGGAAAACAGGCCGGAGCTGGTAGGGCTGTTCGATCTGATCCAGGAATATCGGAAGTGGTCGAAGCTGAAGACCACATACCTGGACGGATACTTGCGGTTCATCAATCCGGCGACGGGGCGGATTCATCCCGATCTCCTGCCGCTGGCTACGGAAACCGGGCGGTTCGCGGCCAGAAACCCCAACATGCAGAACGCGCCGAGGAAGACGAACGATCCCATCGGCATCCGCTCCTTCATCGTCGCGCCCGAGGGTCATGTGCTGGTGTCCTGTGATTTTTCGCAGATCGAGCTGCGGATCGGAGCGTTCTACTGCAGGGATAAAAAGATGCTGGAGACCTACCGGAAAGGCGGCGATATCCACGCGGCGACGACCTCGGTCATTTTCGGGATTCCGTATGAGCAGGCTGTGGACAAGAACGCGCCGGATTACAAGGAGCGCCGGACGATTGCGAAAAACGTCAATTTTGGCGTGTTCTACGGTTTGTTCGCCCGGGGCCTCCAAAGGACGCTGAAATTCAAGGCCGGGCTGGATAAATCGCTGGACGATTGCGAGGGGATCATTACAAATCTCAAGGCCGGTTATCCGAATCTGACGCGCTGGCAGGCGAAGGCGAGGGACGCCGGGATGAAGCGCCAATATACGCAGACATTCCTGGGGCGGCGGCGCTATCTGCCGGGCATCCGCTCGCAGGATTGGGGCAGGCGGTCGTTCGCGGAGCGCTGCGCGCTGAACACTCCGATCCAGGGGACGGCGGCGGACATTTTGAAGCTGTCCCTCGGCAGGCTGATCCGGGGCCTCCCGGAAAGGCCGTGGCTGCGCCCGCTGTTGCAAATCCATGACGAGCTGGTTTTTGAATTGCCGGAGGAACGGCTTCATGAGGCGGTGGCGTTCATCCAGGAATGCATGGACGCAAAGCCCTTCCCGGAATTGGACGTGCCGCTGGTGGCCGAGGCCTCTTGGGGGTATGACTTTGGACATATGAATGAAATGGAGGGTTGATGATGGAAATTTGCTTTGCGATGAAGGAAAAGGGCTGCGGGGCGCTGGAAACCGGATGTCCCGGCTTTGATGAATGCCCGTTCTATAGGACGCGGGCGGAGGTCGACGCGAGCAGGAAGAAGGCGAACGAGCGGATCAGGAGGCTGCCCAGGGAGACGCAGGAACATATTTCGGAAACGTATTACTTCGGGCGGATGCCGTGGCTGGAAAAGGCGGCGGTGGCCGATGTTTAGGAATCATGAGGGCTATCCCGACCCCACGGCGGGTCGGGCGCTGGCCAATATCGCCAAGGAGGAGCGAAGGGCCGAGGCGGCCCGGCGCAGGACTGCGAGGCCGATCTCTGCGGAGGGCAAAAAAGTCATGCATAAGAAGCGGCGGAAGCAATGGCCGAGGATTGGAGTGATGAGATGGTGATGTATCCGAAGGAATTGGAAGGGCTGCGGCAGTGGATATGCTGGCGGCTGGAGCCGGATGCCAAGAGCGAAAAGCCGAGGAAGGTTCCGTATGATCCGAAGACGGGCCGGAGAGCGTCATCCACGAATCCGGATACCTGGGGTAGCCTGGCCGAGGCACAGGCGGCGCGGGATAAATACATGTTTACCGGGCTGGGCTTTGTGTTCACAGATGAATGCGGGCTGGTGGGCGTGGACATCGATCATTGCCGGAATGAGGACGGCGGGTGGAATGAAACGGCGTCGGCGATCCTGGAAAGGTGGCCGTCGTATACCGAGGTGTCTCCGTCCGGATTGGGACTGCACATCTTTTTCCGGGGCGTCATGCCGGGCAAGGGCAACAAGAACAGCACATCGGGCGTGGAGATGTATGCCGCCGCGCGGTACTTTACGATGACCGGCAATCATCTGGAAGGGACGCCGGATGGCATCGCGGACGGGGCCGAGGCGCTGCCGTGGATTCACGCGGCGTACATCGCCAAGCAGAAAAAGGCGCGCAAGGGCAAGCAAGCCGTCATGCGCTCGGTGGCGCTGACCGATGATCAGGTATTGGAAAAGGCGCAGGGATCGGTGAGCGGCGAGGATTTCATGGCGCTGTGGAGCGGCGAATGGGAGGGCAAATTCGGCAGCCAGTCCGAGGCCGATCTTTCTCTCTGCTGCTCGCTGGCGTTCTGGACGGGCAAGAATAAGGAGCAAATGGATCGGCTGTTCCGACAATCCGGGCTGTTCCGGGAAAAATGGGATAAGGTACATCACGCCAACGGCGCGACGTATGGCGAGGAGACATTGGAGCAGGCGATCCAGCGGACGGAGAACGTATATACGCCGGGCGGCTCGCTGGGCATCTATGAAGCGGATGGCCGGTATATCCGGGAGCGCGGAGAGAATGTGTATCCGATTACCAACTTCATCGTGCATCCGTTGGAGAAGCTCATTTCGGAAAATGAGACGGTGATGACATGTGATCTCGTGAATATCTACGGCGAAACCTTCCGGGAGACTTTCCTGACCACTGATTTCAGCACGGTGCAGAAATTCAAGGGTGTTTTGAACGGTCATACCATATCCCTTAGTTTTACCGGCAGCGACGGTGATCTCGAGGTGCTGAAATCCTTCATGGCCCGGATGGAATGGAACGTCCGGTATTGTGTCAATGATATGGGCCTTCACGCGCATGATGGATGCTGGGTGTATGTGGATCGGAATGGCGCGTTCGCGGCGGGCGGCGCGGATGTGCCCAATCTGGTGCAAAACGAAAAGTGGGCATCGGTGGAATCCGATATACTGGCAAGGCCGCCGATAACGACGGAGCAGCTGGTCGGAATCGGAAGGGATATGCTGGGATACAATGAGCCCGCGAAAACGGTGACGGTGCTGGCATGGTGTGCCGGGTGCTTCATAAAGGAAATGCTCCGAAGCAAGGGGATCAAATACCCGCATCTGTTCCTGATCGGCGAGGCGGGCAGCGGGAAATCTACGACGCTGGAAAGATTCATCCGCCCGCTTTTCGGATTGAATACAATCCTGGCGGCAAGCCAGATTACGAAATTCTCGTTGCTGAAGGATTCCGCGTCGAGCAATCTTTTCCCGCAGCTGATCGATGAATTCAAGCCGTCGAAGATTGACCGGGGGACGCTGTCGGTGTTGCTGAATCATTTCCGCTGCGCCTACGATGGGCAGCGTGGTGTTCGCGGGCGCGCGGATCAGAGCACGGTATCATACCAGCTGCTGGCTCCGATTGCGGTGGCCGGGGAGGAATCCGCAGAGGAAACGGCGGGCCATGAGCGGGAAATGGAATTGCTTTTCAGCAAGCGGGATCTGAATGATCCGGGGGTGAAGATGGCATTCGGGAATATCTCGATGAAGGCAGAAATGCTTACGGCCTTCGGTCATGCTCTGCTGCTTACCGCCTTGGGCGTCGATCCGGATACCGTTGTGAAATGGTATGGTGAATCCTTCGCCCTCTTTGATGACAGGCTGCCCTCGCGCGTCGTTACAAATCTCGCCTGCTGCGTGGCTGGGCTGCGCCTGGTCGAAAAAATGCTCGCGGGATATGGCCTGGCATGGGGCCAGGTATTCGATGTTACCATGGAGGGGTGCGTTCGGTATCTGGAATATGGCATCCGGGAATATACGCTGGACGGCGGCAATACCAATAAGAGCGTGGTCGAGCGATCCCTGGAGGTCATGGATCGAATGGGCTTGTCGGATGAGAATTGCCGGATGCTCGAGAGCGGGCAAATCGCTATATGGTTCAAGGGAATATATGACGGGTTTACCAAGTATCTCCGGGATCACGCGATTATGATGGAATGCTTGAGCTATGCGCAATTCATGAAGCAGATGAGGAGAACGGATTTCTATGTGGATACGCGGACGGTACGGTTCGCGGATGGGATCAAGAAGGCCGTGATCCTGAATTATGGCCTGCTTGCGGATCGGTGCGACGTTGATGGATTCTTAGGGACACATGTTGAGGCGCTGTCCTGTAACTAAAATGATATGTAACCATATTGTGGAATATACCATAGCTACGCGGGAGAGGTCGTCGCGGGTGCGCGGGCGTGCGTGTGCGCGTGATAATACCCAAGGGGTGTCGAATGTGGCAGTTATCCCCATGGCGGGTTACGATGGGAGGAATAATGGCGGAAAGGGATATTGTGGCCGCGATCATGCGGTTATTGAAGAAAACGCCGGGGTGCTTCTGCTGGAAGGAGCACGGCGGAATGTACGGGACGGCGGGAATTCCGGATATCATCGCCTGTGTGGATGGCCGGTTTGTGGCTTTCGAGGTCAAGACGGAAATGGGAAAGCTGTCCCGGCTGCAGGAGATCACGCTAGGGAAGATCAGGGAGGCCGGAGGGCAGGCCTGCGTGGTGCGGTCGGCGGCGGAGGTCGCCGCGATACTTGGGGAAATGGGGGTGACGGGCTGATGACTGTGAATACCGTGGATACTCGCGCGGCGCTGGAATTCCTGGGTAGGGTGCGGGAATTGCGGAGGATGATCGAGAGCAAGGAGCGCCGGATCGAAACGCTGCGGGAATTGGCGACCGGTACGACGGCGAAGGTTTCCGATATGCCGCGCTCGGATTCGCCGAATCTGCAGAGGATGGAGGCGGCGATATGCAAGGCGGCTGATCTCGAAAGAGAGATTCCTGGGGATCGGGCAGCGATGGAATGTGCGCGGGATGAAATCACGGCGGCGATATGCGAGCTGGCGGATTACCGGGAGCAGCAGGTGTTGTTCCATCGCTACGTGGAATGCCTGAGGTGGCCCGATGTGGCTGTTGCCTGTGGCTGCCATATCCGGACGGCTCATCGGTATCATAACGACGGGGTTGTCAATATGGCGGGGATCGTTGAAAAAAAGTTGTCACTACGGGGCCACCATGATAACACTTGACGGCCACGTGGTGCCACGTGTATAGTGTATCATAGAGAAATCGGGATGAGGACCTAGGGCGCTGAAGCATGGCGTCCGAGGTCCTTTTGTTATGGAGGAAGCGATGCCCAGGAAACCCAAGAAACCCTGCCGGTATCCCGGCTGCCCAAACCTGACCGAGGAATCTTACTGCCCGGATCACAAGAAGCTGGTCGCCGCCCGGTACAACCGATATGAGCGGACGCCAGAAATGAAGAAGAGGTACAACGGTGCGTGGCCAGCCATCCGGCGCAGGTATATCGAGGCCCATCCCCTATGCGAGATGTGTCGCCGGGAAGGGCGGGTGACTGCGGCGGAGGAAGTCCATCATATTCTGCCGCTGGCGGACGGCGGTACGCATGACGCCGACAATCTCATGTCCCTCTGTAAGTCCTGCCATTCTCGCATCACGGCGACCGAAGGCGGGCGATGGGGCAGGTCCAGGGGCTGAGTAAATCTCAAAATGACGTTTCCCACATAGCGGGCGATCCCCTTCGCGTGAATTTTCGCGGATTCAAATACGGGTATAGCCCGCTGTTTCTATGTCCATAAGCCCTGGGGATCGGAGGTGACGGTATGGCAAACGGACAGGGAGGCGCACGCATCGGCGCGGGCCGGAAAAAGAAGGCACTTGCCGATAATCTCGCGGATGGGAATCCGGGTAAGCGCAAGCTGACCGTCCTTGACTTCACCGATGCCGCTGCCGATCTCAACGGGCAAGAAATGCCGCCGCCCAAGGCATACCTGGCGGCGAAGCAAAAGAACGGCAAGGATCTGATTGCCGTAGAAATCTACACCGAGACATGGCAATGGCTCGCGGAGCGCGACTGCGCGCACCTGATCCCGAAGCAAATTCTGGAGCAGTACGCCATGGCGATCTCCCGCTGGATTCAATGCGAGGAATGCATCACGGAATACGGATTCCTGGCCAAGCATCCCACCACGGGCAACGCCATCCCTTCTCCTTATGTGGCCATGAGCCAATCTTTCTCTAAGCAGGCCAACAACCTGTGGTACCAGATTTATCAGGTCGTCCGGGAGAACTGCTCGGTGGAATACAAGGGCGCGACGCCACACGATGATATGATGGAACGCCTGCTCTCTGCCAGGCGTGGAGGTTGACATTGAACATTCAGAACATAGCGCTGGCCGATCTTCACCCCTACGCGAAAAATCCGCGCAAGAACGACGAGGCCGTCAGCGCGGTTGCCGCCAGCATCCGGCAGTTCGGATTTCTGGTGCCGCTGGTGATTGATCGGAACCATGAGATTGTCGCCGGTCATACCCGATACCGCGCAGCGAAGCAGCTGGGCATGAAGGAAGTACCCTGCGTTGTTGCAGATGAACTGACCGAGGATCAGATTAAGGCCTTCCGGCTGGCCGACAACAAGGTCGGCGAGCTGGCGTCCTGGGACATGGATTTGCTGCCGCTGGAATTGGCGGACATCGTCATGCCCATGGCCGACTTCGGCTTCGAGGTCATCTCAGAGGATGAATTCGGGGATTCCTTTACGCTGGACGACGGCGAGAAGAAGCCCTTCCAGCAGATATCTATTACCGTTCACGACGAACAGGCCAAATTGATCTTGGCCGCCATCAAGTATGTTTACGACCACAAGGCCGTGACGGAGACTTTCACCAACGAGAATCACAACGGGAACGGGCTATATGAGGTGGTACGAGAATGGGCCGTGCAAAAGAAATTGTTATGAGGGTCATCCCCTCCACGGTGGCAAACCCCTTCATCCGGGCGCACCACTATTCCGGGAAGGTCGTCAACAATTCCAAGCTACACTTCGGTGTTTTCCTGGATGGTACCCTGCATGGCGTCATGTCCTACGGCCCATCGCTGGATAAAAGCAAGATCATCGGACTTGTGGCGGATACCGGCTGGAATGAATTCCTGGAGTTGAACCGGATGGCGTTCGATTCCGTGCTGCCGCGCAATTCCGAGAGCCGGGCCATCTCCATGAGCATCAAGCTGCTGCGGAAATACGCTCCCCAGGTCAAGTGGATCATCTCCTTCGCCGACGCCTGCTCCTGCGGCGACGGCGCGATCTACCGGGCCAGCAATTTCGTGCTGACCGGGATCAAGGAGAATCTCAACCTGGCGGAACTGCCGGATGGCACACGCATCCACAAGATGACGCTGGCCAGCAATCCCACCACGCCCAGGAAGGAGCTACACGGCCTCACGTTTTTCGACGTGACCGGTGGCACCTATGATTTCAAGAAGTATCTGGCCTATGTCGGCGCGACGCCGATTCCCGGTTTTCAGCTGCGGTACATTTACTTTATTGACCGGGCTTGCCGGGCAAAGCTGACCGTGCCGGAGATTCCGTTCTCCCGGATCGACGAGCTTGGAGCCGGGATGTACAAGGGGGAGAAGATTACCCAGGCATCGCGGCATACGATGCCTGGGTGATGGGGGTGGTTTTACTCCACAATACGCGACTTCATCTTCTCGACCATGTCCCAGATGGCGGCATCCAGGACAAACGGTTCGGTGAAAGCGTTGAGCACGATGCCCGCCAGTTTTTTCTCGTTATTACGAGCCAGAGGAATGACTTCCAGCATATGCTTCTGAACCTTGGAGAAATGCTCCCCATATTCGCCCATGGCTTCCGCTGTGGAAAAGATCGGGAAGAAGAACGCATCTCCGTTTTGCAGAATATCCGGAATAAACCTTGTGACATCGTGGGCCACGATTTCTTTCCCGACAAGAGAATCCAGATCGTCCTTTGCGCCGAGCACCATTTCCTCAATGCGCTTCTGGTCGGCTTCACTCATAACAACGTTGCAGGGAACCCAGACGAAGCTGTCCCGGAGAATCTCCATAATCGTGATGAGATTCTGTTCATTACGTTCACGATTGAATGCGGTGACCGCCGCCTCAAGCATGCTGCCGTCTTCCAGGTCCTTGGCGGTAATCTTCTGACTGGGATTCATATTGGAATAGCAGACAATCTCCTTGTTTTCGTCTTCATGGACAAAGAAGGCAATCTGCTCGCCCGCATGATAACCGAAATCCTGATTAGGTTCGTTGAGGAGGATTCCCATGAGGCAGTGATCCCCAAGGCCATTGATGCGGACCCAGCACCCCTCGGGCCGCAGGCCGTCCCGGGTTAGAAAGACGAGGACATCGTCGATTCATTCCTTATCCCTGCAGCCATCCAGGAAGATCATCTCCCGGCTTTTCTCGACATCCTCGGGAGCGTTGTATTCACGCACAATATCAAGTTTGGAAGCATAGCGCTTCGCCAGCTCGTCCTTTTCATCCGGAAAATAGAGGCATTCATCCTCTTCAATAGCGCCGATCCGGATAAACGATCTGATGGATTCATTGGTGTCGGCAAATCGGAAGCCTTTGCTGGTTTTCTGTGCCATGGCCAGTATTTCCAGCGTAAGGCCGCACGACCGGTCAATATATCCATAGGCCAGCAGGTAATTCGCAGCCTTTGCCCCGGGGAAATCCTGTATTGCCGGTCTCAGGCTGTCTTTTATAGGGACGGCGACAAAATGGTGATAAAAGGGCCTGAATCCTGCATCCTTGTAATTCATGAGGTGGCCTCCTTCCTTGTGATGATCCAATTCTATCAGAATTGGCTGGCATATGGGTCGCCTGGTACGCGACAATTTCCCTTAATTGGGATTGTGTTTTCACGATTATAACATACATCCAGAGTTACATCAACATGCGCCGGTAGTTCAAGCAGAACGCCCACCATTCCTGGTGGGAGATGTGGGTCCGAATCCACACCCGGCGCTCCAATTATGAGAGGTATCTATGCACCAACTATGGGAACTTCAACAAAAACAATCGCTCCCGCTTAATGGAAAGGTAGTTCTGACGCAGCAGCGCATTCGGGAATGGTATGAGCACTGGAATGGAGAGGTCTACGTCTCCTTCTCTGGTGGCAAGGATTCCACCGTTCTTCTTCATCTCGTGCGCGATCTGTACCCGGATGTGCCCGCCGTGTTCTCGGATACCGGTCTGGAATTTCCGGAGATCAGGGAATTCGTGAAGACGATCCCCAATGTGATCTGGCTCAAGCCGGAGATGTCTTTCCGGAAGGTGCTGGAAAAACATGGCTATCCGGTTATCGGCAAAGAACAGGCCAAATGGATCGAGGAAACCCGGCGCGCCGATGCTGAGGCCCAGCGCAGACGTTTGTACGGATTCCGGCCCAATGGCGAGAAGAGCACTTTCCGCATTTCGGAGCAGTGGCACTACCTGTTGAACGCGCCGTTCAAGATCAGCGACCAATGCTGCAATGAAATGAAGAAAAAGCCAATGAAGCGCTTTGCCCATGAGAGCGGGCGCTATCCGATCATCGGCACAATGGCATCAGAATCCAAGCTGCGCACCCAGCATTGGCTCAAGGAAGGCTGCAATGCCTATGATGCCAAGCGGCCGACCAGCAAACCCATGTCTTTCTGGACGGAGGATGATGTGTGGGCATACATCCGGGAGAATAATATCCCGTATGCCAAGGTTTACGATATGGGTTATATCCGGACCGGATGCATCTTCTGCATGTTCGGAGCGCAGTTTGATGGCGAACCCACGCGATTCCAGCGCTTGCAGCGCACCCATCCGAAGCTGTGGCGCTACTGCATGAGGGACTGGGACGCCGGTGGCCTGGGAATGCGCCAGGTGCTGGAATACCTTGGAATCCCCTTCGAGAACTATATAGGAGCGATCAATGGAGATACAAAAAATACCGGCTGCCAGGCTGAATCCTGCGGCCTACAATCCCCGTGTCGATCTGAAGCCGGGCGACAAGGAATACGAGAAGCTCAAGCGCTCGATCCATGAATTCGGGTATGTGGAACCGGTCATCTGGAACCGGCAGACCGGCAACGTGGTCGGCGGTCACCAGCGCCTGAAGATACTGATGGATCTGGGCCAGACGGAGATCGATTGTGTCGTGGTCGACATGGATCTCGCCCGCGAGAAGGCGCTCAACATCGCCCTCAACAAAATCCAGGGCGATTGGGATGAGGACAAGCTGGCCGCGATCATGGCGGATTTTGACACCGAGGCATTCGACGTGTCCCTTACCGGCTTTGATGCCGGAGAAGTAGATGCGCTCCTGAACCGCTTCTATTCCCATGAAGCCCAGGAGGACGATTTCGATGCTGGCGCAGAGAAGAAGAAAATCCAGGACGCGGGCGGTCCGGTATCCCAGCCGGGCGATGCCTGGCAGCTGGGCGATCACATCCTGATCTGCGGCGATCCCGCCGACCCCGCAGTGTATAAGCGGCTGCTGGGATCGGAGCGGGCGCAATGCGTCATCACGTCGCCGCCCATTGACCCCGGGGCATATGCCCGGGACGGCATCGCGCCGTGGCTGGATCGGATGGCCGGAATCATCCGGATACTGGCGGATCATGCCAACGTCATCTGCTGGCAGACCGGTGATCTTGCCAAAACCGGCAGCCAGTTTATCGAGCCGATGGCCGTTCATTCCGTCCAGCTGTTCGCGGACCAGAATCTCCGCCCACTTTGGATTCGGGTATGGAAAATGACCGGCAATGTCCCCTCGGCATCTGCGCTGCAGAATGCCTCCAACAAGCCGGTACCGCAGTACGACTTCCTGGCGGCCTTCGCCGGAAATGATGTCGAAACCTACAACGATCAGGAATATACCTGGGTGTCCGCCTTCGCCTCCCATGCCTTTCAATTCGTCCGACGCTTGACCAAGGATGAGCGGCGCAAGTGGGGCTATGCGGGCGTGTGGGAGATTTCGATGATGAAGCGTGACAAGGACGCGGAGCCGATGATCCCCGTGGAATTGCCCTGGCGTTGCCTCAAGATGCATTCAGATCTCAGCTCCATCGTCCTTGATCCCTTCGCAGCCCTCGGCTCGACGCTCATCGCCTGCGAGCAATCCGGGCGGCGCTGCCGTGCCATCGAATCCGATCCTCTCCATTGTGATCTGATCCTTCGCCGGTGGGAGCAGTTTACCGGCGAGCGGGCCGAAAAAGGATGATGGACATGATAAGCTTTGCGCCGGCTTCTATAGTTCTTCGATTTCAGCTATAGTCGAATAATAGAAACCGCGTGGGTTCGGCTTCTTGACCCTTGGTGGGGTTAATTCCTTATACCTGCGAAGTATATAAAACCGATAAGGGCCTGGAGTTTCGAAACCATAGGTTGGCATCCTACCGGATACATACAACGACAACGCCGAATAGTCGTCTGCCCGCAATCTGTCCTTTACTGATTCGATATCGTTCGGATCAACGTCAACCACAGATTCTACCCGGTAAATGTGTTCCATGATTCCGCCCTTTTTCCGGATCGTGATGTATTCCGGAATATGCCTGGGATAAGATCGATGATTCGCAGGATGTGCATGCACCAATGTGCTTTCCACCAGATCATACGTGTCGCCTGCCGGGAAGGAGATCAATTCGTGTTTCATTCCATTCACCCTCTCTATGAGCCTACAATACAATGGAATCGCGGATTTGTCAATTCCCATCGTGGAGTCATCGATCTGCATTCGGCCAGAATCCATAGGTGAAATTTCTTGAACAAAAGCTTCAAAAAAGGCTTGTCTTTCCGAGGTGTCTATGGTAACACTCACTCACAATCAAACGAGGGAGGACACCACAATGAAGAACAACGCCTATTTCGACGAGATGTACCGGATCGGCTGCGAATGGACCCGGCAGCACGAGGCCCACAAGGCCCGCAAAGAAGAGATCATCGAGACCCATGGCTGGGACAGCGACGAGCTGAAAGCCTGGTATGCTGAGGAAGAGCAGATGAAATTCCCCTTCAGCGGCGGCGCGAACAAGGCCTTCCGAGTCTGGCGCTATACCGAGGGCGACGAGATCCTTTTCGATGATCACTGCTGGGATTCCGAAATCCACGATTTCATCGACACCCTCCGGCGCGCGGGCTTCAAGACCTTCGTAATCACGAACCAGAGCACCGGCCTGATGGAGAATCTCCACGGATTCGCAGCCGAGGGCTGCAAGATGGAAGGGCTTTGCACCATCACCAAGAAATCCAACCGCTGGGGCGAAGAAACCGAAGAACAGATTCCCGGTATCCGGATCATCCTCTGATGGATGCCATCCAAATCAGCGGCATCCCTGGGACATAGGCCGACATCCGGCCTGTGTTCGTCGGTGAAATTCTCAAATATAGATTTCAAAATAAGCTTGTCTTCCACGGGTGTCTATGGTAACACTCACTCACACTAAAACGAAGGAGGACAACACAATGAAGAACACCATCGCAGCTTTCGAGGAAATGATCGCCAACAAGATCCAGCCCGCCACGCGCGGCGAGGCCAATGCCATCCGGGCTTACCGGTTCGGCGAATGGACCGACGATGGAATCCTGATCGTGGATGATCTGGACTTCGCGCAGTACGTGGGCGACATGATGGACGCCTTCATGACGGCGGGCATCGACGAGTTGATCATCACCGATTCTTCCACTGCCCTGATGGAAAGCCTCTGCATCATGATCCGGCACGGCTGGCAGGTGATCGGCACCTATGAGACTACTAACAAATGGGGCGATACCCGGCACGGCCTGCGGATCAGGTTCGAATAATACACGGAATCCCGCCCGCCCATCCGGGCGGTTTTTGTGTGAAACGACCGGAGAAAAGACAGCAAAAGCCTTGTCTTTCCGGCGTGAGTATGCTAACACTCACTCACATCAAGAACAGGAGGCTTTCACATGAAGATCGAGGCAGGCAAGCGGTACATGATTACCCGGGACGAAAAAGGCACGATCATTCGATTCACGGCGACGGTGACTTCCGTGGATGAGCGCGACGAATACTTCTATGTGGGCTACACACCGGATGACTTTCGGATGGGCCGCTGGGGATACGCCAAGATCAAGAAGGAAGGCCGGTACAAGTACTTCAATACGACGCTCGAGGAAATCTAATCTCTCTGCCGCCCATGCGGGCGGTTTTTTGTCTCTGGGACCGATCAGAAAAAGATCGCAAAAGCCTTGTCTTTCCGGCGTGAGTATGCTAACACTCACTCACACCAAATCAAAGGAGGACGCAATCATGAGCAAATTCGAGCTGGGCCAGACGGTAATGACGCGAGGGGTGGCGGAGGCCATGGAAGGAAACCCCGATTTCCTGGGCTTCGTGATCGAATCCCTGGAACGCTACAAGACCTGCGATTGGGGCGAGATGGCCGATGAGGACAAGGCGCTGAACGACAGCGCGGTCAAGAACAACGACGACCGCATCCTGGCGGCCTACAAGAACGGCGGCCCCAAGGCCTGGAAGATCTGGATCATCACCGAGTGGGATCGGAGCGCGACGACGATCCTCTTCCCGGACGAATATTGAGGAGGGCTGCATCATGAATGGATTTCCGAAGCGCGCAGTGGTGGATCGGATCAAGGCCGAGTATCCCAAGGGCACACGGGTTGAGCTGATCGAGATGGACGATCCTTACCGGGATATGCCGCCAGGGCTTAAGGGCACGGTTATCGCGGTGGATGACATCGCCACGGTTCACATCGCCTGGGACAATGGCAGTAGCCTTGGAGCGGCATACGGGGTGGATCGAATCCGCCGGATCAGCGAATGATCCTGGAGCATGGGCCGGATATCCGGCCTGTGTTCGTCGTGATTTTCCACGTATGAATTGCGCGAAAAGGCTTGTCATATTCCAGAATTCATGGTAACACTCACTCACAATCGAGCGAAGGAGGACACCATCATGAAGCTGAGGATTTGGAAAAGGCATGAGGCGCGCACGACCCAGGCCAGGATCAAGGCCGACAACATCCGCAGGAACTACGGACCGAGGATCTTCTTTGGCAGGCCGGTCGCCGACGGGATTCATCATCCGCACGGCAACGACCGGCGACGGATGATCCGGAAGGCAGGATGATCCATCCGGGCCAGGAATCATCGATCATGCTGAACCCCGATTCAGCATGATTCCGTCTTTCCCCCTGGAGCGGATCGGTGTCATGTCTCGCAAAAAAGCTTGAATACGCTTCCAAATAGAGCTTGTCTTTCGGGGGTGTCTATGGTAACACTCACTCACATAAAAAACGAGGGAGGCACACACCATGAAGCGAGCCGATTACAACGAATACCTCTACATCCGAAGCGCCGCGCGCCGCTACCGCAGGGAAGGCCGCAGGCCGATCATGTGGCACATCCGCGTAACCTACAGCGCGGAGCTGAAGCAGAAGATCGACGAGCTCCTCCGAGGCGAAGGCTTCTACCCCTGCAGCGTAGGCGAGCCCAGCACCTGGCGCGGCCAGGGCGATCACATCATCTACCTGGCCTACGAAAGCGAAGCTTCCTGGCTGGAGCTGACTACCCCCACGGAACGCGAGCACATCGCGGCAGCGCTCCGGGCATAGGCCCGGAGCCGGATCACGAAAAGGAGGGATTCCCATGACGCAGAACCTCACCATCGGCCAGCAGGTCGAGAATTTCGGCCATATCGCCACGGTCATTGCCTTCCACCCGATCACCGGCGATCCGATCCTCCGGGATCAGGACGGCCTCAAATGGCTGGCGGATGCCGCCAAATGCAGGCCCCTGGAGGGCGGGATGATCCACCGGGACGCCCTGGTGCGGATGGAATAATCCCGGGATTCCGGCCAGCATGGCCGGTTTTCCGTGGTTCATTTCTTGAACAAAACTTTCAAAAAGAGCTTGTCTTTTCGAGGTGTCTATGGTAACACTCACTCACACTAAAACGAGGGAGGCACCACACCATGAAGAAGACCGTAGAGCAGCTCAACAAGGAATTCCAGGAGATCATGACCGCCAATGGCTTCGAGCCCACCAACGAGACAGATTACGCCGGAAATACCCTGTATTCCCGCCGCTGGCAGCGCACCGCGCAGGTATTCATGTATGGCATCACCCGCCACGAGTACGAGATCGTGGCGAGCATCAGCTACGGGTACCCGATGATCCGGATGTACGAGGATGGCCGCCAGATTGACCGCCGGGATTACAGCAGCCCGAAGCGGGCGCTGAACGCCATGAAGGAGATCATCCGCTGCGCCGGATACGAATTCTAAGCGCCCTGGAATCCATCCCCGGCTGGCCCGCGCGGGCCAGTTTTTCTTGCTCTTTTTTTAAAGTTATTCTTCAAAAAGCCTTGTCTTTTCGAGGTGCCTATGATAACACTCACTCACACCAAAGCGAGGGAGGAAATCGAGTATGTGGATTGAGGGCAAGATCAACGGGTATGAGTATTTCATCAAGCACTTTGACGAGGGATCACAATTCGGCATCAACGGCGGGCGTATTTCCAAGCTGGCCATCCGGGATCAGAAAGGCCGCTGGGTGGTAAACTACGACCGCGGCTGGGACATCCGCCCCTCCAAGGAAGTCAAGCCGATCTACGACGAACTGATCAAGAAGTACAACTGAACCCCCTGGCCCGCAAGGGCCATTTTTAGTCCCATCATGAAAGGAGGGTGGCATGGGGAACAAATACAAACTGACGGATCAGGGATACGGCGTCGCCTACTTTCAGAGTGGCGGCGCTTTTCTTTTCGATGAACTCGATTTCCCCATGATCCGGGAGCATACCTGGCACCATGGGAAACGCGGATATCCGGCGACCCATCATAGGGGAAAGACCGTAGTATTTCATAAAATGCTCTATCCCGGCATAGAGGGCGAGATCGATCACATCAACGGCGACAAGCTGGACAATCGCCGGAGCAACCTGCGGATCGTCACGCACCAGCAGAACGCCTTCAATCAGAAGCGACGATGCACCAACACCTCAGGATACATCGGCGTCAGCAACGTCAAGGATTCCCTGCAGTATGAGGCATACATCCATTATCACGGGCGAAAGCACCATCTGGGCATCTTCGACAGCGCGCGGAACGCGGCACGAACGCGGGATTGCGTCGCCAAGTTGGTGTTCGGGGAATACGCCCGGCTGAATTTCCCGAAAGCCGGGAAGCGGGGATGTGGGCGGCATGGCTAACAGGCATAAGAAGTGCCGATTTATGCTGCCGACCTCACATTATGACAAGGCGCGCGCGGATCACGCTGTCAACTTCATCCAGTCACTGAAGCACACAAAAGGTATATGGGCCGGAAAGCCGTTTTTTCTTTTCGATTGGCAGGAGCAGATCATCAGGGATTTGTTCGGAACGATCAAGCCCAACGGATACCGGCAATTCAACACGGCCTTCGTAGAGATCTGCAAGAAAGCCGGAAAGTCCGAACTGGCCGCCGCCGTGGCTCTGTACATGCTGGCCGGGGATGGTGAGGAAGGCGCGGAAATCTACGGTTGTGCCAATGACCGACAACAGGCCTCCATTGTGTTCGACGTAGCGAAGGACATGGTTCTCCAATGCCCGGCGCTGTTGAAGCGCGTGAAGATTGTGGAGAGCCAGAAGCGCATCGTCTACCTGCCTACCCGGTCCATCTACCAGGCGCTCTCCTCCGAGGTCGCCTCGAAATACGGATACAATGTCCACGCCTGTATCTTCGACGAATTGCTGGGCCAGCCGAATCGGAAGTTGTTCGACGTCATGACGAAGGGTTCCGGCGCTGCCCGAAAACAGCCACTGAACTTCGTCATTACAACGGCAGGCTCGGACAAGAATTCCATCTGCTATGAGGTACATTCCAAGGCCATCGATATCCTGGAAGGCAGGAAGCACGATCCCACATTCTATCCGGTCGTGTATTCCATTCCCAACGAGGCCGACTGGACCGATCCGAAGGTGTGGAAGGCCGTCAATCCGTCCCTCGGCAAGACGGTGGATTTAGAATACTACAAATCCGCCTGTGCCTCCGCGCAGCAGAATCCCGCTGAGGAGATGCAGTTCCGGCAGTTCCACCTTTGCCAGTGGACAAACGCGACCACGCGATGGATGCCAATGGACAAGTGGGACGCCTGCGCGTTTCCCGTCGATCCGGAACACCTGCGCGGGCGCACTTGCTATGGCGGCCTGGACCTCTCGTCCACGACGGATATCACCGCCTTCGTCCTGGTATTTCCGCCCGAAGATGAGGACGGGAAGTATGAAATCCTCCCTTTCTTCTGGCTGCCGGAAGAATCCATTGATCTGCGCGTGAAGCGGGATCATGTTCCTTACGACATCTGGCAGCGCGAGGGCCTGGTATATACCACCGAGGGAAATGTGATCCACTATGGCTTCATCGAGGAATTCATCGAGGAACTCGGCACCCGATATCACATCGCGGAAATCGCCTTCGACCGCTGGGGCGCGGTTCAAATGACGCAGAACCTGGAAGGGCTGGGCTTTACCGTCGTGCCTTTCGGCCAGGGCTACAAGGACATGTCGCCACCCACCAAGGAACTGATGAAGCTGGTCCTGGAACAGAAGATTGCCCATAGCGGACACCCTGTACTGCGCTGGATGGTTGACAATGTCACCATCCGCACCGATCCGGCGGGCAACATCAAGGCGGATAAGGAAAAATCGACCGAGAAAATTGACGGGGCCATCGCAACGATCATGGCGCTGGATCGGGCGATCCGGCATGAAGGCGACGGCTCCTCGGTATATGACGAAAGGGGTTTGTTGTTCATATGAGTGTGTTCAAGAATCTGTTTCGGGCGCGGGACAAGCCCGGCAGCAAGCCGGCGGTCTCCGATTCCCTGAACGGAAGCGCATATTCCTTCCTGTTCGGCGGCACCGTCGCAGGGAAGAACGTCAATGAACGCTCGGCCATGCAGATGTCGGCGGTATATGCCTGCGTGCGCATCCTGGCCGAGGCAATTGCCGCGCTGCCGCTGCATTTCTACCAGTACAACGCCATGGGCGGCAAGGAAAAAGCCCTGGGTCATCCGCTGTATGCCATCCTCCACGACGAGCCGAATCCGGAAATGACGGCTTTCTCTTTCAGGGAAACCCTCATGACCCACCTGCTCCTGTGGGGGAACGCTTTCGCACAAATCATCCGAAATGGGCGAGGTGAGGTCCTCGGCCTCTATCCGCTGATGCCGGATCGAATGACGGTGGATCGGGATGCCCGTGGGCGCATTTATTACACATATACCCGGTCGGATTCAGATGGCAACACCCTCGGGAAGCAGTCTTCTGTGCTATTGATGCCGGAGGATGTTTTTCATATCCCTGGCCTCGGCTTTGATGGCCTCGTGGGTTATAGTCCCATCGCCATGGCAAAGCAGGCGGTGGGCCTGGGACTTGCCTGCGACGAATACGGCGCAGCCTTCTACCAGAACGGCGCGCAGCCGGGCGGTGTGCTGGAGCATCCGGGCGTCGTGAAGAATCCCCAGCGGGTCCGGGATTCCTGGAATGCGATCTATCAGGGCGCGCGCAACGCACACAAGATCGCCATCCTAGAAGAGGGCATGTCGTACAAGCCCATCACGATTAATCCGCAGGAGGCACAATTTCTGGAGACGCGCAAGTACCAGATCGACGAGATTGCGCGCATATTCCGCGTTCCTCCCCACATGGTGGGGGACTTGGAAAAATCCTCGTTTTCGAACATCGAGCAACAGTCCCTGGAATTCGTGAAGTACACGCTGGCCCCATGGATCTCCCGCTGGGAGCAGACGATCCATAGGACGCTGCTGCTGCCATCGGAGAAGCCACAGTTTTTCGCGCGATTCAATGTGGAGGGGCTGCTTCGCGGCGACTATCAGTCCCGCATGAGTGGATATGCCGTGGCCAGGCAGAATGGCTGGATGAGCGCCAACGACATCCGGGAACTCGAAAACCTTGACCGTATTCCGGCAGAGGCCGGAGGCGATCTGTACCTCATCAACGGCAACATGACCAGGCTGGAAGATGCCGGGATCTTTGCCGCTGATTTCCCCAAGACCGACAAGGAGGTCGAAACTTGAAGAAATTCTGGAACTGGGTTCGGGATGAAACCGAACCGCAGGAGCGCACACTGCGCCTGGAGGGCACCATCGCCGAGGAAAGCTGGTTCGATGATGATATCACCCCGGCCATCTTCCGCGAGGAACTGTTCGCGGATGCCGGTCCCATCACGGTGTGGATCAACTCGCCGGGCGGCGATTGCGTCGCGGCTGCACAAATCTACAATATGCTCATGGACTATCCCCATGACATCACGGTGAAGGTGGACGGCATCGCGGCCAGCGCGGCTTCGGTCATCGCCATGGCCGGGACCCGCGTCATCATGACGCCAGTCTCTCTCATGATGATCCACAATCCGCTGACCGTTGCCATGGGCGACAGCGATGAAATGCGCCGGGCCATCCAGCTGCTGGACGAGGTGAAGGAGAGCATCCTCAACGCCTATGAGATCAAGACCGGCCTTTCGAGGGCACGCCTTTCCCATCTCATGGACGGCGAGACGTGGATGAACGCGAAGAAGGCGCTGGAGCTCGGCTTCTGCGACGAGATCGCATTCCAACCCCAGGCGGAGGAACCGGTGGAAAACAGCTTCACCTTTTCCCGCCGGGCCGTGACCAATTGCCTGATGGACAAGCTCCGCGCGCGGATGGAAAGCCTGCGTGCCATAAGCGCGGGCACCCACGGCACAGCCGATCCGACAGCCGAACCTGTGGCGGATCAGCCTGAACCCTCTGAACCTGATACATTCAATTCTGCGAACGCGGAGCCTCCGAAGCCGGAAGCACCGCGTTTCGTCGTTTCGGACAATGATCCGAAAATGCAACTCATTCGCTATCAACTACTCTGGGAGGGACTTCCACATGAATAGGATTCTGGAACTGCGCGAAAAGCGCGCAAAGCTGTGGGATGCCGCCAAGGCATTCCTGGATACCCATCGTGCCGCCGACGATACCATGACCGCCGAAGACCACGCCACCTATCAGCGCATGGAGGACGAGGTGATCGATCTCGGCAAGCAGATCGAGAGCCTGGAGCGCCGGGCCGCCATCGAGAGCGAGATGGCCAGACCCGTCAACACTCCGATCACCGACCGCCCGGATACCGCGCCGAAGCCCGAGAAGCAGGGCCTGGCCTCGGATGCCTACCGCGAGGCCTTCTGGACCGCCATGCGCGGCAACAAGATCACCTCGGAGATCTTCAATTCCCTGCAGATCGGTACCGATTCCAAGGGCGGCTATCTCGTGCCCGACGAGTATCAGCGCACCCTGATCGAAGCCCTGGAGGATCAGAACATCATCCGCGGCCTGGCCCATGTGATCACCACGTCCTCCGGCGACCGCAAGATCCCCGTCGTGGCGAGCAAGGGCACCGCGTCTTGGATCGATGAGGAGGCGCAGTATCCCGAGAGCGACAACGCCTTCAACCTGATCTCCATTGGCGCGTTCAAGCTGGCGACCATGATCAAGGTGTCGGAAGAGCTGCTCAACGACTCCGTATTCGACATCCCCACCTATATTGCCCGCGAATTCGCCCGCCGCGTGGGTGCCGCCGAAGAGGAAGCCTTCATCTCCGGCAACGGCTCCGGCAAGCCCCTCGGCCTTCTGGCCGCGACCGGCGGCGCGGAAACCGGCGTCACCACCGCCAGCGCCACCGCGGTCACGCTGGATGAGGTCATGGACCTGTTCTACTCCCTGCGCGCGCCTTATCGCCGGAACGCCGTGTTCATCATGAACGACAACACGATCAAGGCGATCCGGAAGCTGAAGAACCAGACCGGGGACTACCTGTGGCAGCCCTCGGTGCAGGTTGGCCAGCCCGACCGCCTGCTGGGGCGTCCCATCTATACCTCGACTTTCATGCCGGAGATTGCGGCTGGTGCCAAGGCCATCCTGTTCGGCGACCTTTCCTACTACTGGATTGCGGACCGCACGAGCCGGACCTTCAAGCGCCTGGACGAACTCTATGCGCCCACCGGCCAGGTCGGTTTCCTCGGCGCTGAGCGCGTGGATGGCAAGCTCATCCTGCCTGAGGCGGTCAAGGTCCTGGCGATGAAGGCCGCGAACGGCGGCACCTGATGCCCATGATCGTCAGCCTCGAAGAACTGAAGGCCCACCTGCGCATCCAGACTGATGAAGAGGATACGCTCCTCACGTCGCTGCTTGCGCAGGCGCAGGAGGCTGCGGAGAACTATTGCCGGGCGGATTTCCATTCCATGGACGATCCGCCCGAGACCGTCCGCCTGGCCGTGCTGCTGATGGCTTCGCACTTCTATGAATGCCGGGATTCGTCCGACCGCAGTGCATATAACACGATGATTCGCGCTTTCCAGGCGCTGCTGTACCCAAACCGCACCGTTGAAGATATGTTTTAATTTGGCTTCCCAAAGTGCAGCAACGGGAGGTGATGCCTATGTCCGGCCCGCATCCGGGCCAGCTGCGGCACATGGTGACGATCGGCCAGACTGTGAATGCCATCAACGAAAACGGATACCCGGCTGAGACCGATGCCGTCGTCTGCCGTGTCTGGGCCGCCATCCAGGATGAATCCTCCGGATACACCCATACCGGCGACGCCGACAACGCCGAGCGTGGATTGCGCTTCGTGATCCGATGGCGCGGTGATATCCGCCCCGGAATGTGGGTGTTGTGGCGGGACGAAAAGCAGCGGATCACGAAGCTCGGCGAGTTCGATTTCAAGCGCCGCTATCTGGAGCTCGTCACGGAATCCAACAAGGGGGTGAGCTGATATGCGGCAGGTACAGGACGCTCTCCGGCCTACCGGCATCTCGGCCTTTGCAGGAGCCTGGAAGCCGACAGTGGAACATCCCGAAGCACCGGAGCGCTATATCGTATACACCACCATGAGGACCGAGGACGAGCATTGGGACGACGCATACCGGAATTATCGGGTGTATGTCTATCTCAATCTCTGGATCATGGACGATCCCACCGAATCTGCGCGCGCCATCCGCGAAGCCATGCATGCGGCGGGATTTTCCATGTCCGATGAACGCGACAGCTATAACGCTGATACCCGCCAGACGCTAATCGCCTGGACGTGGGTCGGCAGTCTGGAGGCGGATTGATATGCCGATGCAGATCACGGGCGCGGAATTCACCGCGCTGGCACAGGATTTCGAACGCTTGGCCCAGGTCGTCGATCCCGCCCGCGCCACATCCCTCATGGAGGAAGCGGCCCAGCCCATCCTGGAGCGGATGAAGGCGAACGCCTCGAGCAATCCACATCCGCGATCCGGAAGGCTCGTCGGCGCGATCAACACGGGGCCGCCCACGAAGAAGAATGGCGGGATCACCGTTACCGTCGGCGTCCATCGCCGGGACTGGCCGGGCGATCCCTATTATCCCGCTTACGTGGAGCTGGGCCACGGCGGCCCACATCCCGCTCCGCCTCATCCCTATGTGCGCCCGGCGTATGACGCCGCAGCGCCGGAAGCCTATGAACGCCTGCGAGCGCTGCTCGATCAGGCACTGAAATGATTGGAGGAAAGCATCATGCCCAATACCCCTGCCGTGTCGCCCGCCGTGGCGTCCACCATCGGTCTGCAGGGCGTCGTCATCGCGCCGCTGACCGTCGATACCGAGGAGACCCTGACCTATGGCGATCTGCAGAAGGTCGCAGGTGCCATTGAGGCGACCATCACGCCGGGCAACGCCGACGCGGACGTCCAATACGCGGATGATCAGGAGTTTTCCGTCCTGTATCCCGATCCGGAGGTCGCCCTCAAGACCAAGATGGCCGACATCCCGCTGGAAATCCAGAAGATGATCTTCGGCAACACCCTGGATCAGAACGGCGTACTGATCCGCTCCGCGTCCGACACGCCGCCCTATTTCGCGTTCGGATTCCGGAGCGAAAAGAGCGACCACACCTACCGCTATGTGTGGCTCTACAAGGTGCGCGCCAAGCCCATCACCGAAACCTACGCCACGAAGGAAGGCACCAGCGTCACCCGCCAGACCGGCGAGGTCGAGTGGGTCGCCATCAAGCGCGTGCATGACGGTCGCTATCAGGCCGTGGCCGACGAGGGCCAGAACGGCTTTACCGCCGAGGCCGCCGCGACCTTCCTGGAATCCGTCTATACGCCCGTGCTGGCGGACGCCTCCCAGGGCTGACCGATGATCCTGCGGGCCGCCGCGATTCAATCATGACGGCCCGCCAACCATAACATGATAGGAGGACAAACCCATGATCAGCTGCGAACTGGGCGGCAAGAAGTACACCATGGATTTTGTGACCGGGCGCGCGCTCCGCGAGATCGACGATGCCGCCAATATGTACATACGCCTGGCGAAGATCACCGAGGATGCCGCCGCTGGGAAGGATGTGAGCGGCGAGACCCTGACCGTCCGAGAGGCCATGGACGTGATGGTCAAATGGTTCTGCCTGCTGTTCGGAAATCAATTCACGCCGGACGATATGTATGACCACTATCCCGCCGATCGGATCATGCACGACATATCCACGGCGATCATGGCCGTGCAGACACAGACAACGGATGTGCTGTCCGAATTCCCTACGAAGCCGGCAGCGGAGAAGCAGATGCTGGACCAGGCCTGACGCTGCCGGAATACATTTACTCCACGTACAACCTGCTGCTCAAGGACGGCTGGCGTATGCGGGAGATCGATGAGATGGATATGCTGGGGTTTCTACGCCTGCGGGCATGGGATGCCCGGCGTGAATATGACAAGGCGCATGCCACCCCTAAGAAGGTGTTCATCGATGATATCTGGCCGACATCGACGACTTGATACGATCAAAGGCGACAATTGCGCTTGCGGCAGTGGCAGTTTTACGGTATACTGAAACTGTGGAACATGAATTCAAATCCGGCCGCAAAGCGAGGTTTTCAGCCATGATCGGAAGGCAAGTCAGGCACAGGACATTTGGCATCGGCTCTATCATTGGATGCGAAGCCGGGAAAATCACGGTTGACTTTTCGGGGACGATTCGACTTTTTCAATTCCCTGAATCCTTTGAGCGCTTCCTGACTACGGAAGATGAGGCTCTTCAGAGCATGGTGATTGAAGCGATTAGGGAGAACGCGGCAGCTAAGGAAAAAGCAGAAGAAGCGCGGCGATTGGTGAAAGAAGCAGAAGAGGCCGCGGCAAAGGAAGCCGCCCGGTCTGTTTCCAGAATTCCATTCCCTGTTCAGGAGAGATCTCATCCCGCCGAAAGACAGGCACATCACGACAATGTCAGCGTCGCCTTCAAATGCAATTACTGCGATGGTGGTGCCAGCGCCACATGTATTGGGTTTCGAGGAAAGTGCTCTGATGGATTGATAAGGTTCAATATTGAGCAGGCCAAACATGTGTGGTGCTCAACAGGGTCTGTTTGCAAGGGCTATTATGACGGGCGAATTGGCCGTGCTGAATTGGATGCTTATCATGAACCCGGCAGCATTTTTGCAGCGTGTTATGAAAGCAGCTTTTTCGATACCTGGTCCATGTCAGCGGGCATCTATCAAACGGGTGAGAACGCTGGAAAGCCCATGCATTTGAACCGCATTCGCAAGGGTAGTCTCGCCGTGATGACGACGCGCAAACCTACTGATAAGGAATCAAATCGCTTTGTGTTTGCCGTGTTTATGGTAAACAATGCATACAGCGGTGATGATCAGGATGAAGGCAGTGTCACAGCCGATCCCGTTTGGCGCATTGAATTGGCACCGGGACAGGCAGAAAGAATCCTGTTCTGGAACTACTACTTCAATGCGAGAAAGCCAGAGAAGATCGTTTTCGGCAGCGGGCTCCACAGATACCTAACAGATATCGAGGCCGCCCAGATTCTCCGTGACATCGCCTCCGTCAAGGGCGACGATTTCTCTGCCGCATTTTTCGCCCACTTCTGTGAAGTCAATGGCATTGATGCCAATAACCTGGCGGCCCCTTCAGGCGGACTGATGAGGCAGGCCCAGGGCACCCAAGGATAATTGTACGAGGCCCAAAGTATGGAGGCCGGAACAGATCATATCTAAGTATGTATCCCCTGCGTCACTCAAATGAGTGGCGCTTTTTCTATGAGGAGGTCACCATTTCATGGCAGAGACCTTGCGTGACATGGTTGTATCGCTGAGCCTGAACAGCGACAACTTTTCGGCAAACCTGCGCAGCATCAACCAACAGCTAAAAGAGGCGGATTCCCAATTTAAGCTGGCCGCGTCCGGCGTTACCAACTTTGAAAATACCACCGCCGGAGCCCAGGCGCAATTGCAGGCGCTGCAGCAGAAATTTCAGCTGCAACAGCAGGCCGTCCAGCAGTATGAGCGGGCCTTGGAGGCCGCTCAAAAGAAGCTGGAAACGTCAGCGCAATCCCATGAGAAGCTGGCCGCGAAGCTGGAAACGGCGAAGCAGCGCCATGCCGATCTCGGCCAGCAGGTGGATAAGCTGACCGCCGATCTCAAAGAAGCGGAGCAGGCCGGGATGAAGGGCACCGACGCCTACGCCGAAATGGAGGCGGAGCTGGAACAGCTCAAGGCCGAATACGCGGCATCCGGGCAGGAGGTTGAACGGCTGGAAGGCCAGCTGTCCCGATCCGAGGGCACCATGCAGCGCAACGCGGACGCGGTGACCCGGGCCAATACGAATCTCAACAACGCCAGGGCGGCGCTGCAGCAGACCCAGGCCCAGATCGACCAGACCACCTCCCGCCTGGAGCGGATGCAGAACGCCTGGCTGAACGCCGCCGACCGTATGGCGAAATTCGGTGAGCGCGCCACCGCCATCGGCAAGAGCATCGAGGGTGTCGGCAGGAGTATGTCGAAGATCAGCGCTGTCGCCATTGGAGCGGGCACTGTCGCCGTCAAGACCTTCGCGAGCTATGATGACGCGATCCGGCAGGTTTACGCCACCATGGGTATGTCCGCCGAGGAAAACGCGGAGGAAATGCAGGCTCTGACCAACGCGGCCCAGGAAATGGGCGCGGCCACGCGCTACTCCGCCAGTGAGGCAGCCTCTGCGTTGAACTACCTTGCCCTCGCCGGGTACGATTCCGAGCAGGCTATCGCCGCGCTACCCACAGTGCTGAGCCTGGCGCAAGCGGGCGGCATCGACCTGGCTTCCGCGTCTGATATGGTTACGGATTCCATGTCTGCCCTGGGGCTTGAAATGTCTTATATGCCCACCTTCGCGGATCAGATGGCGAAGGCCAGCCAGAAATCCAATACCTCTGTCGCTCAGCTGGGCGAGGCGATCCTCAAGGTGTCCGCGACGGCGAAAAACCTCAAGGGTGGAACCGTGGAATTGAACACGGCCCTGGGCATCCTGGCGGACAATGGCATCAAGGGCGCGGAGGGCGGCACCCATCTGCGCAACGTGATCCTTTCCTTGCAGAATCCCACGGACAAGGCGGCCGTTCAGCTGGAAACCATGGGCGTAAAGGTCTACGACGCCCAGGGCAACATGCGCGGTCTCAACGAGATCTTCGGCGACCTGGAGAAGTCGATGCACGGCTGGACCCAGGAAGCAAAAGACGCGGCCATGTCGGAGATCTTCAACAAAACGGATTTGACCGCCGTCAACGCACTGCTTTCCAATTGTGGCGACCGCTGGAATGAACTCTCCGGCGAGATCAGCGATTGCCAGGGTACCGCGCAAAGCATGGCTGACATGATGGAGGGCGGTATCGGCGGCGCGTTCCGCTCGCTCAAGTCCGCTGTTGAAGGACTGGCCATTTCCTTCGGTGATACGCTCGCGCCGACGATCAAATCCATTGCCGAAAAGATCACGGAATACGTCCGGAAGTTCACCTCGATGGACGAGGCACACAAGAAGACCATCGTCAAGGTCGCGGCCATCGTCGCGGCAGCCGGGCCGCTGGTATTGATCCTCGGCAAGATCATCACCGCCGTGGGCACCACCACCACCGGCATATCGAAGCTGATGGTCTTCGTGACGAAGATCCCGGGTGGATTCACGAAGGCGACTTCGTCCATCGCGACGTTTGCGAGCAAGGGCGTCGCAGCCGCGAAAACCTTCATGTCTTCCGTATCGGCAGCCGGGGGCGGTATGAAGGGCCTGCTGACGGTTATAGGCATTTCGCCTGTCGCCATCGCCGCCTTTGCGGCAGCGGCGGCATATGGCATCTATAAGCTGATCGATTGGGCGTCCGGCGCGAAGGCCGCCCGCGAGGCCCAGGAGCGACTCAACGAGACGGTCAAGGAATGGGACGACAACGTCACTACCGCCTTCGAAAAGTCCGAGGGCCTTTCCAAGTTCGGATTGACGGCGGAGGATTTCTCCGTCGATAAGGTCGGTACGGATTGGCTGTCGCAGACCATCGCCACGTGGACGGACGGCAAGAAGGAAACGGATGAGATCGTCGCCTCTACCGTCAAGGGCTTTACCGACGGCACCGAAACGATCCGGGCGTCCCTGCAATCCCTCAAGGACAGCACGGGCGGAACGGCCCTCGGGGATCTGGACGGAGACCTCGCCGCGCTGGACGCCATCGATGCCGAAGTCGAAAGCATCCTCAAGAAAAAGCAGAACGGTTACCTGTCGGATGATGAAACGGCCCGCCTGCAGGCGCTCATGGATCAGCGCGAGGCGATCCAGGTCAAGTATCATCTGGTAGCGGATACTGAAGGCGCGTTCGGGCAGATCGTGGATGGCGTGGAAGCGGCGCTCTCCCGTGGCGCGGATGGCGCGACAACCTATACGGATGCCTTTGCCGCCGCGACCCAGGGCATGGGCGCGTTCACGGATTCCCTGAACGCGGAATACGATGCCCGCTATAAGGTGATCAGCGCCATGGAAGACGGCGCGGAGAAGGAACGCCAGCTGGGTGAACTGCGCACCTGGTATGATACCCAGGCGCAGGCGGCCACGGAACAGTATTACAATACGCTCCTGCAGACGGCGCAGGCCACCGGCGTATTCGCGGAGGGCGGGCAGTTTGCCGAGACGGCGGCGCAGCTGCAGAACATCAATACCCTGATGCATGCGGCCGCCGGGAAGGACGGCATGTCCGCCGAGATGACCGCGCTCCGGGACGCCCTGGCCGGGCTGGACGAAACCTCTATTGTGGAATTGGAGGCAGCCATCGCGGCGATGGAGACAGCGGCGGCGGACGCCGGGCAATCCGTACCGGAGGAAGTGCTTGCGGCGAAGACCGCCCTGGAGGAAGTCAAGGCCGCCGCGACGGATACGAGCAACGTCTTTTCGGACGACGTTGCCGTGTCCATCGACACCATGTTCTCCGGCCTGGGGGATGAAACGCATGAGGTATTCGCCTCGCTGAACTGCGATAACCTGTCCACGGCCTACGACGCCTGGGCGGCGGGCGAGCATCAGGCGATCATTCCCTCCCTCGATACGGAAAGCCTGACGGAGATCGATCTCACCGGTAATATCACGAACGTCCTCACCAAGGAAGGCGCGACGTTCGAGGTCGATACCCAGGGCAATATCACCGGGATTCAGTGGCCGGAAGGCACGACGTTTGAGACGGATGTGAAGGGCAACATCACTTCCGCCACGACGCCGGAGGGTACGGTCTACACCGTGGACGCCGAGGGCCACATCACATCGGTATCCAAGCCGAACGGCGTCACCTATACCGTGGATACCCAGGGCAATGTTACCGGAATCACGACGCCGGACGGCGTGTCCTTCACTGTGGACGCACAGGGTAACGTCACGTCGATCACCACGGGTGGGGAGAATCCCTTCACAGTAAATTGTACCGGCAATATCAAGAATGTGTCCTGGCCCGAGGGTACCACCTACGAGACGGACGTTACCGGCAACGTCACCGGGATCACCACCCCGGATGGCACGACCTATACCGTGGACGCGGCGGGAAATATCACCTCCGTCACCACGCAGAGCGGCGTGACCTACTCCGTGGACGGCAGCGGCAAGATCACCGCCGTCGCGCTCGATCCGAATGTGACGCTGCCCACGGTCGATCTGCAGGCAACTGCCACGGTTTCCCAGGTCAATTTTGACGAGGGCCAATTCACCAACAGCGGCAGGCCGGATCTGGAATTTGAGGCCGGGGCGAACAAAACCAATAACAACTTCCTCGGATGGCAGGACTGGTCTGCGTCGGGAACGGTGGAACAGCTGCATACACTGGCCCAGGCCGTGCGCGACCTGGAAGCCGCCAGGGCGGAAGTATCCTCCATGGAGGAAATGGGCATCCCGGATGTTACCGCTTATGACGCGGCATGTCAAAAGGTGAATGCCCTGGGGGACAGCGTAACCTATCTCGGCCAATCCTTCGGAACCGAGATGTCCTACGAGGGCGGTCTCGGTTTCCAGGCCATGGCGCAATACGTGGCCAACGGTATGCAGCTCATGAACGACGGCGCGCTGGACGGAAGTCAGATCGAGCAGTATACGCAGATTGTTTCCGATCTCACGACCGTCCTGGGCAGCCAGGCGGGCGAAGCGGCGGCGTCTGCCGGAACGGTCGGCACTACTCTGTCGGACGGCATGGCAGATGCCATGAACGGTTACGACTGGAACAGCACCGGCTCGACTGTCATGTCGGACATTGTATCCGGATTTGAGGCTGCCGGAGGCGATCTCAGCCAGGTCGGCGACGACGTGGCAGCTGGTATCGGGGAAGGCGAAGCGGCCCACGATTTCAGCGGGGACGCCGGGACGACTATCGATAACGACGAAACCGCGCTGCGCAACGCCGCCGACAGTCATTCTCCCGCCGCGCGATTCAATCCCCTCGGCGACGACATCGCGGCAGGTATTGGGCAGGGCATGGGCCAGCACGATTTCTCCGGAGAAGCGGAGAGCGTGGTCTCTGCCATCCAGGGCGCGTTTACGCCCGATATGCTCGTTGAAACCGGCTCCCAGACCGCTTCCGGACTTGCCGAGGGCATGACCGGCGCGGATATGAGCAGCGCCGGATCGACGGTCAGCGGTAATGTACAGCGTGCTGTCAACGGCAGCCTTACGGCGATTACGCTTCGCCCGTCCGGACTGGCCGCCGTTGCCGGACTGGCCGCCGGGATGAATTCATATAGCTTTGGCGCGGCGGGATCATCCGTGGCAACGCGCGTGAAATCCTCGGTTTCCTCTTCCCTCAATTCTTCCACGCTTTCGAGCGTCGGGCGGAACGCGATGGCCGGTCTCGCGGCGGGCATCCGAAGCGGCACCGCCTCGGTGGTCAGCGCAATGCGCTCCGCCGCGCAGTCTGCCGTCGCCGCCGCGAAGGCCGCCCTCAAGATTCAGTCTCCGTCCCGAGTATTCCGAGACGAGGTTGGCACCATGGTCATGAAGGGCTTTGGGGAAGGCATCCAGGACGAGACGAAGGAGCAGGCGCGGATCATTGGGAACGCGGCGCGATTCCTGACCGACGCGGCCCGGGGCGGCGTGGCCACCGGCAGCGCCGACAACCGGCGCACGTACAACAATAACAGCACCGTGAATCTCCATGTCGCCAACATGAATGTCCGGGACAAGCAGGACATCCGATCCCTGGCCATTGAGATAGCGGGCCTGACGAAAACACAGCAGCGCGGATGCGGGCTGCGGATGGCATAGGAGGTCGAAGTTATGTTTCATCGTATCACGGATGATCAGTGGGTGTCAATCGTATCTGTGGCCTGTATCATCTTTCTCATCATGACCATGGGTGGTTTCTTCTACGCCTTCTATCACATTGTTGAAATCTTCCGGGAAATGCTTTTGTAAGCCGGTATGGAGCCTCTCAGATTCCTGGTTTGAATTGCGCCAAAGTCCTTCGCGTGATATAATGGGTTTCATATAAATCGGGATTTGCGGAGGAAAGACTTTATGGATAAGAAAACAACAATGGAAAACCTGGCCCATGCGGCTTATGAGAGAGGCGTTTTCAACGGACTCTGGCTCTATGCTGAGAACGGCAAGATCGTATCCAAAGGCGCTTACGGCTTCCGTGACGCGGAGGACAAGCTCCCCATGCGGGAGGATAGCATTTTTCAGCTGGCCTCCATCACGAAACAGTTTACAGCGGCGGCGATCATGCTGCTGAGAAGAGGCGGTTTGCTGTGTCTGGAAGACAAAATAACCAAATACTTCCCGGAACTCACCGCTTATAAAGATGTCACAATCAGGCATCTACTGACCCATACCGGCGGTGTTCCCGATATTGATGATTCGGAATGGCTTGTAGACCTTTGGCAGAAAGAAAAGAAGATCCCTCCCAACAGCATCATTATCCGATACCTGACTGAAAGCGGTGAAGAACCGTGCTTTGCGCCGGCAGAGCAGTTTGCTTACTCCAACACCGGATACTGCCTGCTGGCCGAGATCGTGGAAATCCTTTCCGGTGTTTCCTTTGAGGTGTTTTTGCAGAAGCACCTATTCGAACCGTCCGATATGCAAGACACCGGTGTTTTCCATACCCGCAGGGACGGCGCGCCTTCTGACCGCTTTGTCAGAAATCTTGTGTTGGAAAATGGCAGATACATCCTTCCCAGCGATTCGAGGAAGATCGATAACTATTTCGAGGTTTCGGAAGACGGCCTGAACGGTCTTGACTTCGCCTATACCACCATATTTGATATGCTTAAGTGGGACCGGGCCTTGCGCGATGGAATTGTGCTGACCCGCGAAGAGCAGCAGACGATGTTCACAGCGGGAAAACTGAACAACGGTGAAGATGCCGGCGATGAGGAAAGGGGCGGCTATGGCTTCGGGTGGTACATACAACATGACCCCGATATCGGCCTGATTGTCGCGCACAGCGGCGGCATGCCCGGTCTCGGCACCTGGTACGAGCGCGGCATTGATGCAGACCGCATGTTCATTTTTGCCAACACCCGCGACTATGAGGACGTCCGAGCTTACTGGAGCTTTGCCGAAGGCATGATTGCCGTTGCAAGAGACAAAGAGCCCGAGCCCATTGTGGGCATCGAGGACATCACCATCAGCGATGCTGACAAATCGAATTGGGAGAGTTTCTGCGGAAAATACGAGCACCCCGAGGACGAGGATTTTGTCGTTGACGAGGTTTTCATGCGGGACGGCGACCTTTGGATAAATGTGATCTTGAACGGTGAAGCCAATGATGAGCAGGGCGAAGTGTCATTCCGTCTCTATCCCATCGGGGAAAACACATTCGGTCGGAAGGGCGGCTATATTGAACTCACGTTCGGCGACGGCTGCCTGATGTATGACGATCTCATCTGTAAAAAGCTGTAAGCTGTTGCCCGGCAAATTCCAGTTTGTCGATCTGCGCGTCGCTCACATGAGCGGCGCTTTTCTATTGGAGGTGACGCGATATAAATGACTGGTTCGAATGGAATGGCGTGAAATGCACAGACCTGGGCATCCATGTTTCCGAGCATCCGCCGATCACGATCCCGGAGCCTCGGGTCACCTTTACCGAGGTACCGGGGCGACCCGGCAGTCTGACCACCATCGAGGATATTGATGTATATGAGGACATGGTGCTCCCGGTAACGTGTTTCATAGAAAACACGGGCCGGATCAACGAGATAGCTGGATACCTGAAAGGGGCCGGGAGAGTCGTCTTCGCCAATCGGCAGGACGGCTTTTATTATGCCCGGATCGTGAATCAGATCCCCTTCGAGCAGATTCTGCGCGGGCGGCCCAATAAGACGTTCACGGTCAATTTCAGGTGCAAGCCCTTCCTGTATTTGCATGAATCCGTGCCGTTCACGCTGACCGACAATATCGGTATCATCGCCAACCCCGGCAGCGTCTACTCGGAGCCGATTGTCACAGTCAACGGCACCGGCGACGTGACCATCATGATAAACGGAGAGATTCTGGAGTTGAGTGACCTGTCCGGATCAATCACCATGGATTCCGAGCTGCGGGAGGCCTATTCCGGGAATGAATCGGCCAACAGCCACATGGACGGCGAGTTCATCCGGCTGCTGGCCGGGAACAACGCCTACAGCTGGGACGGCGACGTGACCAGCATACAAATCACGCCCAATTGGCGAACGCTGTAAGGAGGTGGCAAAATGATCTGCGTCTTTCCCTCGGACGCGACAGATTTCTCCGGAAACGGCGCGGGTATGCTTTCGCCCTCCCTCTGTACCGTCACGGAAACACTCAACGGGGAATACGAATTGACCCTCGAACACCCGCTGGATGACAGCGGAAAATGGCAGCGTCTGCAGGAAGGCCGTATCCTCCGCGTGCCGGTTCCCGCCGCCGCGACGCCTCAGGTCAAGATGATTTCCCAGGAGAGCTATGAGGTTTATAAGACGAATGCCTCGAACCGCCCGATCCGGGCGAAGGCCAAGAGTAACGGGAAAATCCTGGCAAAATACAAGAAGGGAAAGAAGGTCGTCATCCTCAATAAAGGAACGACCTGGTATGAGGTCACCGGCCCGGACGGCAAGCACGGATACATGAACAAAGCCCACCTGACCTATGTGGAAACCAAATACCGGAAAGCCGAAGCTACCGGCGAGGTTATCGAACCGCAGCAGCTGCGGGATCAGCCCTTCCGGATATACCGGATTGTCCCCTCCCTGGATAAAGTGACGGTCTATGCCCGGCATATCTTTTATGATCTGCTGGATAACATGCTCAAGACACTCAAGCCGGGATCGACCCTTGCCGGTTCCGGCGTTGTGGACGCCATCAGCGGCGGATGCCTCACGGAGCATGAATTCGACTTCTATTCCGATCTGGCTTCCACGTCCTCGGAGATGGAATTGGAGAACGTGAATCCCGTGGACGCCATCATGGGCGACGGCGGGCTGCTGGAATTGTACGGCGGAGAGCTGGCCCGCGACTGGTTCGACGTGTACGTCGTACAGCGCGTGGGCGATGATACCGACATCCAGATTCGGGAAGGCAAGAACCTCCTCGGGGTCAGCTATGACGTGGATACCACCGATGTGGTCACACGGATCATGCCCACCGGCGAGGATAAGGATGGCAATACGCTCTGGCTGCCCGAAGTGTTCATCGACAGTCCGTATGTCGGCCAGTATGTTTATCCGAAATGGATTCACCTGCCGGTATCCGGCGCGCGGGAGGTTCCTAAGGGCGACGACAAGAAGACCAAGGCGCAATGCTATACGGAAATGCGCCAGGCCGCGCAGGATGAATTCGATAAGGGCTGCGATGTGCCGGGCGTGACCTTGACCGTCGATTTCATCAATACGGCGGAAACCGAGGAATACCGGGACTATCATCTGCTGCAGAACATCTATCTGGGGGACGCCGTCCGGGTGGTCGCTCCGCGCATCGGGATTTCCGTGTCCATGCGGCTGACGCAATATACCTATGATTGCCTGATCAAAAGGTATACCTCCATGACCCTCGGCACCATCGCGGATACGCTGGAAGGCTCCATGATCTCCTCCCGGCAGATTCCGGCAGGCAGTATTTCCGGGGCGAAGCTGGCGATCAACAGCGTCGGCAGTATGCAGCTGCGCGCGGATTCCATACTTGCGGGCCATGTTTCCGCCGAATCGATCACGACGGAGAAGCTGGCCGCCGCCGCTGTCACCGCCGAAAAGCTGGCCGCCGGTTCCGTGGACGCCGGGGCGCTGTCCGCGATCACGGCAAAGATCGGTTCCCTCACGGTAAGTGATATTGATACCGATACCCTGGCGGCTGGCCTTGCCGCATTCACGGTTATCACCTGCGGGACGGCATCATTTGACCGGGCGACGGTCACGCATCTGGTCGCCGAGGCATTGAACTTATCTTTCGGAGTCGGCGACGACGTGATGATAAACAATCTCCGCGTCGCCTACGCCCAGGTGATCAGCGCGACCATCGGCAACCTGTGTGTCAAGGCCAGCAACGGCAGTTATTATACTATCGATGTGGATTCCGACGGCAATGTCACGGCAACCCCGGCGACGGTGACGGAAGAAGAAATCGTGGCGGGCGAGACGGATGCCGGGCGGGTGATCCTGGAAACGGACATCCTGGCCGACAATCTCAGCACAACGAATCTGTTAGCGACCTACGCGCTGGTCAATCGAATCGACGCGGCACGGATCGATGTGGATCAGCTTTTCGCGCGAGAGGCGTTTATAGCGCGGCTGAGTACCAGCGAGATCGTCGCCGGGAAATCCCTGACGATCATAGCGGGCGAGGCATCCGAGGCGAAGACGCTGGCGGAAGGCGCTGTCGCCGGGACGTCGATCCTGTACGCTTCCGGGGAATCCCCGAGCGCGGCTCCGGCGACCGGATGGAGCGCGACACCACCCGAGCATCAGGAAGGCCGATATGTGTGGCAGAAAACCGTCACGACCTATGTGAACGGCACCACCACACAATCCCCTCCGGTCAATATCTCCGGGGCGGATGGCGAACCGGCGACGGTATTGCGCATCGATTCCTCGCGCGGCACCGTATTCAAGAATAACCTGGTATCCACGACGCTCTCCGCCGTGATCTATCGCGGGCCGGAGCGTATTACCGATATGACAGGTCTGCGGCGGGTATTCGGCGCGGGCGCTTATATCCAATGGAGCTGGCAGCGTTTGGACGAGGATCGTTTCGGCGTCATTTCCGCCGATGATTCCCGGATCAGCGCTGGCGGCTTTTCTCTTACCCTGTCGCCGGAGGATGTGGATGCAAAGGTGACTTTCATGTGTGAACTCATTGTGGATTAGGAGGACAGCCCATGGCGATCAAATCCAGCGACCAGATCAGTATCGTCGATATTACCGACGCTTACTCGGTCATCCTGACGAACGATTCCTATACGTTTCCCGGCACGATCAACGCGGCGAAGGCGGGATCATGTACCACGCAAATCATCGCCATGCGCGGCTCGGAGCAGATAGCGGCAACGGTGAACCTGAATTCGGTGACCAAGCCCACCGGCATCACGGTGACGAAGGATACCGATCCCACCAGCCCGACGCTGACAATCACAGCCAGCACGAGCTTCACGACGGCGGGTGTCGTGCGGATTCCCGTGGTCGTAGACGGTGAGATCACGATCAACAAGGATTTCTCCGTCGCCATCGCGTTCACCGGCGCGACGGGCGGCACTGGCCCGCAAGGCCCGCAGGGGGATACCGGCAAGGGCGTGGCGAGCGTGGCAATCACCTACCAGGCGGGCAGCAGCAACACCACCGCGCCCACCGGCACATGGGCCGCGACGCCGCCATCCGTATCGGCGGGCCAGTACCTCTGGACGAAGATGGTATTCACCTATACGGATAACACCACTTCCGATCCGCTGTATTCCGTGGCGCGACAGGGCAGCAACGGTACCAGCGCGCAATGGTACACCGGTACCGGCATCACCGGCACGTCCACCACCGCCACGATCTTCTCGGGCAGCGGCGTAACCAGCGCCAAGGTCGGCGATATGTACCTGAATACGTCCACTTACAACACGTACAAGTGTACCGTCGCGGGTGCCGCCTCCGCCGCCAAGTGGGTTTATGTCAACAACATCAAGGGTGCGAAAGGCGACACAGGCGCTGCGGCCATCACCATGAGCGTGACCAGCTCCAACGGCACGATCTTCAAGAACAGCGCCGTGGAAACGGTACTCACCGCGCATGTCTATCAGGGCGGCGTGGAAGTGACCGGCTCCGCGCTGACGGCCCTGGGGACGATAAAGTGGTATAAGGATGGATCGTCCACGGCGGCGTCAACCGGCCAGACTCTGACAATCTCGGCAGGAGATGTGACGAATAAGGCGACGTACATTGCGCAGCTGGAGGGATAACCATGGCGATCAAGGCATCTTCGAGCATCACGCTGTCCTGCGTCGTGGATGTATGGTCAACCACCCGGTATTATCTGCTGCAATCCTCCACGCTGGCCAAGCCCGCGAAGCCCACAACCAACCCGCCCGGGGGATCATGGAGCGATACGGAGCCGGGATACACGGCGGGATCGACCAACACCCTGTATTTCACCGATCTCACGGTGTTTTCGGATCAGACGTGGGCTTATTCCATGGTATCCGTTTCCTCCGCTTATGAGGCAGCGAAGGCCGCGTACAACAAGGCCCAGGCCGCTCAAGGCTCGGCGGATAAGGCGCTTTCCAGTACGGAATGCGTCGTGGGAACGCAAACCGCCGCCACCAGCGCCTGGACGGGAAACGCTTCGTTTTCCTCGTTAGCGGATGGCCAGACCATTCTGTACTGGCTCCCCTTCGCGGGCACCAGCACGGCGGCGACGCTCAATCTGACGCTGTCCGGAGGCGGGACGACCGGGGCCAAGAATGTGTACATCAACTCCACCACCCGATGCACGACGCATATCGCGGCGGGAAACATGGTGCAGATGGTGTACCGCCAGAACGTGACCATAGGAACCACCGCGTATACCGGCTGGTGGATCGGCAGGGCGTTGAACGACAATACCTATGACCGCATCCGCTTCAACAACGTCATCAAAGCAAAAACGGCCATTTCTGCATCCCGCGTGATTGTTGGGGATTCGGGTGGTTACTTCCATCTGGCGGCGGGATCGATCTTCGATGTGGACAAGCCCATCCTGTGGGCGGGTTCGGCGATCACGGCGGCGGCGACCGGCACGAACAATTACCTGAGTTATCCCGGCTGCACCCTGCGCAACAACGCCGGTAGTTCATGGGCCGCGACCCAGTACGCCACATTATACCTCGCCGGGACGCTGATCGGCAACAGTTTCGAAGTTGCCAGCGAAAACTGGCTGACGACGGAACCGACCAGCGAATCGCTGACATACATCAGCCTGGGCTATATGTATTCCACCTATCAGATGTATTTCTATCCGGAGCATCCGATGTACCGGCTGGTGAACGGTGTGCTGACCGCTGTGAGCCAGATGGCCTATGAGGCGCAGGTGGCCGCCGGTACCGCCCAGGCGACCGCCGATGCCGCGCGGGCGGAGTTCAGGCGGATCGTGCGCATTGATGACGACGGTCTGCACGTCGGCGATAATCTGTCCAACGGCGAGGTGCTGATCGACAGCGAATCGGTCAACGTGGTATTGGGCGGCAGGAAATACTCGAAATTCGCGGGCAGCTATGTCCAGTTCGGCAACTACCAGCTCCGGCGATCCTCGGACGGTGGGCTGGTATTCAAACTCGCGTAAGGGGGAAATACTATGGCATTCCCATCTTTCAACGGTGGATTCTTTCAAGTCACGGCCCTGTCGTTTTCACCTTCCGTCGTTGCGGTCGGCGAAACGGCGACATTTTCCATCACGATCAAAAACGTATCCGGTAAAAGCATCACAAAGTGCTATGTGGATCAGAGTGGCCGGTATCCATCCACAAACTATCAGTACGGGGGATCTTTCCCGAGTCAGTTCCTGTATGGCGGTGGCGGGAGTTCCGGCTTTGACCTGAAGACCATTTCCTGGGCAAACAACGCCTCGCATACCTTCACCGGAACCGTTTCGTTTGCCGAAGGCTATTATCACCTGGATACGTCGAATTATGTGCTTGATCCGGCGCAGACCTATATCCACATAGGGGTTGTCACGAACGCGACTTTCTCCGATGGCGGCAACTACGACAACCTGTATATCAGGCCGGATGGCAGTTACCTGCGTATCCTGTCAGCGCGCGACAATCCCAAGGTGACGCTGGAGATTGAGCGCACCCCGAATGACGAAGCGGTCGCCGTCAAGACAACCGCAAAGCTGACGGCCGATTGTGCGACTTCGGTATTGACGGCCCACAACTACACCATAAAGCTGACCGCGACAAATGCCCACAATCCGGCGCTTCCAACGGATGGTGCGATTACTTTCAACGCGACGATCTCCAATCTCATCACCGGCATAACAAACAGCACCAGCGCGGTCACCGCGACATTTTCCGCTTCGACGGACTGGTATTTCCTGTTGACGGTTTCCAATGGGTATGAAACGACGAACGCCTATGGCAGCATTCCCCGGGCGTTTGCGAACGTTCATCTTGCCGGTTTGACGACAGGCGGCGTGGCATTCGGGAAGTTCAGCGGTTCGACCCAGGGAAATCCGCTATTCGAGTGTGAGTTCCCCGCATATTTCAACGCCGGAATCGCCAGCCACGAATATCATGATGGCGATGTAGTCACAATCAACGGTGGCACATTCATGGGATACGTTACCGGCAGCTCGAAGTCCATTCACTTTGTTATACCGCTTTGGAAAAGCCTTGAACGGATCAATAGCGCTACGCTCACACAATTCAAGGCAAATATCGCCAACAATGGCGGTTATGCGATTACTTCCGGTTCCGTATCCGGAGGCAGCAACTATCTTGTCTCAAGCGTAACGCGTTCGGTCACAATTGACAAGGTTAGGAACGTACTGGAAGTGTATCTGACCCGGTCATCCGCGTGGGATTTGACGAACAATGACGCCTTGACCGTGAGAAACGATGCCATTTCAATCCGGCTGAATGAATAGCTTTTTCTCGGACAAGCAAGGTATGAACACCAGGTATTACGACAAAAGGAGAGCTGTATATGCGTGACTTTACCATTGATCTCGTCTGGACGAAAATCCAGATTGCCGCCGCAGGCATCGGCGGTTGGCTCGGCTATTTCCTCGGAGGGAAGGACGGAATGCTGATAACGCTCATCGTCTTCATGGCGTTGGATTATATCACCGGCCTCATGTGCGCCATTATGGACAAAAAGCTGTCCTCGGCGGTTGGCTTCCGTGGCATCTGCAAGAAGGTGCTGATCCTGATGCTGGTGGGCGTGGCGAATATCCTGGACATCCACGTCGTAGGCCAGGGTTCCGCGCTGCGCGGCGCGGTCATCGCCTTCTATCTTTCCAACGAAGGACTGAGCCTGCTGGAGAACGCGGCGTATATCGGGCTGCCCATCCCGGAAAAACTCAGGGATATCCTGGAACAGCTGCACAACCGCGAAGACAAGAACGAACATGGCGACGGCGAATGACCGCCGCCTTTTGATTGGAGGAAAGAATTATGTCCGTAAAACTCGGATCGGCCCGAATTGATGAAAACGGTCAGGCCCACGGTGGGGCTGCCGGAGATCAGACCGGCAAGGAGGTATCTACCCAGTCGTGGTATGCCCACTCCAAGGGGTGGGTATTGCTTCGCGCTAAGGACACCGAGGCACGGGAAAAGATTGCCCGTTGTATGCAGGCGGCTTGCGATAACAAGCACATCGGTTATGATCAGTACCAGAGGGATAGCCTGTACAACGAGGCCAAGCAGTACGGATTCGACGTTTCGAAGGTGACGAAGAACGTCGAGACGGATTGCAGCGCCCTCGTTCGCGTCTGCGTCAATTACGCCGGAATCACCGTGGGCAGCTTCCGCACGACCAATCAGCCCAAGGTGCTGATGGCGACTGGGGCCTTTGACAAGTATACCGACGATGACCATTGCAAAAAGAGCTCGAATCTTCTGCGCGGCGACATCCTTGTGACCAAGACCCAGGGCCATACCGTGGTCGTGCTTTCGGATGGCGCGAACGCGACAAAGGAGCGGGCGGCGCATCCGGCCACCGAAATCACCCTCGGCTCCCGTATGCTGGAAAACGGCTCCGAAGGCTCCGATGTTGTCGCCATGCAGAAGGCGTTGGCCAGCCTCGGCTATGATCTCGGGCCTTACGGAATCGATGGCGACTTCGGCGAGGACACTGAGGCGGTTGTGCGCACGTTCCAGGCGAAGGTGGGCGTGAAGCAGACCGGCAAGTATGACGCCGATACCCACGCCGCGCTGACGGCTGTGATTGATCCGAAGGATGTCGCGGATGCGGGAACCGATGCGCCTGCGGAACGCGGAAAGCAGGTCATCATCACCGGCGCGTCCGTAAATATCCGCAAGGGTCCTGGTACTCAATATGGCCGAATCACCATTCTGCCGCATGGGACCAGCCTTGCTTACGTTGCCACCGCAATGAATGGCTGGCACGCCGTCGTGGTAGGCGAACAGGTCGGCTGGATTTCCGGCACGTTCTCAAAGACCGTCTGATTTCATCATTGCCTCCGGTTGTATCGAGCATTCGGTACAGCCGGTTTTCTTTTACCCTCGGTCTGTACACGGTTACACTTGAAACATAACTTCAAAGGAGGGTTGTATGCCCGCATTCTCTGTTGATCGCTTTGAATCCCTGCGCCGGGCGGGGAAGAGTTTTGCTCAAATGTCGGAGATCCTTGGTGTCTCCAGGAATACACTCAAATCCTATGCCCGCCGCAATCCAACCGAAGAATCTAAAGGCCAGACAGCTTGTGCTTTCTGCGGCGGGAAGATCATACCTCGGGGCAAGCAGCGCTTTTGTTCAGACACCTGCCGCTATGCCTGGAATTACTCGCATCGGATTCTCAACGCGCATAACGCCATTCAAAAGAAATGCGCGCATTGTGGCCGGACGTTTTACAGCTATCCCTCCAGTCACAAGGTCTATTGTTGCCGGGATTGTTTCCTCGCCGGACGCTACGGAAGGAGGGCATAGGCTATGGTAAAGCAGACATCTCATGACTTACAGTATATCGCCGCAGTAGCCTTTCTTTCGGATCTGTATGAGCGTCGCCTGATTGACGATGATGATTACTGCGCGCTTGAGACAAAATATGCCGACAAATTTCTGCCTCTTCTTCGCTATGAAAAGCCTTGCAAAAACGCGACCCTTCCTATAACACAGACAGGACAGGAAGGGAGTGAATTGAATGGAACGCACCATCCGGAAAATTGAACCCTCGAAGGCCCGGACGCTGAAGCGCGAGCGCGTGGCTGCTTATGCCCGCGTTTCCCTGGATAAGGATACGATGCTGCACTCGCTTTCAGCGCAGGTGAGTTATTACAGCGAGTATATCCAACGGAATCCCCTGTGGATTTATGCCGGTGTTTACGCCGATAGCGCCTGCACTGGTACCCGCGCGGATCGCCCGGAATTGCAGCGTCTGCTGGCGGATTGCCGGGCAGGAAAGGTCGACAGGGTGATCACAAAATCCGTCAGCCGATTTGCCCGCAATACCATTACGCTGCTGGAAATCACCCGGGAACTGAAAGCTCTCGGCATTGATGTATTCTTCGAGAAGGAAAACCTGCATTCGACCAGTGGAGAAGGCGAGTTGATTCTTACCCTTCTGGCTTCCTTTGCACAGGAGGAAAGCCGGTCCGTATCTGAGAACTGCAAGTGGCGCATCCGGAATATGTTCAAGGCAGGCATTCCGACATCAGTAAGAATCAATGGATATCATATGGATCACGGGAAGATCACCATTATTCCGGATGAGGCAGAAACGGTCCGGTTTATCTTTGCGCTCCGTCGTCTCGGATATGGCCGCACTGCCATCTGCAAGGAATTGAATGAGCGCGGCATTCCGGCCAAGAATGGCGGGGAATGGACCGTGACATGCATTGGCACGCTTCTGCAGAACGAGAAATATGTTGGCGATCTCCTGCTGCAAAAGTATTTCCGTGTGGATCATTTGGAAAAGCGGGACAAGCGCAACAAGGGCGAATACCCCAAATACCTGATAAAGAATAATCACGAAGCCATCATACCCCGCGAAACCTTTGAAGCAGTGCAGGCAGACATCCGGAGACGTGCTGCGGCCCTGCCCGAGGGCCATGGGCACCATGCCTTCTATCCCTTTACTAGCAAGCTGGTATGCGCACGCTGCGGGAAGCATTACCGGCGGCGGTATAACAATGGGATTGCCGCCTGGCAGTGCAATACGTTTATGACCTTCGGCAAGGACAAGTGCCCGGCCAGGCAAATCCGGGAGGCGATTCTTGAAGACGCCTGTGCGCGGGCGATGAGTATGTCTACTTTTGATCCCGCCATGTTTGAGAATCAGATCGACCATATCACGGTTTGTGATAATCGAAAGCTGATATTTTCCTTCCACGATGGAAAAACACAGGAAGAATGGTGGCAGGAACCTTCGCGCAGGGATTCGTGGACGCCGGATATGCGAGCAGAAGCGGCAGAAAAGAAAAGGAGGAAGTCTCATGAGTGAAGCGGCGGTATCCAAGGTCATTACAACGATCCCGGCAACGCTTAACCGATTCACGGCGACGCCGATCAGGGCAGCAATCAAGCGGCGCGTGGCGGCATATGCGCGGGTTTCTACAGATGATGAAGAGCAGCAGAGCAGTTACGAGAATCAGGTTTCGCACTATACCCAATACATCAAGGAACATGAAGGTTGGTTATTCGCTGGAATGTATACCGATGAGGGCATATCCGGAACGGAAACAAAGCATCGTGACGGGTTCAACGCCATGATCCGTGCGGCGATGGCAGGGGATATCGATCTGATCATAACGAAATCTGTCAGCCGCTTCGCCAGAAATACCGTGGATACTCTGACTACTGTTCGCAAGCTGAAAGCCATCGGGGTTGAGGTGTATTTTGAAAAGGAGCAGATTTACACGCTGGATTCCAAAGGCGAGTTGGTCATAACGATTATGAGCAGCCTTGCCCAGGAGGAAAGCCGATCCATTTCCGAGAACGTCACCTGGGGAATGAGAAAGCGCTTTGCCGACGGCAAGGTATCGCTGCCCTATAAGCGTTTTCTTGGATACCGCAAAGGGTCGGATGGACGGCCGGAGATCGTGCCGGAAGAGGCAGAGACTGTTCGGCTGATCTACCGCATGTTCATGGAAGGAAAGGCACCCTCTTACATCGCAAGGTATCTCTCTGTAAGGGATATTCCATCCCCAGGGGGGAAAGAAATCTGGCGGCCCGAGACGGTAAAAAGCATACTGACGAACGAGAAGTACAAGGGCGACGCGCTGTTGCAAAAGACCTTCCGCACAGACTTTTTGACCAAGAAGAGTAAGATCAACGAGGGGGAAGTCGCTCAGTATTATATCAGCAACAGTCACCCCGCGATCATTGACCCGTCCATGTACGACGCAGTGCAGATCGAAATGGATAAGCGCGCTCATCAGGGCCGCCGCAATTATACGCCACATGCCTTTTCAGGGAAAATCTACTGCTCGGAATGCGGTGGACTGTATGGCAGTGATGTCTGTCATAATCAGGTCGTCTGGAGATGCAACAACCGCCATCGGAAAACGACACAGTGCCGAACTCCCGCAATCCGCAACAGCATTATGGAAGATGCTTTTGTGATGGCAATCAATCGGGCCATCGAACAGAAGGATGCCATCATCTCCATTTGCGAGACGGTTATGACAGAGCGCTGCGATACGACAGAAATCGATACCGAGCTTGCCTCGCTGCGCGCCAAGCTGGATGCGATTACTGCCCTGATGAAAGACAGCATCTCCAATAATGCCCGCACGGCCATTGACCAGGACGAGTATAAGCACCTGTTTTCTGAGTACGAAACCCAGAGCACCTCAATTCAGACGAGCATTTCCTCATTGGAGGCAAGGAAAACGGCGCTCACAGCAAAGCGTAATAACATCCAGAATTACATCGCCATTCTTCGCTCCCAGGATAGAATTGCAGGCTTCAGCGAAACCCTATGGCTGAACTGCGTCGAGAGGGTTTGGATCAACCCCGATGGGACAATGAAATTCGACTTCAAAGGTGGCCCTTCAATAGAAGGCTGACTGCCGGTCATTCTCCTGATTACCGGTAATAGCCAGATCCCTGCGGTCTTCCCCCAAAATGTAGGGGAAAACCGTATTCCTCCGGATTTCAGCTTCTTTCCCCCAAAATATGGGGGAAGACCTCATCGTCCCGGATTCCATTTTCTTCCCCCAAAATGTGGGGGAAAAGCTCAAGATCCCCAGGGTTTATGTTTCCCCTACTTTTTGGGGGGAAACTTTTTAATCGGCCTCGTCCAATTCTTCTGCGTCGTCCTCATCGGGCGTTTCCGGTTCTTCCTCAATGTATTCGTCGAGGTTTTTGCTGTACAGCCTTTGCAGCGACAAGCGATATTTACAACGTCTGTTGTACTGGATAACCATGGCCTCCGAGAAACCCAGGGCTCCGGGCCGTCGTTCCTTTGCCGTTCGAGTGAGCTGCTTGACCGAGAGCTGCCCAATGCGTTCCTTGAAGACATCCTCACGGAGGGCATCGCCATAGGCATAGACCATGCGGGCGATCCCCTTCAGAATATTGGCCGAAAATGAAAATCTCTCTCCTTCCCATGTGCCAAGGCACAGGCGAAGCGTTTCATCCAGGACATGATAGCCATATTTGTCATAGATATACTCAAGCGCGCCGACGGCCAGGATGTTCCCGTTTTGACGGATATTGCTGATCTCCAGATGATACGAGTGAACGAGATCCTGGATCATCAGGTATTTGTTCTCTTTTGCTTCGATGTGTGCCGTGAATGTCTCCATGGGTGTGAGCGGTTTGACGAATTTCTGTTGATCGGCAAATACGCTGGCTTCATGAACATACGACAGGTCTTCATAGATCATGCACCAGACCGGCGTATCCCTGGAGCCGGAAGCGGCGACGACAATCTCTATGGTATGCTGGCCATTGAAGACATAGTTGATTCCATTTCTGCGGCTGACCTTGACGGGATTGATCTGATACAGGTCGAAGTTCTCCACCGCGCGACGAATGTGGGCAATGGAAAGGGCGCGCTGATAGTCCTGGTTGGATACCAGTTCCTTGATCGGGATCAGTTCAAAATGCACCTTGGGCACGAACATATTCTGCTGAAACCCCGTGGTCGTCGGCAAATCCATTCAAGTCACTCCTTTGATGGCGCTCATCAGATCTTCGATGGCTTTCTGCAAATCGGAAAGCGCAAGGATCAGCTTATCACGGGCCTGCGGGGTGATATTATGCAGATCGGACTGATTGAGCACCCTGTGGATCGATGTTCCCCAGGTGGGAATGGTAAGGGTCAACCCTGTGACCTCCGCATCGGGATTGTATTCGGGCATCTTCTTGATTCCCGTGCGTATCGGCATTTGAGGCTGCCGTGCTTTTGCCGTCTGCGCATTGGGACGTACTGGCGGTGGTTGCATACCTGTCAGCCGTTTCCGTGTATCCAGATACCTCAGATAGGGCTCATCGGGGGATGACTGCAATTGCCGGGCGTAACGGTGCATGTTTTGACTGTCCAGCTTTGAAAGCGCGATAATATTCTCATGAGAAACCTTGAAGGAGCCATTCAGGATCTGGGGTGCGAGTTCAGGCGAGACCTCGGCAATGCTGTCAACCGCACGGCTGAATCTGCCATATTTTTCAACGGTTCCATGCGAAATATGGTATTCCTCGCCAATGCTCTCGGCCGTCGGGTTTTTCATTACTGACCTGAATCGGGAGGAATGGCTTCCGGCCTCGTAGAGTTCCTGAGCCGATGGATCGGACCCATCCGGCTTTTTGACGGGTTCCCATATGGGACGCTTTTCCCTGCGAAGGATTCTCTTTTCGATCTCGTACCGCTTACCGATGAGGTACTTGCGCATTTCCTCGGAAAGATTCCGGCGTCCGAGCTGATTGGCGCATATCCAGGACATTGCCTCGTCCCGACTGGATACATTCAGCTCCGTTGTGCGATATGGAAGATCCCATCGTTTGCATATCCGGTAGCGGTTATGGCCATCCAGGATAATCCCTTTCCAGATGGTAATCGGCTCCCGGCAGCCATCGCGAAGTATGTTTTCTTCCAGCAATCGATACTCTTCACTCGTCAGCGGACGGATCAGGGAAGAGAACTCGTCATCGACGATTAATTCGTACAGCTTGTCAGACATATATCTCTCCCATATTCGGCTCGATCAGGGTCATGGAGCCTATGTCAAAGAATGCGGCTCTTTCGCTGGCGACGAGAATGCCGGCCAGGTTGTAGGAGTTCCCACGCTTGACCTCATGGAATACCGAGCAAAGCTGCGCGATGAGGTCGGTACTGTACCAGTCCACGCAGTCTTCGGTATTTGCCATCTGCCGGTCCACGCGGATTTCATGCTGCCCGGGGATATGGCGATCCACCCCGCGAAGGGCGATTCTGCGATGCTCGGGATTGATCATCAGCTGTACGAACTTCGGGTCGCCCATCTGGTGGATGGTGGACTTGAAGATGCGCAGGCGCGGCTTCTTTGCATCAATCGTGATGGTTACCTGCGGGGTATTGTTTTCTGTCATGTAGGATCACCTCCCTGCTGATCCTCGGGTGGAATTGGTGGCGTCTCGCCGGAGGACTTATCCGGCTCGTTCAGCGATGCGGTCGAATCGTCCTTGATGGAATAGACGGCAAAGCCCTGGAACATGTTGATCTGCAGTGCCTTCTGATGATCTTCAAAGGGGATACCGAACTGATTCTGCCATTCCGCAGGGAAAATCGGATTCCGGCTGGTCTTTGGTTTCTCGCCCTCAGCGGCGGGTTCGCGAATGAATGTCTGCGCCGATCTCAGGTTGAATATGAATAGATACTCATTGTTGGCGTGGACCAGCTTCCCAAGGATCTTGTATCGGTAGTTCAAGTTCCATTTCATGAGCGTACAGATTTTCATGAAGAGCATTTTTGCCGTAATCTGGCGTGGCTGTCGCTTTTTATCCTTGGCGCGGTAGGAACACCACTGGAACGAGAATATGTCCGACTCCTGGCAGGGACGAATCGCCAGCATCTTCTTTTCGCGGTTGACCAGAATCTGTGCGTATTTGACGTTCGGGAGCTTTTTGAGGCAAGCGGAGTTGACGCCCACCTTTCCCTGATTGAAGGTAATGGCCGGCTCATGCAACTGTGAAAAGAATTCACTTCGCACGATCTGGAATCCCCCAAAGATGGAGCTGGGCACCTCTTCGATCTCTTCATCGGAGACGACATCGATCTCCTCAGCTGCCGGCGGCATCCCTTCTCCAACGGACCTGCTATTGTCCTGATCCGGGGATTCGTTCATGGCGTTATCCATATCACGCAGATTGTCGTCATTCATTATTCTCTACCTCCCGAAGCGCCCATTCGCCAAGTTCCTGCTGAATAAACGATTGAAGCTCATCAAAACCTGTCACGTTGAGATGAACGCCGCAATTGAACAGCTGACCCTCAATCCGAAGCTGCCACTGCTCCCTGGTCTGTGAACGGAGTTCCGCCAGTGATTTTTCCAGATAATAGTCCTTGCCAAAGGAATGAATGCGATTGGCGGGTACAGCGCCGACGTGCTTGCCGGAGACGTTCAGCGGTGTGCTGGATGCTCCCGTTTCACCGGTTTCGGAGGAGACGATTCCTGATTTGATGTACATGCAGGCGTCCACGGCATTGAAGATGTATACCTCCTCTTCCCCGTTCTTGAACAGATTTCCGAAGACCTTGTACTTATAGTTCGGGTTCCAGCCGAACAGTGAATACAGGGTATCATAGTAAGCCGAACAGCCGAAGCTTCTGGGCTGGTTGCGTTTTCCATCGTAGGCCTGACTCCATATAACAGCGTTGCGGTTCCCCTTGTCGGCCCGGCGTACAGCGAATCTCCGCTCGGTGGGATGTACAAGCAGTTCGACCCGACCGTCTGTCTTCATGCGATTCGTACACTCCGCACTGAATTTGATGGTGCGATCATAGAAGGTCACCGAAGGGGTATGTATTGAATCCAGAAAGTCCAGGCGCGCAATCTCATAGCCTGATAAATCAAAATCTCCCGGCTTCACGGTGACGCTCAGTTCTTCCTTGCCGGCAGCTGTCTCTTCACCTTCGTAAGCACTGGCCGAGGCACTGAGATATTCGTTCTCCTTGAACGCACCCCAGCGCGGATTGATGATGACGAAGCCCTTCAGCAGTCCATCCCTGATGACCCTCAATTCCGGCAGTATGGATTCGTTTCCATATTTCGAGTTGTTCAGCATATGCTGGACAGCGATATAGTCGTCGCGGGATATGATCGCGTCGTGCTCATTGTAGTACAGGCTCCGGGGACGCTCGCCCCGGTTTTTCACTGCCTTGTGCGTAATCACATCCGGGGTAAATGTCTTGCGTGTGTATACGTCACCGCAATAGCGCTCATTCCTCAGGACCTGGAGCACGGTGCCTGCCGACCATTTCGCGTTTCCGCGATAGGTGATCTTTCCTACCTCGGTCAGAGCGTCCGCAATTTGCTGGGTCGAGTATCCGTACAAGTACATATAGAACATAAGCTTCGGAATATGGGCCGTTTCCGGATTGATGACGAGCTTGCCATTCTCGTCATGTTCAAACCCGAGCAGCTTTGGGGTGAGCGGGAGCCCATGATCCAGTCGCATGCGCAGCGACGTTTCCATGCTCCTGTGCTTGTTTCTCGATTCCTCCTCCGCCATCGTCGCCTGGAAGGACAGCGCCATCTGGGATTGCTCATTCAGGGAATAGATACACTCGGACTCGAAGAATACGCCGATGGCCGGCCTGTGATCCGACAGCATGCGGATCATTTCGAGGAAATCCTTCACGTTCCGCGCGAACCGGCTGACGTTCTTGGTGATAATGAGGTCGATTTTCCCGGCCTTGGCGGCCTCTATCATCCGGAGGAATTCGTCTCTGTGCTTCAGGGAGGTTCCGCTGATCCCCTCGTCGGCATAGATGTGCACAAGTTCCCACTTGGGGTGCTTGATCACGAATTCCTCATAATACTTCTTCTGGAGTTCGTAGGATGTCGTCTGCCTGGGATCATCTGTGGAGACCCGTACATACACCGCAACGCGCTGATAGATGTCGTTGTCGTAACGATCCGTGACGATCGTTTCGGGGAAGTATTCATAATTGTTCTCATCGATCTGAACACGGATGCGCTGCCTGATCCGCTCCTTGACCTGCGCCTTCGACAACGGTTCCTTACTCATTCAGCGCACCGCCTTCCGCCATGCCGGCAGCATTTGCATCCGGATAGCACTCGCACGGCAACAGTTCTTCCTCCGGTTCGTCGGGCAGGGCGCACCAGCCACGGGGAATGAAGCCCTGATCCCTCAGATCCTCCTGGTAGTACGTTGCGAGCGTGAAGATGTCCTCGGAAATGAAATAGATGCCAACAGGGCAGGGCATTGCCGCCAACAGGCGGGAGACAAGGGTGATGTCCTCGGCCTTTCGCGTGACATTGCTGACCTTCTGGGTGATGATCAGGTCGATTCTCCCGGCAAAGCAGTCGTCCAGGAGGCGGCACCATTCCATGGCGCTCTCCATGTTGGGGGCCGATTGTCCCTCATCCACATAGAAATCCACAAGCGTCCAATTGGGGCAGAGGCCAATGGTGTCGATGAACTGCTGCTTGTGATAATCGAGGTAGTTGGAATGCTTGGTTTGGTTGAAGAAGCGGATGTACACCCCGATTCGGTAATGCTTGAAGGGGCTGGGGCATTCATGCGGGAAACTGGTCAGCCAGGCCTTGTGCTCGGCGATCTTTCGCCGACGCAGCTCTTCCTCCGGGCTCAGCGCAAACGGGTTTGGCATGGGCGGCTCGCCATTAGTGCGGCGCATCTCATCCCACAGGCTCATCTGCAGACCAGACGGGAAGCTGGAACCGGTGTTGGGATTTTTGTTGTTTTCCACGGAAGTGCCTCCATTACAGTTTATGCACCTACTATATATGCAATCATGGGGAAATGGAATAAACCGGCTGTCAAGCCCATGACTGCCAGTTTATCAAAAGATGGAAAATGGGAAATTTAACAAAAGAAAGAGCGACGAATCGATGTCGCTCCCTGTCACTCTTCGGTTTTATGCGTCCGCATGGTTTCCTTTAATTGCTTTGTGATCCGGATCAGGGCCTGGATTTCGTCCGGCGTACAATCGGCAAGAATATCCGCGTATTCCTGATAGAGCAGCTGCGATACGGCGGGAACCCGGGCCTTGATAATCGCATCCGAGGATACCTGCAGTGTTTCAATGATACGGATGAAACTCTGGAGCCGGATGTCCGCCTTTCCCAGTTCGATCTCACTGATGTGCGGGAGGCTGATGTTGGATTTCTCGGCCAGCTCCGATTGGCTCATCTTCAGGGCGAGCCGTGCCTCGCGGATGCGCGCGCCGATCTCTGCGGCACTGCTCATGCTACCGTTCTGCACAACATCACCTTCTTATCATCTTATAAGCTATACACGAAATATCAATCTTTATTTTATGCTCTGGCACGGGAAATGAATATAAAGTAGAGACTTCAATATAGTCTATACATGATAATAGGAGTGACAAAATTTGAAGGAGGGAATCCCATGTCACTCAATTATCACGTCATCGGCCAGCGCATCCGGAACTACAGAAGGCAGAGGAATCTGTCGCAGAACAACGTTGCCGAAGGAATCAACAAATCCGCGACCTACATCAGCTATATCGAGAGCGGCATCAAGCACCCAAGCCTTGAGACGCTTGTCGATCTGGCGAACCTCCTCGGTATCACGGCAGATATGCTTCTCGGAGAGAATCTCAGGCATACGCGACTCGTGAATGAAGTGGAATTCCAGCAGATTCTGAATGATTGCACCGATGAGGAGAAGCGGTTTCTGGTGGAAGCCGCCACGGCCCTGAAGCGCATTCTGCGAGAGGGCAGGGGGTGATGTAGAATGATCATATTATAGACATAGGAGTGTGATCCATGGAATAAACCAATGGTGGCGAGCATAACCCTCGGTTTATCGACCTGAAAACGTGAGGGCAGGATATGACTATCGGTTTATGCAGGATAAACTGACAGTCATGCTCGTGATTATGATTTGCCTGTTTGCCCTTACGTTTTGTCCAAAACCAGCGACAGCGAAGGCTTTTCGTGCTACAATACGCGGCAACGGAGAGCCTTCATTATTTGGTTCATGAGGAAATACTGCCGCTGTGGAGGAGATACGATATGATTCCATACCCAGAGGAAACACGCCAGGAAGCACTGAAGGTATTCAGGGAAAAAGGTATCCGGGCGGCCTGCGAACACTTTCATGTGCCCAAATCATCAATTTACCGATGGCGGCGGAAAGCACAGCAGAGAGCCATATTGGAATCACTGCCCAATGAGGACCACGGTACAGGGGTGAATTCTGCCCAGGAATCAGAATCATTCGGAAGAAACAGGAGCGATGGAAGAATGCTTGAGAAGATGCTGGTGACCCAGGCGCTGGATGAGCGCGACCTGCTGGTCAAAAAGATCACGGACAAAATCCGGAAGGCAAAGCTGGTGGACACGAAGAAGCGGAATGAGGAGCGGACCGCCGGGGACCGCGTCACGGTGGATGAATTCGGCAAGACCGCACAGTCCGCCTGGCAGCAGATCATGGATCTGATTGACCGTTATCAGCGCATTGACGCCTCCATCGTCGCCTCCAACGCTGCGACATGGATTGAGACCTCCTACGGTCGCTTCACCGTCGCCGGCGCGATCTCCCTGCGCAACCGCCTGCGGGCAAAGGGATTGATCTATACCAAAGGCACGGACTTCGAGGGTCTGCTGCAGAGCGTGCTGGAGTCGCAATTCAACGCTGGCATTCAGCTGGCCGATGAGCGGAATAAGGCTTTGGAGAAGCAGGCGGAGGCCATGCGCCTCAGCATCCTTGGAAAGGATGGCAAGACCCGCGACGATAAGCCCCTGGAGGTGGTGGAGGCCTATGTGAGGGAGAATACTACCGAGCTGGTCGATCCGCTTGGTGCGGAGAAGCGAATGGCGGAGATGAAGGAAAAGAAGGAGAAACTGCTCGCCGAGCTGGAGACGCAGATCAAAGTCTCCAACGCCACCACGGTGATCGAGTTCTGATCATTCATGCCTGCCATACGAAAACCTCGAACCCGCTTTCCCTGTAACGGGGTTAAGTTACATGTTTCAGCACCAGCTCGCTTAACTGGTTGATCTGAAGCGGCATGATATGCCGGAATTGCATTGGCGCAATGGCAGCGCGATAGCCTCTGGAGCTGTAGGTTGCAGGTTCGAATCCTGTATGCAAAAGAATCTGGCTCCGATTATCATCGGTTTTCGGTCAACGGTATTCGGTGAACAGTGAGATGACAACGGTATTCCCTTTAACGGACAACTGATTTCGGACAACCTGCTGCAGGCATGGCAACATGCTGAAATCCATCGGCACGGTTGGGCGTCAAAGCGGTTGGCCTGAGGTTTCCCGCATGGCTGTATGGCAGGCGTGTTTTACGACGAAGAATCATTGTGGCAATGTGAGCAGCAGGTCGTTCTCTGCTGCTCAAGGTATTTATGGCCAGGAGGAGAAATGAACAGGAAAAAGGGAAACGGATTATTCGATTGGGAAGAGCTGCGATACGCCTGGCACTTCCACAGACTGGCCGGCGTTATCAGATGGTTTGCCAGGGAACTGCGTTTTGCAGGACAGCGCATCCGCCAGGGATATTGCGACATGGATGCCTGGAATCTCTATCACTGGTTTCTGGATGTTATCCCTGATATGATTCAAGATTTGAGGGATAATGGAACCGGATTCCCTTGCTCTGAAGGACCTACGGTCAGCCGGTCCATCAGCGTGGAAGCTTTCAATCGTGTCACTGGGGATAACAGAACCGAATCAGATGAAGAGCAGAAGGCTTTTCAGAGCGGGTTGGTGGAATGGCACACAATACTGGACAGGATGATCTTTCTCTTCCATGAAGCGGACGAAGAACGCTGCGAGAGGAAAAACTCACACGAAGAAACGTATTGGGCCGCATACCGGGAGTTTATCGAGAAATATGGCATGTTCGGAGAGAAGCTCAGAAAACCCGAGGACGAGAACAGCCATGGCCATCGCCTTTACACGCTGCGCGACGTTGATGAATATCGGGACATTGCAGAGGAATACCTGCAGGAATCCCGGGAGATAGACAGATATCGGGTAAAGTGCAAGGATGAGGCTTTTCAGCTGTTCTGCCAGTGGTTTTATGGGCTGTGGGATTGATGCGGCAATACACATCTGGTAGAATCGATCATATGGGGGATTTGTTGCGGCAGGCGACCACAATGAGTAAAGGCGGTATTCTATGATTTATATTACTGGAGATACCCACAGGGATTTCGGCAGGATCGAGCGATTCTGTGAACGTATGGATACATCCAAGGAGGATATCCTCATCATACTCGGTGATGCCGGGATTAATTACTATGGTGGGAAGCGGGATCGGGATCTGAAGCGGCAGCTGGCTAAACTCCCTCTGACGCTTTTTTCCATACACGGCAACCACGAACAGCGTCCGGCGTCGTTTCAATCCTATCACACCGTGCTGTGGAATGAGGGAGAAGTATATGTAGAGGACGACTATCCGAATCTGCTGTTTGCCGTGGACGGTTCGTACTATTCATTTGATGGGGTGCAGACATTTGCCGTCGGCGGCGCATACAGCGTGGACAAGTATTACCGGCTCGCCAATGGCTGGGGTTGGTGGCCGGATGAGCAGCCGGATGAAGAAACCCGGCGAAGAGCCGAGCAGCAATTGGAGGCGCACGGCTGGCAGGCGGATGTCGTGCTGACCCACACCTGTCCGCTTCGAGATGAGCCGACGGAGGTGTTCATGCCCGGCATCGATCAGAGCCGCGTGGACAAG
>CADASI010000002.1 GCA_902790525.1 uncultured Eubacteriales bacterium
TTTGGCGGCGGCCTTCGGCGCGGCGGCCTTGGGGGCCGGGGCGGCCACGGGGGCGGGAACGGCGGCGGGCGCGGCTACGGGCGCGGCGGCAAAGGTCGGGGCGCCGCCGATTTCTTCAACTTCCACTTCATAGGACTGACCGTTAACGGTAATCGCAAACTTGCGCATGGTGATTCCTCCTAAACTATTTCAGTAATGGGGAGCTTTCCCCGTATGGATCGTCAGAACCTGTAAACCTGCTCGGTGCGGGAGGCGCGGTTCCAGCCGGAGACCTTGCGCACCCTGCGCACCACCAGGGACTTGCCGGAATTGTCGAAGGCGGCGATGGCGGCGGCGATCACGGCGATCAGCTCGCTGTCGTCGGTGACCTCCTCCTCGACCGCGGGCTCCGGCGCGGCGTCCGGCGCGGGCGCGCTCGGCGCGGCGGGCTTTTCGATCACCGCGGCCTTGGCCTTCGCCTGCTTCTTGGCGGTCATGCCGGCGAACACGGCGCCCATGATCTTCACGGCGCAGATCAGTATCGTCAGGCCGAGGAAGACGATGAACATGCCGATGACCGCGGTGATGCCGCCATAGGACAGCGCATTCAAAATACCCATCTCACACCCTCCTTACAGCGGCATGTTGCCGTGCTTCTTGGCGGGCTTGCTCTCGCGCTTGCCGGAGAGCATCTCCAGCGCGGCGGCCAGGATCTGGCGGGTCTGGGCGGGCTCGATCACGTCGTCCACATAGCCCTTGACCGCGGCGTTGACGCCGTCGGCCACGTCCGCCATGTACTTTTCCTCCAGCTCCGCGCGCTTGGCGAAGGGATCGTCGGCGGTCTTCAGCTCGTCGGCGCAGTTGAGCTGCACGGCGATCTTCGGGGTCACGGCGCTGATCACGGCGCCCGGCCAGGCGTACACCATGTCGCAGGCGGCGCGGGAGGCCAGCGCGGCGTAGGCGGTGCCGATGGCGTTGCCGATCACCAGCGCGACGCGGGCGTTGGTGCCCTCGGTCAGCGCGTACATGAGCTGCGCGCCGGCGCGGGCCAGCTCGCCCTGGGGCGCGGTGGAGATCTTCATGCCCATGGAATCCACCACGGTGATCACCGGGATGGAGAAGCAGTCGCAGAAGCTGGCAAAGCGGGAGGCCTTCTTCGCGCCGTAGACGGTGATGCGGCCCTCGTCCCTGCCGGGCTGGTTGGCGATGAAGCCCACGGTGCTGCCGCCGATCTTGGCGATGGCGGTGACCATGGAGGGTGCGAAGCCCTCGGACAGCTCCACGATCTCGTTCATGTCCGCGATGCGCTTTAAGATGTCGCGCACGTCGTCCACCTGCTCAAGCGCGTTCAGGTCGCCCAGCTCGCGGTTGACGTCGTCCGCGGTGTCGCCGATGATCTCGTCCATGTTGTTGCAGGGCAGGTAGGCGGCCAGCCTGCGGGCCATGGCGATGGCTGCCTCGTCGGTCGCGGCGACGAGCTGCGCCATGCCGGACTTCATGGAGGCTTCGCAGCCGGCGATCTGCTCCAGGCTCACTTCCTTGTCGGCCGCGGCGGAGACCACCTGCGGGCCGTTGACGAACAGCGCGCCGTTTTTGCTCATGATCGTGATGTCGCTCATCCCCGCGATGGCGGAGGCGATGCCGCCGCACTGGCCCAGCACGATGGCCACCTGCGGCACCACGCCGGACAGCGCGGAGACCTTGCCGGCCATCAGCGCGTAGGCGTTCATGGCGTCGATGCCCTCGTCCAGGCGCGCGCCCGCGGTGTCCAGTATGGCGTACACCGGCGCGCCGGTCTTCTCGGCCAGCTCCATCACCTTCAGCACCTTGCGGGCGTGCGCCATGCCTACGGAGCCGCCCTTGACGGTGAAGTCCTGGGCGTACACATAGGCGGGCGCGCCGTCGATCAGGCCGTAGCCCGTGACCACGCCGGCGTCCGCGTTGAGCACGTCCAGCTCGACGAAGCTCGCCGCGTCCAGAAGCTGCGCGATGCGCTCCCGGGCGAGGAGCTTGCCCGCGGCCTTCTGCTGTTCGCAGAGGGTCGCGTCACCCTTCAAAATCGCCAGCTTGCGCTCGCGAACGACGGGTAGATTGCGTTCCACATTCATTTTCTTTCCCTCCATGCTTGTATTGCATCAGATAAAATATCCATCGAAACCCAACTTCTCATTTTCGACATTCCTGCCTCTTTTCCTCTATAAACAAGGTTAATTTTCGTGGAATATTGGGTCACCATTCGCCCTGCGGTTGAATGGTGACTGGCAACACTATTTTGCGCTTAAAATAAGTCACAATGTTGTCGTTTGAGTATTGGGGCCACTTCTGTTATAATATACGGTGTAATGGTGTCCTGTGGGCACGGATAGGCGCATGATTTTCCATGAGCGCGACGGCGTTCGGAAAGGTGATATACTATGCAGATGACATTCGATCAGGCCATAAAGCCCGGGATCTTGCAGGCTTTCGCCTTTAGGAGGAACAGCGGCTACGTGATGCGCTCCGAGAAGCGCCCCGGCTACGGCGGCGGCGCGGGCGGCGGTCGCAACAACCGCAAAAAGCCCCGGCGTCCGAAGGCGGGCATACTGTACATCCTGCTGACCTTCCTGGTCCTGCTGGTCGTGTGGCCGGTGGGCATCGTGATGCTGTGGCGCAGGAAGGTGCGCATGTCGGCGGGCACGAAGCTGCTCATCTCCCTTTTGACGCTGTGCGTGAGCGTGTTCCTGATCGTGTTCGCGCTGACCATCCACGTAGACAACCCGAAGTACACCGAGTTCCAGGACAAGGCCAACGACTGGCTCAACCGCGCCGCCGCGGACGTGGCGGTGGCGGGCGACGCGGCCTACAAGAAGGGCGTGGAGACCTGGGACGTCATGACCGATTGCGCCGATCTGGCCGCGAAGCCCGTGATGAACAACCTGGCCGACGGCATCGACAAGGCGGTCGAGCTGACCGGCGGCCTGCGCGACAAGCTGCGCGGCACGACGGACGCCACGCCGTCCCCCGCGCCCGCCGACACCGCCGCGCCGGAGGTCACGCCGGACGTGACGGACGCGCTGCCGGAGCTCATCGAGATCAGCCTGCCCGAGAACACGCCCGATCCCGAGAGCGGCAAGCCGCTGTCCGACGGCACGCTGACCGCCGCGGGCGAGTTCAAGCCCGACGAGACCCCCGCGCCCACCGACACCCCGGCCCCCACGCCGGAGCCCACCCCCACCGATGAGCCGGAGGGCGGCGAGGGCATCCAGTGGACCGCCGCGGAGGGCGCGGAGGCGACGGAGGAACCCACCCCCGAGCCCACCCCCACCCCGACGCCGGAGCCCACCCCGACCCCGGTACCCGACGTGCCGGTGAAGGCCCCGGGCGAGGCCACGGTGTACTATAATAAAGAAGGCAAGCTGTATCACATGCGCTCGAGCTGCAAGAAGATGAACAGCGCCAAGCCCCACACCCTCGCGGAGGCCGTCGAGGCCGGCAAGCAGAACTGCAACGCCTGCTCAAGCCCCGACGCCGCCATTCTGGAGGCCAAGGACGTGGTCTGGGCGGACGAAAAGAAGGTCTTCCACACCACCGACGCATGCGCGAAGTTCGAGGGCCAGTGGACGCTGATCCCCCTCGAGGACGCCCTCAAGGGCGAATACACCCCCTGCCCGGAGTGCCAGGCGGACATCTTCGCCATCGTCAACGCCGAGCCCACCCCCACCCCGACGCCGGAGCCCACCCCCGTCCCCGAGGCGGAGAAGGTCTCCCCCGCCACGACGCTCAAGCCCGCGGGCGACGCCAAGGTGTATCACTCCAGCAACGGCAAGTTCTACCACCGCCGCAGCGTGTGCCAGGGCATGACCGGCTCCAAGGCGTACAAGCTCTCTGAGATCACCTCGAAGTACAAGCGCTGCAAGACCTGCGACGCCCCCGACACCGCGCTGGTCGGCAAGGCCTGCCTGTGGATGGACGAGGACGGCCTGTGCCACACCTCCGACGAGTGCGCTAAGTTCAAGGGCGCGTACACGCTGATCGAGCGCGACAAGGCCCTCGAGGAAGGCAAGTCCGGCTGCCCGGACTGCGGCGCGGACGAATACCTGGTGCCCAACACCGAGCTGGCCGACGCCGAATAATATAGGGCTTGACAAGTAAACGCCCGTTTACTATAATGATAGTAAACGGGCGTTTACTTCATTTTTGGGAGGTGATCGCGTGGGCGACACGAAGGAGCGCATACTGTGGACGGCGCTTGAACTGTTTGCCGAGAACGGCTACGAGGCCGTGTCGGTCAGCGACATCGCGGGGGCGCTGGGCATCACCAAGGGCGCGCTGTACCGGCACTACCGCAACAAGCGGGACATCTTCGACAGCATCGTAGCGCGCATGGAACGGCGGGACGCGGCGCAGGCCGACGCCGGGGGCATGCCCGCGGGCGCGCTTGTCGACATGCCGGAGGCCTACCGCGCCGCGACCGTCGACCGCATGGTGGACTTCGCCAAGGCCATGTTCCGCTACTGGACCGAGGACCCGTTCGCCTCGGCGTTTCGCAGGATGCTGACCCTCGAGCAGTACCGCAGCCCGGAGATGGCCGCGCTGTACCAGCAGTACCTGGCCGCCGGGCCCGTGGGCTACATGGCGGACCTGTTCAAAAGCCTGGGGCTTCCCCGGGCGCGGGCACGGGCCGTGGCGTTCTACGCGCCGATGTTTCTGCTGTACAGCGTCCATGACGGCGCGGCGGACGGTTCGGCAGTGCTGTCGACCCTCGACGCCCTGTTGGAGGACGCCCGCAATCAACTGAAAGACATGAGGTGACAGACCATGAATCCATCCAACATCGTCATTCGCAGGGAACGTCCCGACGACCACCGCGCGGTGGAAGAGCTCGTCCGGGAATCGTTCTGGAACGTGTACCGCCCCGGCTGCTACGAGCACTTCGTGCTGCACCGGCTCAGGGACGACCCCGCCTTCGTGCCGGAGCTGGACCTGGTGATGGAGGCGGACGGCGCGCTGATCGGCCAGAACATGTTCATGCGCGCCCGCATACAGTCAGACGACGGCCGCGACATCCCCATCATGACCATGGGGCCCATCTGCATCGCCCCGGAATACAAGCGGCAGGGCTACGGCAAGCGCCTGCTGGACGAATCGCTCGACCGCGCGACGGCGCTGGGCTGCGGCGCGCTGTGCTTCGAGGGCAACATCGACTTCTACGGCAGGAGCGGCTTCACCTTCGCAAGCGACTGCGGCATACGCTACCACGGCCTGCCGGAGGGCACGGACGCCTCCTTCTTCCTGTGCAAGGTGCTGATCCCTGGCTACCTGGACGGCATCACCGGCGTGTACGCGCCGCCGGAGGGCTACTTCGCCGCCGAGCAGGATAAAGAAGCCTTCGAGCGCTTCGACGCCCTCTTCCCGCCGAAGGAGAAGCTGAAGCTGCCGGGACAGCTATTCTGACAGCGCTTGAATAATATTTCGCGCTGTGCTATAATCCAGTCAGGCTATCCTGACTTTGCCGGAAGCCCCGAAAGGAGTCAACCGCCCGTGAAATGGTCCAAATACGTCAAGCCCTACTGGAAATACTTCGTGCTGGGGCCGCTGTGCATGATCGTGGAGGTGCTGGGCGAGGTACTGATGCCGCTGTGGTACAGCCGCATACTGAACATCGGCGTGGAGAACCACGACGTGGGCTTCATCGCGCTGACCTGCCTCTTGATGATACTCACCGCCCTTCTGATGATGGGCGGCGGCGTGGGCGGCGCGTGGTTCGGCGCCAAGGCCGCGGTGAACTTCGCCGCCGACCTGCGCCGGGACGTGTACGCCAAGGTGCAGCAGTTCTCGTTTGCCAACATTGACAAGTACTCCACCGGCTCGCTGGTCACCCGCCTGACCAACGACGTCACCCAGCTCATGAACTTCGTGAACATGCTTTTGCGCATGTTCCTGCGCGCCCCCGGCATGATGATCGGCGCGCTGATCGCCGCCATCGCGTTGAACGCCGAGCTGGCGCGGGTGCTGGCGGTCACCATCCCGGTGATCGCGCTGGTGGAATTTTTGATCATCCGGGTGGGCTTCCCCCGCTTCACCGCCATGCAGCAGCGGATGGACCACCTCAACTCCACCATCCAGGAGAGCCTCACCAACATCCGCGTGGTCAAGTCCTTCGTGCGGGAAAAGCACGAGGACGAAAAGTTCGCCCGCGCCAACCAGGATTTGAAGGACGCCGCCATGCGCGCCCTGGGCGTTGTGATCTTCATGCTGCCGATGATGATGCTGCTGATGAACCTGACCAGCGTGGCGGTGATCTGGTTCGGCGGCAAACACGTGATCGCCGGGGACATGCCCCTGGGCGACTTCAACGCCTTCATCACCTACATCACGCAGATTTTGATCTCCCTTATGATGATGTCCATGCTGTTCATGAACTCCTCCCGCGCCCTCGCGTCCTCCAAGCGCATCCGGGAGGTCATGGAGGAGAAGCTGGACCTGTCCGACGCGGACGCCGCCCACAAGGACGCCCGGGTCGAGCGCGGCGACGTGGAGTTCAGGCACGTCACCTTCCGCTACTACAAAAACAGCGAAAACGCCGTGCTGCGGGACGTGAGCCTGACCATCAACGGCGGCGAGACGGTGGGCATCATCGGCTCCACCGGCTGCGGCAAGACCACGCTGGTCTCCATGATCCCCCGCCTCTACGATGTGGACGAGGGCCAGGTGCTGGTGGACGGCATCGACGTGAGGGATTACAGCCTCTACCACCTGCGCGAGGGCGTGGGCATGGTGCTCCAGAAGAACGTGCTGTTCTCCGGCACCATCGCGGAAAACCTGCGCTGGGGCGACGAGAACGCCACCGACGAGGAGATCGCCGCGGCGGCGAAGAGCGCCCAGGCCGACGGCTTCATACGCGACTTCACCGACGGCTATGACCGGGAGCTGGAGCAGGGCGGCGTGAACGTCTCCGGCGGCCAGCGCCAGCGGCTGTGCATCGCCCGCGCGCTGTTGAAGCACCCGAAGATACTGATACTCGACGACTCCACCTCCGCCGTGGACACCGCCACCGAGGCGGCCATCCGCGAATCCTTCAAAAACGAGCTTCGGGATTCCACGAAGATCATCATCGCCCAGCGCATCACCAGCGTGATGGAGGCGGACAAGATCATCGTCATGGACGACGGCGCCATCACCGGCATCGGCACCCACGACGCGCTGTTGAAGTCCAACACGGCCTACCAGGAGATCTACCACTCCCAGGTGGACGGGAAGGAGGCGGCATAATGGCGCGCTCCCTCGAAAACCTGCAAAAGCAGTACAACAGCGCCGCTTCCGCGGGCCCGATGGGCGGTGCTCCAGGACGGGGGCCGGGCTTCGGTCCCGGCAGGGGACCCGGGCGTGGCCCCGGCTCCGGGCGGGGGCCCATGGCCGCCACCAACAGCTTCCAGGGCAAGCCCGCCGACACCAAGGGCACCATCGCGCGGATATTCTCCTACGTGGCAAAGTACTGGAAGCGGCTGATACTGGTGCTTCTGTGCATGCTGCTGTCCACGGGGGGCTCGCTGGCGGGCGGCTACCTGCTTCGGCCCATCGTCAACCACATCGCCGACGCCGCCACCCCCGCCGCCGAGCGCGTGGCCTACCTGGGCGGCATGCTGGGCGTGCTGGTGGGCGTGTACCTGATCGGCATCGGCGGCACCTACCTCCAGTCCCGGCTGATGATCGGCGTGTCCCGCACGGCCATACAGAACATCCGCGACGACCTGTTCACCAAGCTGGAGCGCCTGCCGCTCAAGTTCCACGACAACCAGACCACCGGCGAATTGATGAGCCGCTTCACCAACGACGTGGACAACATCGGCCTGATGCTGGACCAGTCGCTGATGTCGATGTTCTCCGGCATCATCAACCTGATCGGCACGCTGACGATGATGGTCATCACCAACATCTGGCTGACCCTCATCACGCTGGTGTTCATACCGCTGTTCATATTCTCCAGCCGCTTCATCATCGGCAAGAGCCGCAAGTACTACGCCGCCCAGCAGGCGGCGCTGGGCGCGGCCAACGGCTACATCGAGGAGTCCGTGGCGGGCCAGAAGGTCATCAAGGTGTTCAACCACGAGGCGGACTGCGTGGAGGAGTTCGGCCTGCTCAACGGCGACCTGCGCATGAAGCAGATGAAGGCCATGTTCTTCGGCGGCATCATGGGGCCCATCATGGGCAACATGAGCCAGGTCAGCTACGCCCTGACGGCGGGCATCGGCGGCGCGCTGTGCGCGCTGGGGCGCTTCGACGTGGGCGGCCTGGCGATATTCGTCAACTACTCGCGGCAGTTCGCCCGCCCGATCAACGAGATCTCCCAGCAGGTGGCCACGCTGTTCTCCGCGCTGGCCGGCGCCGAGCGCGTGTTCGCCGTGATGGACAAGGACCCCGAGGCCCCCGACCCCGAGGACGTGCAGCGCCCCGAGAAGCTCAAGGGCCACGTGGTGCTGGACGACGTGTCCTTCGGCTACGTGCCGGACAGGACGGTGCTCAAGCACATCTCCCTGTACGCCCGGCCGGGCCAGAAGATCGCCTTCGTCGGCTCCACCGGCGCGGGCAAGACCACCATCACCAACCTGCTGAACCGCTTCTACGACATCGACTCCGGCAAAATCACCATCGACGGCATCGACATACAAAAGCTCCCCCGGGACTTCCTGCGCCAGAACATCGCCATGGTGCTCCAAGACACCCACCTGTTCACCGGCACCATCATGGAGAACATACGCTACGGACGGCTGGACGCCACCGACGAGGAGGTCGTCGCCGCGGCGAAGATGGCCTCGGCGGACAGCTTCATCCGCCGCCTGTCCGACGGCTACAACACCGTCATCGAGGGCGACGGCGCGAACCTCTCCCAGGGCCAGCGGCAGCTTCTGAACATCGCCCGCGCCGCCATCTCCCACGCGCCCATACTGGTGCTCGACGAGGCCACCTCCTCCGTCGACACCCGCACCGAGCGCCACATCGAGCGGGGCATGGACCGGCTCATGCAGGACCGCACCACCTTCGTCATCGCCCACCGGCTCTCCACCGTCCGCAATGCCGACGCCATCATGGTGCTGGAGAACGGCGAGATCATCGAGCGCGGCGACCACGACGACCTGCTGGCCATGAAGGGCCGCTACTACGCGCTCTACACCGGCAAATCCGAGCTGACCTGACGGCGCGCGACGGGGCTGTTTCAACCCCGTCGCATGTTTTTTCACACAAAATTGACTTGCATTCTCCTTCGCGCGGCATATAATATAGATAGTCAAAGCTAACTTGCAAACCGGGCCGGGGACGGCAGTTTTTTAAAGGCGTCGGTTAGCATATACTAATTATAGACGGCGTACAAGGAGATGGGACCATGTCCAGAAAAGACACCGAGGACCAGCGGAAATCCATGAGTCGGCTGTTTAAGGGCACGCAGATCTTCAAGCCCCTGAACACCGGGCGCATCGACGATCACGTCGCCTGCGTGCGGGAGTGGATCGCCAACATATTCTTCTACACGAAGAACGGCGTGACGATCATGATCGACGCGGGCTACAACTACCCGCGGTTGAAGGAGAAGATGGGCTGGCTGGACATCGACCCGGCGTCCATTAAGCACATACTCATCACCCACCAGGACACCGACCACGTCGGCGCGCTGGAGACGGACAGCGATTTGCTGTTCAGGGACGCCACGGTGTACCTGAGCGAGATCGAGAATCGCTATCTGACCGGCGAGGCGCGGCGGCGGGTGATCTACCACCTGTACAAGCTGCCGATGGTCAGGACCGACAACAAGCGCGTGACGCTGCGCGACGGTCAGGTCCTCGACATCGAGGGCATCAAGGTGGAGTGCATCCTCGTGCCGGGGCACACCTGGGGCCACATGGTGTACCTGATCGACGATGAATACCTGTTCACCGGCGACACCATCTGGTTTGGCGCGGACGGCGGGTACAGCTTCATCAGCACGCTGGCGGAGAGCAACAAGGTCGCCGTCAAAAGCCTCGAAAAGCTGGAAAGGAACCTGCGCGCGCGGAAGCGGCGCATCGCCGTGATCACCGGGCACACCGGCTGGTCGGACGACCTGGACTTCGTGTTCGCCCATCGGGACAAGCTGTGCTCGCTGTTCAGAAAGCGCGTGCCCGACCCGGAAGCGCCCTATGACGGGTACATCGAGGACGATGACACCGAGGAAGGGGCGCGGACGGTGCCGTTGAAGAAGAAAGGGTGAACTACATGAGTCCAAATTACAAGAACTGGATGCCCAGGGGAATGATTTATTCCTTTCTTGGCGGGATGATGCTGTCCCTTGTGCTATGCCTGCTGCTGCGCCATGTGAAGTGGCTGGCGATCGTCCTCGCGGTGATCACCGTGTTCTTCTGCCTCCTGACCGTCTGGTCGATACTGATGTACCGCGCCTTCTCCTACGACGGCAAGCGCCGCATGTCGGCGCAGATCATCGAGGGCACGGCGGCGCGGGTGAAGCTGCCCGCGGGCGGGAAGTGCCTGGACGTGGGCTGCGGCAGCGGCGCGCTGGCCATCGCGGTGGCGAAGCGCAATCCGCAGGCTTCCGTCATCGGCATCGACCGCTGGGGCAAAGAGTACGCCTCGTTCAGCAAGGCGCTGTGCGAAAGTAACGCGAAGGCCGAGGGCGTCCGCAACACGACCTTCCAACAGGGCGACGCCACCCACCTCGACTTCCCGGACGAAACCTTCGACGCCGTGGTCAGCAACTACGTCTATCACAACATTCCCGGCGACCGACAGGCTTATCTGCTGGAAACGTTGCGGACATTGAAAAAGGGCGGCACGTTCGCGTTGCACGACATCTTCTCGAAGTCGAAGTATGGCGACATGCAGGCGTTTGTCCGGAAACTCAGGGACATGGGCTACCAAAAGGTCGCGCTGATCGACACGACAGACGGCATGTTCATGACGCCCTTTGAGGCGCGCTGGATGGCGCTGTCCGGTTCGGCGCTGCTGGTCGGGATCAAGTAATACGCCAAAAGGTCCACAGGGGCGGCGTCGCCGCCCCTGTGGACCTTTTATGATTCCTCAATAGATTGATCAGATGCCGTTGACGGCGTTCTCACCGGCGACCTTGCCGTAGTACATCGCCATGGCGTGGCTGACGCCCTTGAGGCCAATGGGGTACTGGAGGCCGAAGCGGCCGCCCTGCATGTTGCCGGCGACGTACAGGCCGGGGATGATGTCGCCGCACACCTGGCGTCCCTGATCGTCGGTGATCTCGGTGAAGGTGTGGCAGTTCTCGTCGGACTCCAGGCCGCCGATGCACACCAGCATGAGGGCGGTGGTGAACATGTCCGCATAGAAGGGCGCGGTGTCCACGGGCATCAGGCGGGAGGGCACCTTGTTGAAGTCCTCGTCGTAGCCCTTCGCGGCCAGGTCGTTGTAGCGGGCGATGGACTCGAGCGCAGTCTGCTGCGCCTTCTCGTCGTCCGGGTACACCATCGCCACCAGCTCCTCCAGCGTGTCGGCCTTGAGGCAGCGGCCGTCGGCTATGGCGGCCTCGATCTGGTAGGGGCTCTTCCAGTTGCGGTAGGTCTTGTTGTTCTTGGGGGCCTCGTCCGCGGAGGCGTAGTCCTCAAAGTAGCACGCGCCGCCGTGGGCCGCGGGCATGTGGGTCACCTGCTCCGGCCAGTTGGCGTCGAAGAACTGCCAGGTCTGCATCAGGCGGGTGGCCTCGATCTGGTTTTCCAGCTGCTGCCCGGGCAGGTCCTCGTTCATGAAGCGCCTGCCGTCCATGTCGAGATTCAAAAAGCCCGCGTTGCCCATGACGCCCACGCCGCTCAAGTCCGCGCCGCCGCCCATGTGGTGGATCATCGGGGCGTTGAAGCCCATGACCTTCGCGCCGGCCCAGGCGCCCATGCGCAGGCCGTCGCCCTGGTTGGTGGGCACACCGTTGACGTCGAAGGAGGTGAACAGGCGGTTGTTCTTGTGGGTCTTCATGATGTCCGGGGCGAAGTGGTACATGCAGGCGTCGTTGGAGCCGTAGTCGCCGGTGGACAGTATGACGCCCTTGCTGGCGGTCACCTTGAGGTACTTGCCCCTGTTGGGGGAATCGGGGTTGTCGTCCAGCGCGTACACGCCCACGCAGCGGCCGTCCTCCATGATGAGCTTCTTGCCGAAGTGGCCGAAGTAGGCCTCTACCTTGCCGGTATCCAGCGCCTTCTGCCAGTTGGCGTTGAAGGTCGCGCCCTGGCTGGGCAGGAACTCCACGGAGGTCGGGAAGCACGGGAAGCGTTCTTCCTTCCAGTTGTAGATGTGCTCGTTGCCGTCGGCGTCCTTCCAGGACGGCAGGGGCCGGAAGATCGGCACCAGGAAGTCGTCGGCGTTCTCGTCCTCGATGGGCTGGCGGGTCTCGTCGGCGATGAACAGGTGCTCGTCCGCGCCCATGTACCAGTCGAACGCCTCGCCGATGTTGGCGGCCCACTTGGCGGTGATGGGGCGCTTCACGCGGTAGCCGGACTCGTTGACGTGGGCGTCCACGATCTCGTCCACCTCTTCCCGCGTCAGCGCGCGCTCGGGCCAGCGGGCGTTCAGCGTGGGGCTGTTGATGACGGCGAACTCGCCGGAGCGGCACTGGGGCGTGGCCGCGCCGTCGATGCCGATGACGGTCGCGCCCAGCTCGGCGGCGCTGCGCGCGGCGGAGACGCCGGCCAGGCCCAGTCCGACCACGACCACGTCGGCGCTGGCCTCGGCGTAGACGTCCGCGTCGGCGATCTCGGGCTCCGCGCCCAGCCAGTCGTCGCCGCCGGCGGTGGCCGCCTGATCCGCCTCCGCCTCCACCGCGAGGCCCATGGCCTGCGCGATGCAGTTCGCCGCCGCCTTCTTCACGGCGTTGCCGGTCACGGTGGCGCCGGTCACGCCGTCGATCTCGGCGGCCTGGGCGTTCTTGAGCTGCTCGGCCAGCGTCTCCGCCGCCGCCGCGCCGATCTCCGCGGTCTCCCCGCTGGAATCGACGACCACGTCCACGATGCTGGTCTCGTCAAAGGTCATGGTCACCGTGACCAGGCTCTCCAGCCCCTGCTCGCTGGCGCTGTAGGTGCCCGGCGTGTAGACCGCCTTCGCGTCCTCCGCCAGCGCGCCCGCGCCGAAAGCGGCGGTCGCCGCCGCCCCCAGTGCGCTCACCGCGGAAAACTTCAAAAAGTCGCGCCTTGTAACAAACTTGGACATGTGTGATACCCTCCTCTTGCACTTTTTTGTTGTATCCATTATGGCACATTGCACTTGACTTGGGAATCACCAATATCTTATAATGTATTCAGTTTTACTTAATACAGGGAGGCGGCGTCCATGCTGAAACATTCGTTGAAGGTATTCGTCCAGGTGTGTCGCTCGGGCAGCTTTACCAAGGCGGCCGCCCGGCTGTACGTCACCCCCAGCGCGATCATGCAGCAGATGGACGCGCTGGAGGCGCTTCTGACCCGGACGAAGAAGGGGGCAAAGCCGACCGCCGCGGGCGAATACCTGCTGGAGAAGACAGAGGATCTGATCCGGCAGGCCGAGGAGGTCCGCGCCGGGCTGAATATCATCGCCCAGGGGGAGGAGACCGTCTGCGTGGGCACCTCCATCTCGGAAAAGTGCCGCCTGATCTACGATCTCTGGACGCTTTACAGCCAGCAGAAGCCCTCGTGCAGGATCGAAATGGTCAACATCCACACCGGGGCGGGGATCCCAGACGCCGTGGACCTCATCGAGAGCCTGAACGGCGGGGTGCCCTGGATGCGCTCGTGGGATTTCTTCGAGATCTGCCGGGTGCCCTTCGGCATCGCCATGGAGAACACGCACGCGCTCGCGAAAAAGGAGATGCTCGAGCCCGACGATCTGAGGGGTCACGCGGTCGCGTCCTTCCGCGACGCGGCTTATGAGGGATCGTCCCAACTGTACAGGACGCTCGAGGAGGTCGGCGCGGAGCTCGTGCTGATGGACGCCCCCTCCCCCTCCGTATTCTGGGAATGCGCCTTTCAGCACCGGCTCCTGCTGGCCCCGATGTGCTGGAGCGACATACTGGTCGGGCTGACGCTCCGCCCTGTGCGCTGGGATTACGCGCTGCCCTACGGCATATTCAGCCGCACCGCCACCCGCGACGTGGCCGCGGCGTTCCTGAATTTCATTCACAAAACCTACACAGGGGACAACCCGGACGATATCGTGCCTGTCCTGAGCTATTGACCGCTGCCGACCGGCGGCGGGACGCTGCCCTTCGGCGCCTTCCCCGCCGGGATCTTCAGATGGATGCGCGTGGCGTTCATGCCGAGGGAGCGGTCGAACTCTATGGCGTCGGCCAGTCGGTTCAGCACCGTCACGTTGTCGAATTCACATTGCAGCGCCGGGTCGGGCACGGTGGGATTGAAGCCCCTGCCCATGTCCCGAATGGAGATCACGACCTCGTCCCCGGCGTCGCGCAGGGACACGTCGATCACGCCCCTCTCCCCCGGGTTCGCCAGCGCAATGCCGGTCAGCATCTCCTCCAGCGCCAGGCAGGTGCGGTTGCCCAGCCCGGGCGAGACGCGCCGCGCGATCCAGTCGCCTGCTTCCTCGGAAAGCCGCACCTGCCGGGGGATGTCCGTCTCCACCGAAAAATCATACCGGTCCGCGTCGCGCCGCGAGGGCAGCAGGAAGCTGCCCATCTCCGGCGCGTTTTTGCGTCGGATCAGCGCCATGGCGGCGAAGGCGAAGGCCGTCGAGAGCGCCTCGGCCGCGATCACGCCCGTCCACACGCCGTTCATGCCCATGTATCGGGACAAGAGCGCCACCAGCGAAAGGGGCAATACCAGCCCCTTCAGCGCCGTCAGCACGGCGGAGAGCGTCTGCCGCTTGATGGCCTGCCAGTAAAACGACATCAAAAAGTTCATGCCCACGAAGGGATAGCTTATGACGAACAGCCGTATGGCCCCGACCATGTAGGCCGATTTCTCCGCGCCCTCGATGCTGTACATTTTGAGCAGTATCGCCGGGTACAGCGCGAACAGCGCCGCCATCAGCACCGACCCGATCAGCACGATCCGCATCGCGCGCGAGAGCACGAAGCGCACCCGGTCGTAGTCGCCCTCGTGGTAGTAGACCGAGGCGATGGGCGACAGCGTCTGGGCCGTGCCGATGAACAGTATGTAGCCCAGAAACAGGCTGTTCTTGTACACGCTGTACGCCTGCAGGCCCAGCGCGCCGCCGCAGGCGGTGATGAGGGTGTTCAGCGCGTGGGTGCACACGGTGATGTAGAGCTGGGAGGAGGCGGTGGGAAAGCCCCGGACGGATATGGCCCAGGTCTCCTTAAAGAACTGCACGATCCCCGACGCGAAGGGCGACACCACCCTGAGCTGGCGCTGCTTCGAGGTCAGATAACGCGAAATCCAGGCGGAACCGCCTACATAGCCGATCACCGTGGCCAGCGCCGCACCGCGCAGGCCCATGCCAAAGCCCTTCATCAGCACGACGTCCATGGTCAGGTTGATGAGATTGGAGATCAGCACCGCCTGGAAGGACAGCTTTGGGCTGCCGTCCGAGCGGGCGAAGTAGGACAGGCTCATGATGTAGCACAAAAGCGGTATCCCCAGCACCAGCACCGAGCAGTACTCCGTTACGTCGCCCCTGAGCGACTCGTCGCGACACAGGAAGGCGACCAGCGCCCCGCGGAACACGGTGCCCAGCGCCGCAAAGAGCAGGCCGAAGATCAGAAGCGCGGCCATGGCCGTGGAGAACACCCGGTCGGCCTTCTCCCGGTCGTGGTCCGCCGTGGCGTTGGAGGCCAGCAGGCTGCCGCCCAGCCCCAGCATCCAGTAGACCAAGTTCACGAAGGTCACGACGGGCGCGCACAGCTGTATGGCGGGCATGCGCGATATGCCCAGCAACCGGCTCACCAGCACGGAATCCACGAACAGCGCCATGTTGTTGGCCAGCGCCATGGACAGCGTCGGCAGAAAGAACTCCCTGAACTTCCTGCCGATCAGCCTGTATTTCAGATCGTTCATTCCATACTCCCCCAGAAGGCCAGCGCGCCCAGGTAGTCGAAGAAGGATTTCAGATAATCCTCGGTGATCACGGGCCAGAACACGCCCTCGTTGAACAGCACGGTGGTGGTGTAGTCGTTGGACACCGGCGTCAGCGCCCGCTGGCTGGAGGTACCCATGCCCACGGTGGAGATCAGCCCGCCGATGCCGGACTGCATGTCCCTGTCGCGCTTGGCCGCCTCCAGCCTTTGGTCGAACACATCCTGCGTCACCGGCGCGATGTCGAGGCCGTCGTCGTTGGCGGCCTTCAACAGGTCGCCGTAATTGACGGTGTGGCAGTTGTAGCAGTTGAACAGGCAGCAGGCCGCCGGCGTCTGCGCCAGCTTCACGATGGCCTTCGCCGTCAGGTCGATGGGGCTCATCTCCAGCCTTTGCAGCATCTTCTCAAAGGGCATGGCCTTCAGGGTCGCGTAGGCCTTCAAACGGTTGATGAAGCCGTTGGTGCGGAAGTTGATCTGGAAGATGCCGTCCGCGTCGCGGGCCATCAGGTTGCCCACGCGGATGACCTTCGCGTCCCCGCCCTCCGCCGCCGCGGCCAGCACCAGCCGCTCCGCCAGGAACTTGGAGCTCAGGTACTGGTTGTCCAGCGCCTGACCCTTGAACAGCGTGCGCTCGTCGTACACAAAGCGCTCGTGTTTGCCGTCCAGCAGGATCTCGCCCGCCGTGCTGGTCGTGGAGATGTGGATCATCCGCGCCCCGTGCCGCACGGCGTATTCCAGCACGTTCTGAACGCCCAGCACGTTGGTGTCGTAGATGTCCGAGCCCGCCGAGAAGTGCTTGACGGACGCCGCGCAGTTGAACACCATGTCCGGCGCGAGGTCGTCCAGCCGTTTTAGGCTCTCCGCGTCGGTGATCTCCCCCTCCGCGATCATCAGCCGCCCGCCCAGCAGGTCGGCGTAATCATTGTCAAAGTAGTAGAACAGCCGCCCGAGCAGCCGCTCGGCCCCGGAGACCTTCCCGCCGCGCACCAGGCAGTAGACCACGGCGTCGGTGTTCTCCAGGAGCTCCCTCAACACATGCGCGCCCAGGAAGCCCGTGCCGCCCGTCAGCAGTACCCGCCGCATGGGGCGGCGTTCGCCGTGAAGGTAGTTTTCAAAGGTATTCTGGCGAAGCCGCGCGTGGATGGCGGTATAGTCGTAGCCGGAGATGGCGTCGCTCTCGCCGCTTCTGGCCGCGTAGCCGGACACGAACTCCGCCAGCTGCCGGGGCGTGGGATGCTCGAACACGTCCCGGAATTTGATGTCATAGCCGCCATTGGAGGCGAGGATCGTCACCTGTATGGCCAACAGCGAGGTGCCGCCCACGGCGAAGAAGTCGTCCGTCGCGCCGATCGGCTCGGTCTCCAGCGCCTCCTCGAACACGTTGCAGAAGAAGGTCTCCACGTCGTTGCAGGGGGCGACGTAATCCCGCTTCAATTCGGGCTCGGGCAGGTTGCGCCGGTCCAGCTTGCCGTTGGGCGTGTAGGGCATCTTCTCAAGCCGCATCAGCACCGTGGGCACCATGTAGGGCGTGAGCCGGGAGGTCAGGAAAGCCCTGAAATCCTCCGTGTTCACGTCGCCCTCTGCGGTATAGTAGCCGCAGAGGTGCTCGGTCTTGTTGATTTTTCGGATCACGACCGCCGCCGCCTTGACCGCCGGATAGGCCAGCATGGACTGTTCGATCTCGCCGATCTCGATGCGCAGGCCCCGCAGCTTGATCTGGCCGTCCCGGCGTCCCAGCACCACGATCTCGCCGTCGGGCAGCTTATAGGCAAAGTCGCCGCTTCGGAAGTAGCGGACGCCGTTTAAGGTCACGAAGGCCGCGGCGGTCTTCTCAGGCTGGTTGTGATAGCCCTTGGAGACGCCGTATCCGCCGATCCAGTGCTCCCCCACCACGCCGTCGGGCAGCACCTTGCCGTCGATATCGCGGATGTCGCACTGCACGTTGTAGAGCTGCCGCCCCACCGACATGATGTTCTCCCGCTGGATGATCCGGGTATTGGAGTGCACGGTGGTCTCCGTGGGACCGTAGGAGTTGTAGATGTCCAGGTCGGACAGCGCGCGTATCGCGTCGTACAGCGCCGGCATGAACGGCTCGCCGCCCACCGCGCAGGCCTCGAAGCGGTTTATCTCCCCGGCAAACGCCGGCGATTGCAGGAACTGCTTGAGCTTCGATGCCGTCATGTCGCCCAGCACCGCGGGCTTCTCCCTCTGGATGAGCCTTGCCAGACGCTCGGCGTTGCGGTTTTCCTCGTCGTCGGCGAATATCACGCGCATGCCGTTCAAAAGCGGCGGCATGATGTCCAGTATCGAGGCGTCGAAGGACACCGTGGCCGTCTGCACCACGCTTTCGGGCATGGGCGTGCGGGTGTAGAAGTAGTTGTTCTCCGGATCGGGCACGCACAGGTTGGACAGGGCGCGGTGCGATACCTCCACGCCCTTGGGCCGCCCGGTGGAGCCGGAGGTGTAGATCATGTAGGCCGTGCGCGCGCCGTCCACGCGGATGGGCGGGTTGCTCTCGTCGGTTTCCTCGAGCAGCGCTTTCACGGACACGGCCCTCGGCAGGTCGCGCTCAGTGATCACGCAGTCGGCGTCGGCGTCCTCGATCACGTACTGCACGCGCTCCTCCGGGTACTCCACATCCATCGGAATGTACGCCGCCCCCGCTTTCAGCACCGCCATCATCGAGACGATCAGGTCCGCTGTGCGGTGCATCAGCAGCACCACGCTGCCGCCCTCGCGCACGCCCCGCTTTTGAAGCGCGTGGGCGATGCGGTTGGCCCGGCGGTTCATCTGGTCGTAGGTCAGCGTCTCGCCCCGGCAGGTCAGTATGGGTTTATCCGGATACCGCGCCGCCATATCCTCGAAGGTCTGGTGCACCATTTCCACCGCGAGCGGATGGAAGTTGTAGTGAATGTCCTCCCCGCCCAGGGAGATGTCGCAAATGCGCAGGCTGTCCAGAGCGTCGCTCGACGCCCAGTCGCGGATCACATTCGCCATGCAACCCACGAAGGTGTCCATGTAGTCCTGCGAGTACAGCGCGTCGTTGTACTCCGCCCTGATGATATAGTCCTCTTCCTGGAGGACGTTCAGCATCACCTTGTAGCGCAGGGAATCGTACCGTATGCGCCCCCGGGGCCAGCGCTTGCCGGCCATTTCGAGCTCCTCGTAGATTTTGCCGTGATAGGTATAGAAGAAATCGGGGTGGAAGTCGTAGTCGCCGGCAATTTTGGCAAACGGCAGCGTCTGGTGGCTCAGCGTGTTCATCCAGACGTCCGCGGCGTATTCAAACAGCGCCGGGATGCTCAGCGTCCTCTCGGGCTTCATCGCCAGCGGGAGGGTCTTGACCAGCAGCGCCACGGTGTTTTTGACCATGGGGTTCAGCCGCCCGTTGGACACCGTGGCCACCAGCAGCCTGTCCTCGGAGACGAACTTCGTCAGCACCACGGCCATGGCGGACATGAACACCACGTTCTGGCTGACGCGCGCCCGGCGGCACAGCGCGTCCACCGCCCCGGAATCGACCGTCGCGAGGGCCACGCCCAGCTTGCCCGCGGCCTCGTCGCCCTTGAGGTTGGCGGTCAGCGTCGTGGCCCGGTCCGCGACGGCGAACTGGCCCTTGTAGAAGGCCTCATCCTGCGTCCAGGACGCGCCGCCCTCGGCCGCCTGCTCCATGCCGCTCAGCCGGAAGCCGTCGCACTTTTCCTCGGACAGGGGCCGCCCATCGTAGGCCGCGGCGATGTCTGAAAACACGAGGTTCAGAGAGCCGCCGTCCACGATCAGGTGGTGGAACAGGCTGAACAGGCACACACCCGCGTCGGTTGCGAAGATCCTGAACCGACACAGCGCGCCGCCGTTCAGGTCGAAGGGCTCCGCGGCTAGCGCCTCGGCCATCTCGTCGGTAAACGCCGCCACGCGCTCGATGGGCACCGCCACGCGCCGCGCGTCGTTGCGAAGCTGCACGGGTTGACCGTTTTCCGCGCCGAGGGTCACCTTGAGGTAGGGATGGTGGTCCAGCGTCTTTAGGACGGCGTCCCGCAGCTTTTCCGGGTCGACGGTATCGTCAAAGCGGACGACGTTGGGCAGATGATACCCCACGCCCTCCGGGTGCGCCATGCAATCGAAGTAGATGCCCAGCTGGCTGGCCGTCAGCGGATAAGCCGTCACCGCGCGCTCCGGCGCGTCGCTTTCCGCGTTCTGCGCCGCCAGTTCGTCCACCAGCGCGGCGATGCCCGCCACGGTGCGGCGCTTCATCAGCGCCGTCACCTGCACCGGCTGGCCGAATTTCTCGTAGAGGTCCGACAGCAGCACGATCATGGACAGCGACGTCAGCCCCAGCGCGAACAGGTCGTCATTGATGCCGAACTGTTCGTTCTCGATCAGCGCCGCGGTCATGTCGAACACGGCCCTCTGGGTGTCGGTCTCCGGCCGCTCCAGCACGGCCCGGGCCTGCGTGTCCACGGGCAGCTCTTTAAGCCGCTTCATGGCCACCTTGCCGTTGGGCGTCAGCGGGAAGGCCTCCAACCGCGTGTAGTAGGTGGGCGCCATGTAGGGCGGCAGTTTTTGCAGCACGAAATCCCGCAGTCTGTCCGCGGTTACGTCCTGCGCGCCCGATCGGACGGTGTAGAAGGCGCACAGGTGCTCCGTGCCCTGCACGTTTTTCACGATGACCCGCGCCTGGGTCACGCCGGGGAAGCGCCCCAGCGTGTTCTCGATCTCCTCCAGCTCGATGCGCAGGCCGCGCAGCTTGATCATGCCGCCAGCACGAACACCTCGCCCGCCTCGTCCCGCCAGGCGAGGTCGCCGGTGTTGCACCAGCGCTCGCCGTCGAGGACGGGGAAGCGCTCGGCGGTCAGGGCATCGTTTCGGAAGTAGCCGATGGCCACGCCCGCGCCGCCGACGTACAACTCGCCCACGGCGTAGGGCGGCAGTTCGCCGCCGTCGGCGTCGCAGATGCGGTCCCACACGTTGAGCATCGGAAAGCCCGCGGACACCCGCTCGGAGTCCATGCGCTTCTGGTGGGAGGCGATCGTGACCTCCGTCGGCCCGTAGGAATTGTAGATCTCGCAGTCGGAGTGCTCGCGGATCACCCGGAACAGCCGCCCCGGGAAGCCCTCGCCGCCCACGATCATCACCCGCACGCCGCGAAGCGCCTCGCAAAACGCCGGGATCTCTGAGTACTGCAAAAGCCGCGTCGGCGTGGCCCCCAGCGCGTCGACGCCGTATTGCTTCACCAGCGCCGCGATGGCCATGGGGTTGACCATCTGCTCCTCGTCGCACAGCACGACGTGCACGCCGTTTAATATCGTGCCGAAGATCTCCCGCAGGAACACGATGAACGACACGCTGGACAGGCACAGCATACCGTGGCAGCGCGTGGCCAGCGCGTGGATGGGCGCGTTCTCCGGCTCCGGCGCGATGTAGTTGGAGATGCCCCGGTGGGACAGCGCCACGCCCTTGGGCCTGCCGGTGGTGCCGGAGGTGTAGATGATGAAGCACAGATCGTCCGGCGTAACCTCGACGTCCGGGGCCGTGTCGTCGTCGGAGACCAGCGCGTCCGGCGTGACGCATTTGCTGAAGCCCTGCGCCACCTCCGGCACGTCGGTGATGATGAGCGCCGCGTCGCTGTCCTCCAGTATCTGGTTGATGCGCTCCCGGGGATAGCCCGGGTCCATCGGGATAAACGCCGCCCCGGCCTTCAGCACGCCGAACACACAGGCCACCAGCGCGTGGGTGCGGCGCATCAGCAAAAGCACGCGGTCGTGGGGCCGGATGCCCCGCGCGATCAGGGCATGGCCGATGCGGTTGGCCGCGCGGTCCAGCTCATGAAGCGTCATCGCGCCGTCGACGGCCGTCAGCACCTTTTTCTCCGGATACTCCCGCGCCATGCGCGCCAGTATGCCGTTGATCGTGCCCTCGTTTTTGAGGGTGATCACGTGCTTCTCGGTGCGGGCCTTCATCAGCGGAACGGCCCTGAGCGCTTTGTCGCCGTCCATGGCCGCGCAGAGCGTCTCCAGCGCCGAGGCGAACGCGGCGATGTACCGGTCCGAACAGCGCGCCGCGTCATAGCGTATCTCCACACCGTCCGCCGAGGCGTACAGGGCGATCTCGGCGTCGCAATCCGCCCCGGGCGCGAAGAAGGACAAAAGAATTTCCGGCCTGAACTCCACGTCCGTGCGGCAGGACAGCGGATAGTCCCTGACTGCGTCCAGCGCGCCCAGCTTTTCATAGACAAGCGATCGGAAAGCCCTGGCAGGCATGGCGGTGTCCACCTTCATGCCGAAGGGCAGCGGCTCGCGCCCGATCTGCACGCCGATCAGCACCTCCCGGGACGGTCCAAAGCGCGTGAGCAGCGCCACGAGGGCCGCGGTCAGCGTCGCCCGGTCCGCCGAAAGGGCGGTTTTCAGCGTGCCCCGCCCGCCCTCCGGCGTCCGGCGCAGGCCGCCACACTGCAGCGCGGTGGGCTCGTCTGCCCGGGCCAGGTTTTCCTCCACCCAGCATTCCGCCGCGATCAGGCGGCTGGGCGCAAGCGTCAGCGCGTCCAGCCGGATGCCGGGGTCCGCCGCCGCCTGTTCGAGCACGCCCAGCACGCCGTCCCGGATCTCGGAGACGACATCCTCGTCGAAAATATCGCCGTTGTATTCAAAATCTAGGCGCTGCACGCCGCCGCGGTTGCGTTTATTGATATTGACGCGCACGTGGAAGGGCACGTCCGTCTCCCCGCCCGCGTCGGCCGCGGCGTCGAACCCGGCGGCGTCGCCGGACATCCCGTTGTCCACGGCGGAGAAGGAGGTCAGCGCCCGCAGGTCCACGCCCCGTTTTTGAAGCTCGGGGAAGTACTCGTTGCCGCTGGTCTTCGCGTGGGACAGCCCGGCCTTCATCACCGATTTGACGCTTTGAAGCATCCCGGAGAAGGACAAACCGCCATCCCACGTAAGCCGCAGGGGCAGCGTCTCCACGTACATGCCGGGCTCGCGGGCGATGTCGTCGCCGAAATAGCGCCCGTTGACGCTGATCTCCCACACCATGTCGTCATGGCGCGCCCCCAGCTTTGCCCGCTGGCCCTGCCAGTACGCGAACACAGCCCCCAGCGCCAGCACGAAGGGAGAGATGCGGTTTTCCGCCTGGAAGGGCAGCCACTTTGCGGTGAGCGCCTGCGGGATGTCGCAGGAGAGCACGCCCTTGGTCAGCGCGCCCGCTTGATACCCCGCGCCCCGGAAGCCGCCCAGGTGATGAAGCCAGTATTCCCGGTCCGCCGCGGATTCCGGGGAGGCGAGGTACGCCGTCACCCGGCGGAGGTATTCGTCATAGCTGGCCTTGGGCGCGGTCCATTCCCTCCCCTGCCTGAGCGCCGCCATGCAGTCGTTCATACGCGCAGGCAGCACCGCGTTGAAGGTCGTGCCGTCGGCAATCAGGTGGTGGAATGCCCCGAAGAGCCACACGGCGTCGGGGGCGCGCAGCACGTACAGGCGGTAGAGCGGCGCGTCGAACAGCGGCGAAATGGGCGTCGTTTTGAGCGCCGCGACGGTCTCCTCAAGCGAATCGACGTCCATCACCTCATATGTCGCGGGCTGATCCGAATAATACTGCTCATAGCCCCTGTCCCCGCCCGCACGGACCCTCAGGCCGAAGTTCCCGCTGATCACCCTGGGGATCGCGCGGCACAGAAGCGCCTCGTCCGCGGGATCAAAGCGCATCCTGAAATAGATGTTGTAGGCCGATGTTCCGGGATGGTTGAGCTCCGCCAGCAGTATGCGGCTCTGGGACGGGGAAAGCGAAAATGACATCATAGATTCCTCCATGGCCTGACCGGGGCCCTGTGCGGCCGATTATCTTCAATAGAAACACTACGGTTTCATGTCCAATTATATATGGATATGAGGGATTCGTCAATCCCTTCCCGGGAGATTGCCACGGCTCACGCATGAATGACAGAACACTGTTCCCGATACCGCGAACCCAACGTAGGGACGCCCCATGGGGCGTCCGCGGACGCGCCGTGGCGCGTCCCTTCATTCATGCGTGAGCCGTGGGGAGATTGCCGCCATTGTCTCCAGGGAGGCGTTCCGTCAATCCGTCAAGCGCCCTCCCGAACAGGTCAATATCGGAACAGTGCGCCGCCTTCCAATGTGAAATTCATGAAAACCCATTGACAGCCAAGCGGAGTTAGTGTATCATAACTTTGCGATTAGCTAAAACTAACACAAGGAGGGAATCCCATGAAGAGACTGACTTGCCTGATGCTGGTGCTGGTGATGATGCTGGGCGCGATGGCGCTGGCGGAGGGCGACGCGCCCATCGAGATCGCCACCGCAGAGGCGCTCGCGGCCATCAACGACAACCTGTCCGGCCACTACATACTGACCGCCGACATCGACCTCGAGGGCGCTGAGTGGACGCTCATAGGCGCCTACGCGCCCTCCGGCAAGAGCGAGGAGGAGCAGGAGATCCCCGCCGTGGAGACGGCCTTTACGGGCACGTTTGACGGCCAGGGACACACGATCCGCAACCTGGTGATCAACCAGCCCGAGGGCTGGGCGATGGGCCTGTTCGGCTGCGCGAACAACGCGCAGATCGGCAACTTCACCTTGGAGAATGCCAGCGTGGACGCCGCGCTGATGAGCGCGGACGTGGTGGGTTACGCCTACTGCTCCACCGTGTCCGGCGTGATGCTGACGGGTGGCAAGGCGACCGCCCACGCCGGCGAGATGTCGGCAGAGGGCATGTACGGCGGCATCGTCGGCGCGGGCATGGGCTCGATGATCGAGAACTGCTCTGCGCAGGCGGATATCGCGCTTCCCGACGGCACCGCGAACGCCGGTATAATTGGCGGCGGCTTGGAGATGACCAGCGTCGTGGGCTGCACCGCGACGGGCACCGTCACCGCGGGGAATAACTGCTACGGCCTGGGCGGCATTTCCGGCTGCGGCTTCGCCGCGGAGCAGTTCACCGACGATGTGGCGGAGAACGTGGCCATCACCGCTGGCGACGACTGCTTCTGGATCGGCGGCATCACCGGCTACGCGGGCGGCTTTGCCGATGAGGGCTTCGGCATGCCCGTGACCGTGTTCAAAAACTGCGCGGTGAAGAACGTCTCGGTGACGACGGGCGAGAATGCGGACGGCGTGGGCGACATCGTGGGCGCGGGCTTCTATAACGAGGAGGTTGCCGCCGCGAACGGCGCGCCCTTCGACCAGCCGACCCAATTCGAGCTGGTGGACTGCACCGTGGAGAATGACGATGCGGCTGCCGCGCAGCTGCTGGAGGACCTGAAGGGCACCTATGTGGCGCTGTTCCCGGTAATCACCGCGCCGGAGTACGACCAACTCTGGCTCACCCCCTGCGCCGCGGTCGTCGGCGAGGAGGCCGCGCCCGGGGTCGCGGAGATGCTCAAGGCCGCCTGCAGCGGCACGCTCTACGGCCAGGAGGCCGTCGACGCCTACGGCGACGGCTCGAACGGCACACAGTTCGACTGCGCCTTCATCAACGGCGTCGATCAGATCACCTTCGACGGCGCGACCATCAGCGGCACGCTCGACGGCAGCGAGGTTTTCCGCCACGAATACAGCTACGTCGGCCCACTGTCGCTCAGTGGCATGATGGACGGCACGCTCTACGAGACCGCCGACGAAGACGCGGGCGAGTTCCGCTACTTCTTCATGATGCCCGATACCCCCTCGACCACCTACCACCTCGAGTTCCGCTACGGCAGCGACGTGGACGCGCTGACCCAGTACAACGAGGGCCCCTACGCCTACTGGCTGGCGGCGGGCCTCCCGGTGGACGCCGACGAGGCGATGATCGAGAACGTCATCACGCTGTTCTGCGAGGAAAACCTGGCGGAGATGGCGGAGGAAGCACCCGCGGCATAGCCGCCGACGAAGCAGGAAATCAGCCGCCCGGCGACAGCCCACCGCACTGCCGCCGGGCGGCTTTAAACCTGCCGTGAAATTTACATTCCACGGTATTGCATTCTCAACCGAGTTGTGCTATAATATCCCCGTTGCAAACAAATGGATATGGGGCATTAGCACAGTTGGCTATAACGAACAGTTCTTACTATCACCCAAGTGGCTGATAACCCAGAGGTAACAGTTTGTAGGTACTGCACAAAAACCTATGCCATAATTTGGGGCATTAGCACAGTTGGCTAGAACGAAGCAATCTTGTTCCATCCCAATAGGCTGATAACCCAGAGGAAACAGTTTGTAGGTTCTGTACAAAAATCTAAGCCATTATTTGGGGCATTAGCACAGTTGGCTAGAACGAACCGTCGTTTCTACATCCCAATGACGCTGATAACACCCACGAAACAGTTTGTCGAAACTGTACAAAATTCGGCAGCATAATTAGGGGCATTAGCACAGTTGGCTAGCGCGCTACATTCGCATTGTAGAGGTCACCGGTTCGAATCCGGTATGCTCCACCACAACACGCACATACGAACCCGGACAGGAATATTACTGCTTCGGGAACGTATTTGCCATCACAATAAAGGCGCGGTACGAGTAATCGTCCGCGTCTTTGTTGTTTTGTTCTGTTTTTGAGGTCAAGAGTCGGTTCGGAACAGGGTTCGGATGGAAGTATGCCTCTGTTATGCGCTTGTAAATGCCGCGTCATACAGCTCCCCGGCCATCTTCAGGATCACGTCGGACAGCTCCAGCCTATCCACGTAGGCCGCCGGGATGCTCGTAAAGCCCAGATGCGCCCCGAGGATATTCCCACACACAGCGCCGGTGGAGTCGCTGTCGCCATTGTGATTGACGGATGCAGCCAGAGCCGCGTTCCAGTCCTCAGAATACTTGACGGCGCAATATACGGCAATCGCCAGAGCCTCCTCGCCTACCCAACCTTCACCGAGAATGTGGATCGCCTGAAGGACAGGCACGTTTTTTCTCTGTGCCAGATACAGCGCGTCCTCCATCAGCTTGATAAATTCACCCAGGTGCTCGTCGTTTTCGTACAGATGCTCCACCAGCGTCAAGGCGTGATTCACCGCTGTATAGATCGGGTCATCACGATACACCAGATCGCTCACGATGACCGCCAGGGCCGCCGCAGGCATGTGGCCGAGCGAATGGCCGTGTGTCACGGCAGCCGCTTCAGCGGCCACCTGCGCGGCCTGCATGGGGTCACTGAAGAACAGGCCGATGGGCGCGACGCGCATGACGCCGCCACACCCTTTGCTGTCGTTGATGGGATGATGCACCGTGCCAAACTTCCCGGAATGCAGCGCTGACAGGCAGGTGCCGCCGGGGGCGCGTCGGCTGTACAGGCCGGGTACATCGAGTAGCCAGCTCGTGCTCCAGGCGGGATGTCGCTCGGCAGGCGACGCGGTTTGCGTGTAAAGCCATTCCAGATACGCCATGCCGATGCGATCCCGATAATCCTCGGCGCTCTTCGCTCCGCCCCGTGTAGCCGTCAGCAGCCCCGCCGCCGTGAACAGCGTCATCTGCGTATCGTCGGAAATGTACCCTTTTGTCAGGCGGGCCGGGGTGATTCCGTTTTTCCCGAATTTGCTGAAAATATCGTGTTCAGGCCAAAACTCCACAACATAGCCCAGCGCGTCGCCCGCGCCGCCGCCGATCAGACAACCCCGAAACTTATCAATCTTGTTCATTCGCATTCTCCTTTTCATCGTTCAGTTTACAGCTCAAAACCCGGAATGTCAATCACTCCGGGTAATCTGTCCAGTCGCAAACACAAAACCAACCTTGCCGCATCCAGGGCATTCCAGCTCCTTCAGCAGCGTGACGACGGGGTGAACGCTGATCCACCGCCGCCCGCAAGCCCAGCACATCACCTCATGAACCAGGTGGGGCATATTCGTTTCAATCGGAATGACCTTATCCACAGATCATATCCTCCTCCGTTTCGTAAACTTTGCCGTTTTTATACACGGCGGGGCATGTATCACAACAGCCCTCGTCCCAGCCAGCGTCTATGAAGATGGTGCCGCCGCAAAACGGGCAAATCATAAAGTCACCCATCGCCCAGCCTCCCCTCCCTGAAAGCCTTTGCCCGTTCATATCCTTCACGGACAGCAGCCAACCAGTCTGTTGCGTCCACCGGCGGCCTGAGCTGATACGCGATCACGCAGATGCCGCTATACGTCGAACCGATATGCTTGATCCCGTACTCGCCGAAATCCAGCAGCGCGGGGCCGCATTCCCGGCCAAACTTCTTTGCGCCTTCCGGCCCGGAGAAAATGTTCCCCTGGCCGAAACAGTGCCGTGACGCCGCCATAGCCGTGCGGTGCATCCAGTTGTTGAACTCCATAGCCAGCTTATCCACGGATCACGCCTCCTTGATCTGCTTTGTCGGGTTGAAGTTGTACCCGGCTTTATATCCGTCGGCCCGCGCCTCGGCGTTATCGTCATTCTGCCGGAACCGCAGCTTGCATTTCTTCAGACCGTCCTGCCACTCTTTGACCTCGACGGGCTGAACCAGGACAAGCGCGGTTTCGGTGACTTCGCCGTTCTTTTCGATAAACTGTTCCCGGTACTTCGCCGCCAGGCCCGCCGTGAATCCCTCTGCGTAGCTTTGCGTATACGCCCGATCCAAAGCGTTCTTTGCTTTCCGATTGGTCATCCAGCCGAGGTGAATCCTGCGGTTCCGTTCGGACATATGCAGAATGTGCTGAACGGCGTAATCAAACAGCACCATTGCCACCTGGGGATCATCGTCAAGGCCGGTAATCCGAATGTGCTTGACCTTGCTGCCGCGCCTGAAGTCGAAACAGGCGCAACAACAATGGTTTTCTGCAATGACCTTGGCGAGCTGGAGCATCCAGGTATTCACCAAATCGCTGAAGGAATGGGCGCGGTACACTTCATGAGCCAGCTTGCCGGGCTTTTTCGCGTCGGCAACGTCGCGCTCGGTCAGCTTATACTCGGCCATCAGCTTGCGGGCGAAGAGAAGCGCGTTCTCCGCTTCGCCCGCATTGTCACTCTGCGCCAGGGCAAGCAACTTCCTGATCTTGTCAATCGCCTTTTCAGTGTCCACAATTACGCCCCCTTCAGCTTTTTCAGCACTTGCTCGGCGGCCCATTTGCCGCTTTCATTCAGATGCCGCTGCCATGCGTTCTGCGACGGTGCCCAGCGGAAACCGTTGTCCTTCAGAACCGCCCGGACACTCGCGTCGGGCTTTTGCTCGAAAATGAGCTGAATGCGCATCGCCTCGGCGTTTTCCACGATCTTCAGACCTTCGATGCCCTCGACCTCGCGTTCACTGGTTCCGGCGTCCTTGATCGCCTGAAGCTCCTTTACGCGCTGCTCCATCCGGCGAATGTTCGCGCTATTGTTGGTCAGCGCAAAGCTCTCATAGGGCTTGGAGTCGGTTCGCCAGGATCGGCCCATTTCGGCTTTCAACTCCTCCAACTGTTCGGGGGATAGCAGGTCGCAGCCGTCAAGCGTCCCGTGCCAGCGGTAAAAGGCGTTCACGCCCTTCATGCGTTCTTGAAGCTCTTTTGCCGCGTCGATTTTCTGCTGGAGCTTGTAAATCGCCTTTTCATCGCTGGACTTGATGCCGCCGGTGCCGATGCTCTTCATTTGCTGGAGAATCCCGTTGATCTGTTCCAGCTTTTGCGCCAGGGCGTCCCGGCGGGCGTTCTGCTTGGCCTTCTTACCGGCCTGGATGCCAGCGCCGCCCGCAACCAGAATCGACGGACACATGGAGTCAACGCGGGAGGTTTCGTTGTACCAGTCGGCCAGCTTGCGGGCGTACCGATTCAGCATGTCCTCGATCTCCTCCCGATAATCCGGCTTCTTTTCGATCTGCTCCTCGGCCAGCATCGCCGCCCGGTCAACATCCCGGCGATAGGCCGCCGTGGTCGATCCGTCCTTATAGTCGAACATGCTGTTCATGTCGTGGGCGGCCTTGGCCGCCCGTTCGTCGATGGTGTAATAATTAGTCATTGCTATTCTCCTCTCTGATTTCCCATTTTTCGCCGTTCCAGCGATGCCGTAAACGGTAAGGATTGTGCTCACACGATACGCAAGGCTCTGTGTGCCAGGTGCCGCCCGTGGACGCCAGCTTGCATTTACGCATACAGTAGGCTCCGCACGTCGGGCAATGACACCAGTCGCCATTCCCGACGCTTTTTGGCCCGCCGCAGAATTTGCAAACCTTCGAGGACTGTTCGCTGTTATCCGTTTTCGTTCTCCTCCTCGATCTCAAAGTATTCGCCCTTCAGGGTGAAGTCGGTGGGAACAGTTGCCCGGCGGTTCCCTATCGTTTCCGGGAAATACTCCTCGCACTTGTAGCGCCAGGGGCAGCCGTGGCAATCCTTATCGGCATTGTCTTTGCAGGCATTCCAAACAGCGAGACGATCCTGCGTTGCGGGGAGGCGGTAAATGCGCTTCTCTCGCCATTCGCGCTCGTGTTCAGCGTTCGCGGCCTCGGCCTTTTTCACGGCCTCCAGTTTATCCTTGATGTTCATTACAGCCTCCCCTTTCTGCCGGGATAAGGCTCCCGGCGGGCCGTCGGTCGTGCTTGCTAATGGATGCGTGCATTGTGGACTTGCTTAGTGGACGCCGATCTCCCAATGCGTCTCACCGGGGAACAGCTTTTCGTTGCCGTCGGTCTTGGTCGGTTCCATCGTGATCTCCACGCTCGGCCACTTCATGAACAGCTCGGTAATGTTCGGGAACACCGTCACCTCGTCGGTGTTGGCGTCAATGGCCGCCACGGGCAGCCCGGAACGGTTGATCTCAAGATACTGTCGCAGCTCCGATTTGGTCAGGCCGCCGCGCCCGGCGGCTTCGATCTCGGCTTTCAGCGCGTTCAGGTCGGGATCGTCAAAGTCGATCCACTTGAAATCGTCGCCGTGAATGACGATGGGCTCGCCATCGACGGCCAGGCCGCGCACCTTGTCACGCTTCACGCGGAGCATCGTCTTTCCCGACGCGCCCAGCAGGACGATGTGCTCATAGCCAACAGCGTACTTGGCGACGCCCTCCAGCTCGTAATCATCCAGGGGCAGGGCCGCCGGGCTCAGCTTCGTGTAGGTTTCAACATCGGCCTTGTTGGTGAACTTGATAGCGGTGGAAATGATGACGGTTTTCATGGTATGTACCTCCTTAAAAATGATCGTTGTTGTGCTGACGTGACCTGCCATCGTCAGGCCGGGTAAGTCATTTCCCGGCGACGCCCTCGCGGGCGTTTCGGCTTTACTTCAGCAGCTTAACCTTGATTCGGAAAGCGTGAGGCCAATGACGCCCCATGATGGATGATGCCTCCTTGTCGAACTGCCAATCGTCAAAGGCTTGGCGGGCAGCTTTGGCGTTCTCTGCTTCGATGATCTTCTCGTGCTCCTCTTCCCGACGGTTCCGTTTTGTGATCCAGGTTACTTGATACTTTTTCATGGTGTGTACCTCCTTACTTGACTGATACTTCTGCAATGACCTTCGGTTCGCCGGTGGCGTAAATCCGAATGACGTGCGCCCCGTCACCGAAAATCTCTGAACCGTTCGTGGTCTTATAGGGGTTGCTCTTCGTTCCCCGGAAATATCCACGGGACAAATCCCGTTCGGAAATGCTGTTGCTCCCGGTAAGCCTGGTAAACCACCAGGTCTTACCGTTGTACCCTCTCCAGAACCGCTTAGTCATTCTGCTCACCTTCTTTCAAAAACCTGTCGGCGATTATGCTTGCGGCGGCTTGAAACGCCTCCAGCGTGATCTTGCCCTCTTTGAGCATCCTGTGATTCGCGTCGCTCGTGACCTTGACGCCCTCCTTGTCCAGCATCCAGCCGATTGCCGTCAAGTAATCCTGAATGGTGCCGTTCATTGCTTTGCCCTCCCTTAAGCCCGGTAGCTTTCGCCGAGGCTATATTCGTAAACCACCTTGTCGTCGTTGCGGGTGTCGATCACCTTGTCGCCTTCGATGACCCAGCCTGCGCAGGCGTCATAGAAACGGTTCCAGAGGTCGGGGCTGATGAATCCGAGCACTTCCATCTCGTGAAACATGTCCCAAATCTTGTTCAGCTCTTCCTGCGTGCCCGAGTAGTTGATAAGCGCCTCTTTCATGTTCTTCAGGTTCAGGGTTTTCTGGAATCCGCTCATCCGCTTCATTGTGGTGGCCTCCTTATAAGATTTCGTTCACTTTTCCGTTCGACAAGTATAGTATAGTACAATTTTATATACTTGTCAACCCCTAAAATACAATTTTTTGAACTTCTTTTTTTGCGAGGCACCTTACACTCACGCGCACGCGCGCGTATATACACCCGTAAACGCGGGTTTTACGTGCGTTTGTATGCGTCTATACGTCATATAGACAAGTCAATTAAAATAGAATGTAAGTTTGTAAGGATAAGCCAGAACCATTGAAAATACGGGCGTTTTCAGCCTTACAGACAATGTAAGGGCTTTGTAAGATGTAAGGCCGATTTCCTTACATTGATTCTTTGTAAGGTAGAATGTAAGGCGAATGTAAGAGCCTTTGTAAGCCCAAAACAAAAAAAAACGCGGACGCCGAAGCGCCCGCGCAGCCTTATGGTTACTTACTATCGGGAGGGTGATCTTCCCCGTCCTTGTCGCTCTTCTCACGCATCGTTTCCAGGGCCTTCAGGATGAAGGCAGGATAGGGCACGTCCATCAACGCAGTATTTTCAAGGATGGAAATGCCTTCGTTCGCAGTATAGTACATCGCGGCGGCCAGCCGGAAAGCGTGATTTGTGTTGCCCAGGGCCGCGTCAAGCAGCGCCGCGATCAGCACCATGCAGCAGATAAAGCCCTTGCGGACGAGCCCGTCAAAGCCTGCTTTGCTGGACACAGCGCCGGTTTCGGATTTCGGCGATCTTCCTCGCCAGGCAACGGCCAGGCCGGTCAGATAGTCGATCACCATAAGGCACGCCAGTACGGTCAGCATCACGTCCCACTCTCCCAAAAAGCCCGCAACGGCACCAGCGATGCCAGCGAGCCATTTTACGATTTTATCCCACGTCATCTTGATACCCTCCTTCTTAGACCAGCCGGGAATATTTCCCGGACACCCAGGCGCTCACGCCCTTATGCTCGACGCGGTGCCAGCCGTTCTCGGCGGTCTGGCCCTGGTACGGCAGCCTGTCGCCGCTGTGCGCCACGCCCACATCCTTGTAATCCGTGCCGGGACCCAGGCGTATGAAGCACTTTTTCCCGGTCTGGATCTCGACGAACTTTGCCACCGAAGGATCAGCCGCCGGGGACTTCCCCGCCAGCGCATCGGACAGCGCCCGGTGTGTAGCCGCGTCGTACTTGCCGGTCACGGTTACGCCGTGATCTTCCTGGAACTTCCGAACCGCCATTTCGGTGCAATCACCGAACTCGCCGTCCGCGCCATAGCTGCCCAGATCATAGCCCAGGGAGATGAGCGCCGACTGCATCGCCTTGACATCATCGCCCTCGGTATAGTTGGACAGCTCACGATCCCCCAGATTCACCGTCGCCGGGGCGGGCGCTTCGCCGGTGCCGGTCACGACGGAATAATCCACGGAGCCGTAGCCGTCAATATAGGTGCTGGACAGGCTGTAAGACTTGCGCTTGACGCCGCCACCGTTGGTGACAAGGCTGGATGCGCCGGAGGTATTACCCTCGATGGTGTAAACCTTGGAGCTGTCCACCTTGTAGACGATTCCCACATGCCCGATCCGACCCTTTGCGGAGCTGTAAAAATAAATTACGTCTCCGCGCTTCGGCTTGCCCTTGCCCCTCTTGATGTACCTGTTCCGCTTCTTGAAGGCGCTGGAACCGGTGGGGGTGTAATTCGTCCAGGTGTAAATCAGCTTCTTGGCCGTTTCCAGGCCAAACGCCTTGATGAACACCCAATCCACGAACGCCTGACACCACTGTGCGCTGATCGAGCCGACGCCCGTCCAGGCTTTCAGATCGCGGTTATACTTGGTATAATTCGCGCTGCCTGCGTTCGCGGTCTTGTTGTCGAGGTCTTTGTTGGATTTCTTCTCAAGATAACCCAGCTCGGCCTCTGCCGTAGAAATGAGCTTATCTACCGCGTTCATCCGTTGATACTCCTTTCGCGTAATATAAAAAAGCCCATGACATTTGTCATAGACTTTTTCACGATATTCAGTTATGCCGTTTCCGGCGGCGGTGCCCAGATGAACAACCAGTCGTATAAAGCGCCCAGGCGCTTGATTGTTCGGTGGGCGTTGAAGTTTCGGGCGTAAGCCCGCCAGCTCTGCCAGGATTGGTAAACATCCGCGATTGTCAGCTTACCGGCGTAATACATCTTTTGAAACCGCTTCAGCTTTCGGCGCATCCTCACGATGCTCCGCCGGTGTAGCTTCTTGACGACCTTCCCACTTGGGAGCAGATAGAACCTGACCTTCAGGAAGGTAAACCCGTGGGACAGTTTTATGATCTGCGTCTTTTTCTCGTTCAGCGTGATCTCCAGATCGTCACAGATGGCCCGTATGCCGTCCAGAATGGCCTGTAAGACGGCTTTGTCGCGGTGGATGACATATCCATCATCCATATACCGGCCATAGCCACGGACGCCCCAAACGTCCTTGATGTAATGGTCAAGTCGGTTCGCCGACGCGAGGGCGAAAATCTGACTGATCTGACTGCCCAGGCCGACGCCCACGTCGCCGAAGGCGTCAATGAAATGCTCGGTGAGTCGGATGATCCTTTCGTCAGTGAACTCCCGGCGCAAAATGCCCTTTATCAGTCTGTGGGAAACCCGGTCAAAGAATTTGGAAAAGTCAAAGGTGAGGACATATCCCTCCTGACCGTGTTTCCGATAATGCTCATGAAGGTGCTGAGTCAGTCGATTCGCCGCGAATGTGTAACCCTTGTTCTCCATACTCGCGCCGTTGTCATAGACAAAGGTTCGCGTCAACAGGGGAACCAGGGCGAAATCACAAAGGCAACGCTGCACCACGCGCTCCTCTATGACAACGCTTCGGATGTGGCGTTGCTTGCCGCGCTCCATGATGTCAAATTCATAGAAGCCCTTGCTCTTAAACTTGCCCGCGTGGAGCTGCTTGTAGGTCTGAAGCACGTTCAGCGGTGCCTGAGTGATGTACTTTTGCACAGACGCTTTCCACGCGACATTGCGCCTGCACTTCTTATAGGCTTGATAGAGGTGGGTATAAGAAAATACCCAATCAAAGGAATCATGGCAAGCAAAGCGCCGGGCCTTTTTCTCGGCCCTGCGCTGTTTACGCCGTTGGAATCGTGCCTCCCGGCGCTCTTCGCTTGTCATGTGTTCACCTTCGATCAAAGAACACTAATGCTCCGTCCGGCTGTCGGGTGGTTACATATAGCCGTATAAGGTCACTGAGCATGAAATAGCGGATTACCACCAACCGCTACCATGCAAGCAGCGTCCGCTCAGACCTATCAGAACATCTATTTACCCGCTTTTCCGCAGGAAGGTCATGCGCTCCTTCTCTCCACTTTGCGCTGATTTCGCCGTATAGGTTACTTTGTCGGACAAGAGAGGAGCCGAGGGCCACCCCGCCGCTGTTGTTCGCATTGTTGTTGTTGTTACTGCCGTCAGAATTGACATTGTTGAAATTGTTATTGTTGTTGGCAGAGCGCAACCACCACCAGGCAGCGGAGCCTCTTACAGCACATAACCTAAGAGGGTAAGTCCTTATACCGTTCTCTATCCTTCTTCAGCGTGCCCTTTACGAGACGGATCTCCTTTTCCACGATGTCCAGCCAGAATTTCATCTTGTCGCCTTCGATGCCAAAGAGCTCGTTGGCGACTTCGATTTGAGAAACCATGCTGTTCAGCTCCGCGTTCGCCCGCAACAGGTAATCCCGCCGCATCTGAACTTCGTGCTGATTCACTGGATAGACGGAGTTGGCGCACTTCACATACTCATGCACCCGTGTAGCCATCTCCGCCAGCGGTTGGCTCACATAGAAGGTGTACCTCTTCGGAAAGCCGACGCATTTCTGGATCGTGTGGATTTGGAGTTGCCGCGCCGTGTGGATGAACTCCATTTCGGATTCACCACGCTTGCTTTTGATGACAGACATCCGGCATACCCCCCCCCCGTATCGGTTCGCAGACGCTATTATATCACACGAATATTGAGGATAATAGCGTAAGGTCAAAAATCTCAAAAAATTTTCGCCGCTTACGCGGCGAATGGGCGGGCCTTCGGCCCGATTGGGCTGACGCTCGGCATATCTTTGTCCTTCCGGCCCCACAAGGGGGCCGGATTGTTAAGATATTGGGATTATAAACAGAAGCCGAGGGCCACCCCGCCGCTGCTGGACGCACCGCTGCTGGTGTAACTGCCGCCAGAATAGACATCGAGGAAATTGGCAAGGTTGGCGGCAGAGCGCAACCACCACCAGGCAGCGGAGCCGGAGCCGACCTTCTTCTTGATCCGACTGGTGTTATCCGGGAAAGCCGTGGAATAGCGCGGGCCCTGCGTCTCGTAATACTGAGACGTTCCATCAAACATCTCATGGCGAGACGGAATCCAGACATCTTCAGTCGTAGCCACATCGTTTACAGCCTGCTCGGGCGACGCCTGATAGATGCGCGTGTACTTCGTGACTTCCTTAATCGCGTTGCGCACGTTGGCGGGAATCAAAGGCTTGATAGTTTCTTTCAGGTAAGACCGCATCTCGCACTTTTCCCAGCCGCCCAGCGAGCCGGTGCCCTCGGTGCCCGCCGAATAACTCGGATTCATACGATGGTCGGTTGCGAGGAGCTCCTTGCTGACGAGGGAATACTTGGCCGTTCCACCACCTGCTGCAAGTGCATCCACTTCCTGCCCGACGATCTGCATGTTCACGATGCCCTGAGCGCCCAGGTCAAGCGGCTTGTAATTGCCGGGCTTGTATGCGGCGGTGCCGTTTGCGATCTTTGTGAGAATCGTGTCCCAGCTATCCGTGATCTCCTCGTCAAACCAGGTTTGCGGAGCCTGGAATACCGCCGTATAGGTTGTGTTCGCCTGAATGCCCGACAGGGCGGGGCTCCACCCGGTAAAGGTGTAATCGTTACCCCTGGACGAAACGGGCGTAGCGCCGCCATAGGTCGGCGTGGTGCCCTGCGGAACGTTGTTCTGGGTGTAGAGGGTCGTTCCACCGTCTGCGGCAGCCAGCACGAACGTCGCCGTATAGGTCGGGATGTACGTTGCCGTATAGGTAGCGTTGCCCGTGACCGTGGTGATTGCGGGTGTCCAGCCGGTCGCCGTCTGCCCGTCCTTCGTCGGCATCGCCTGTCCCCAGGAAGGCGTCGCACCGTAGGCCAGGGTATCAGTCCTCAGCGTGGTGCTCGCATCGTTCTTCCAGGTGATCGTGTACGTCCGCACCGTCCGGCTGTACGCCGCATAAACCGTCTTATCGACGGTCACATTGTCGGTGCATCCACTCGTCGCCGTCTGCGCGTCGGTACTCGTCGCCCAGCCCGCCGCCGTGTAGCTATACTGCGCCGTGCTCGTTCTGGACGGCACGGACGGGAGGGCCGATTGCGCCACGCCGTCAACATAGGTCACAGTGCCCACGGTGGAGCCGCCGTCCCACGTTTTCAGCGTCAAAACCGCAGAGGTATGATCCGCGACGACGCTCAAATAGGGGTAATTTGCCACCCTTTCGCCGATAGCGGCGCTCTCCTGGCCGGACAGCGTGGCCGTGTGGATGGTGCCCGAAATCTGCGCCTTTTCCATGTTGTTGCCGAACTCGTCCAGGCCACGCATGGAATCCAGCTTATCGAAGATGGCAAGGATCTCGGCGGCGTTTGTCGCTTCCCAGGCGACACCGATCAACCGCACGCGGGAGGCCGCCGGGATCGCGTTCAGAATCGTCTTGCTGTTCACGGCGGCGCTGACATTCTCCAGCCAAAGCGTCGAAATGCTGGCATAGGAGGGGATCGTCAAAGCGGTAATCGCTTTCTGATTGCGAATGGTCAGGTTGGTCACGCTGGCGGGCAGACTCAGCGTTTTCAGAATGCCGCCGTTGGGCAGCTCCAGGCCGGTGATCGCCGTGCCGTCAAAGTAGACGTGCTCGATGTTGACGCAGCCGGAAATATCAACGCTCTTCATGTCGCCCGTGCCGAGGCCGGAACAGTTGCGGACATCCAGTGTCCGAAGGAGAACGTTGTTGCCCAGGTACAGCTCCTTCAGGTTGCCGTTGTCGTAGCTGACAGAATTGTCGCCGAGCTTGATGCTGGACAGCTTCGTCGCCTTGCTGAAGTCGGCGAAACCGACCTTCAAGCCGGACAGATCGCCCACGGAGGCCAACTGCGACGCCGAGTAAATGTAAATCTCGGTATCGTTTACGCTATCCAGGGGGCAGATCAGCGTGTAAGCCGTGTTCCGCGTGCCCCTTGTCTGAAGCAGATAGGAGCCGTACTTCACCGAGGCATACACGTCGGCGTAGGGCGTGACGGTCACGTTGTCCTTGGCGTAACCGCGAAGCTGGATCACGTCGCTCAGGGCGTCACCGGCGTTATACTTGCTGTCCATATACCTGAACCGATTATACAGCCACCATTTGCGCTGTTCGGCCTTGCTACCCTGAAGCATGGCAAGGTAAGCGCCGGAGCCGTCATCAATCAGCGGGGCCAGATACTTGAACCAGGCGTCCTCGTTGAAGATCGCCTCGCCCCACTTGTCCTGGTGGGCTTCAAACGCGGCCTCCACCCGCGTATAGGACAGAACGCCCCTGCTCCGCAAAGTCTGATACATGGACTTGATCTCCGCGCCGAAAGCGTCCCGGAGATTGATCCACATGACGCTCTGCTGGCCGTTGAACACGTCCGCGCCGCTGGAAAGGGTATCGGTATCCTCCAGATTGTAGGAGAACACCAACGCGCCCTCATTGTTGATGCCCAGAGCGGTATCGAAGTCGTAAGGCAGCCAGCACCACTTGTCGCCGCCGATCTGCGACGGGAAAGCATTCTTCGCCCTGCTATCCACCATCAGGAACAACTCCGTGAAGAGGTAATAGAACATGGCGCTGTTCATTTCAAAGTGGTCAGGCGCTTCGGTCTTGAACTTTGCCAGGCGATAGGCGGCGTTGTCCACGGTATGCGTGGTGCCGTCCACGTCTGTGTAGCCCTCACTCAGCGCATCGCCGGTGGCGGCGCTCTGGTCGGTGGACTTCAGCCAGGCGGCCAGCGCCGCGAGCTTCGTCGAATCCGTATAGGCCGGGTCGGTATCAGGGTAACGGGCCTCAAAGTCGTTCAGCCAACCGTCGCCGGTAAAATCGTCGCTCTTCCACAGCACCCGGTCACTGGTGTTGTTTTTGATTTCCCACGATTCATCTCCGGCGGTAAAGCCGAACACCTCCTCGGTGCCCTTGTCGTTGTTGAAATTGTACTTGCCCAGGAACGTCGTGTTCGTGCCGTCATTCCAGAAAATCACGCAGGGGAAACCGTCGATGCCCTGACGGACGGCGCTGTTTTCCTCCTGGGGAGGCGTCTGGTACGGGCAAGCATCATTGTACAGGATCGCCAGCTCCACGTTGTTTGCGCCCTCGGAGGATGCCACGTCAGCTTTCATGCAGAAAGTCTTGGTGGGAATGGCTCCGGCTCTCAGCGCGTAGGTGCTGGCCTGCGTGCCGTTGTTCAGGATGAAGCCATCCTTATACTTCATCTTGTAGTTTTTCCGGGCGTAGTATTGGGAGGATGTGCCCTGTACGTCGATCTGTACGTTGTAGGCAGTAAAGCTCTTGGAAGGCGTCACCGGGTCAACATAAGTGACGGTACAGGTTTTCTTGTCGCCCTTGTACTGCGGCAACTCGGGGCAATCGCTGATAATCATATAGGGCAGGCTGCCCGGCAGATTGGCGATGATGATATTGCCGTAGGCGTCATATATGTTGTTCCGATTGTACCGCTCGATCAGGTCATCCACGTTCTGAGAATCGGCGATCCAGTTTTCGAGAATCTGGTGCCGGGTCAGATCGTTGTCATACACGCGGATGCGGTAAATATCCATCGTGCAACTGTTGGAGCCGATGCTGATATTGACCGGCGTGGTCTGCTGGAAGTCGTCAGAGGCCGGGTACTGCACGACGCCGGACATGATACCGTTCACATAGACATAGAGCAGACGGTTCTCCGAGGTCTTTTCCGCGACAAAGGCAATGCGAACGTGCTCGCCTTCCTTGTACTGCATACTGATCTCCGACTGCTCCGAGGTCAGTGTAGCTTTCTGCGCCGTCATGTTCAGGCCGCGCCCCACGGACAGGCAGGACAGGATCACCGCGTCATAGTCCATGACATCCCGCGTGGCAAATTCAACCTCGATGGTCTTGCCGGTGGATCGGAAATCGGACGCGAAAATCTTGTAGGGGATCTCCACTCTCGCGTCGCCTGCCACGCGCAGCACGGTAACGCCGTCCTCGTCGAGCTGCCAGCCGTCCGAGGTAAAGTTGAAATCGGTCATCGTGGCGTTGATGTGGTTGTCGGCGTCCGTCCAGGTGTCGGGATGCTCTTCATTATTGCTCCGCCCGGCGGTGGACAGATGCAGAGACAGGTTTTGGGTTTCCGCTTCAACGTGGATGTCCGATTCGCTCACCGTCACGGTGATGGTCTTGGACGCGCCGCCCGACGCGATTACCACGGTCAGGGTGCCGGTGGATTCGGCGCGATAGGCGAATACGTGCTCCGTGCGATCCACGGTCTGCGTCGAGGCCAGCGTGCCGTTCACGCGGATAGTGACCTCCGCCGTCAGCGAGGTCGGATCGTACACGGTGAACGGAATGTTCAGCGTCGCATACTGCACCGCCGTATTGCTGTTGAACGGGGACACGATGATAGGCGTTGTGCTCAGCGGGTCGATGCAGATGAGCTCGAAATACAGCTCATTGGAACGCACGGTCTGGCCGTTGATCTCCGCCTCAAAATAGACGCGGAAGGTATGCGCCCCGTGGCTCTGCTGGGGGATCGTGAAAGTCTGCTGACGGCCCGAAACGCTGGTGTTCTGCGTGCCGATCTGCGTGCCGTCCAGGATAAAGTGAACGGTCTTGCTCACGCTGCCCACGGGCGTATAGGGAAAGCTGATCGCGCCGGTATAGGGCGAAGAGGCGTCAAAGGTGCTGGACAGGGAAAGCTCCACCACAGTCACCGTCATGCGAATGGTGCGGTTGTTTCCGTACAGGTCGGTGACGGTCAGCGCGACGGTGTTTGCGCCGGTTGCCAGGTAGGGCGCAACGTTCACCGTGACCGCGCCTTGTGTGACCTCCAGCGTGGCCTTGGTGACGCCGGAAACCATAACGCGCAGGGAGCCGTTGCCGGTGGGAATGTCGTTTTCCAGGCTCGACCAGGAAAAGGAAACGGGGCAAGTATCATCCTGGGCAATAGTCTTGGAAACCCAGCCAGACGTATTGCTCATGGTAACTACGGCGTTGTTTCCGCTGTCGCCGCCACCGCTGCCGCCTCCGCCGCCACCTTTGAGCACCCGGAACAGCTCGGTATCGTCATGGACAAAGACGTTATAGTCACCATCTTCATAGCAACCGTTGACGTAAGTGTCCATCTGCAAGGCGATAGCCTGCTGATTGCGTTCAACCGATTCAAGGCCGACGGCAACCTCAGCGACCTCGTTCTCCGCGTTGCCAGCTCGTTCAATCGCCTGTGTAGCCGCGGTGTTGGCTCCCTGGGCAACCGCCACGCAGTTTTCCAGGAGCTCGTTATAGCCAGCGGCCATGTCGCGCATTTCCTGCGCATAGTCCTCCATCGTCCCGATACCCGCCTCAATCTGATCGAGCAGGCTGGGCGAGGGTTCAATGGACTCCGACGCAACGCTGGTATATGCGCCTTCCACGACCTTGTACGTCACCTTTACGGTAACGATCCGCTTTGCGCCGTTGGTGCCATAGACGCCGAATTTGATCTTGCCAGGATCGGCCATCGCTTCATGCGGAACGATGGTCTTTCCGTTGACGATCTGGGCGATATACACCTCGTCATCGACGCCCCAGAAAAGCGCAGTCCTGCCGAAACCGTCCCAGGCGTCGTCAAACTGGAACAGGATTTGCACCGTCTCGACAGACTTGCTTGCCAGTAACGGAGAGGCCAGCAGCTCGATATTCTCGCCTGTGACCTTCGCACTAATCGTAATCAAACCTATACCCCCAATCCTTATTTAGTTGCGATTGACGACGTAAGCGCCCTCCGCGATGCGATAAAGCGTTTTCGCCGTGACGAGCCGCTTACTGCCGTTGGTGCCATAGACGCCGAATTTCATCTTCCCGGCTTCGGCCATCGCTTCGCGGGGAATGATCGCCTTGTTGTCGATGACCTCGACGGAGTGTTCCTCGTCATCCGCGCCCCAGAACATCGCGGTTTTGGTGAAACCGTCCCATTCTTCGTCAAAAGTGAACTCCACCTCTGCGGTTTCGACGGTATTCGTTGCAAGGGTCGGCGATTGCAGCAGCACGACGGACTCGCCGAAAACTTGTGCTTTGATGGTCAGCATATTCGCCCCTCCTGCCTTACTGCGTCACGACGCCGAACGCGATGTAGCTGAAACCGGGAATCCGGCTGGACACGTCGCCGTTGTAGAAACGGATCGTGAAACCCTCGTGGTTGACGGAACCCTCCAGAACCGCGCAGGAGCAGACGCCGAACCGCGCAGCCGTGGAACTGGAAACGAGGCCGACAACGACAGTCGGCACGGTGCCCTCGTCGAAAGGCCGGGGGAATCGCACGGGATAATCGGCGCAGTTGCCGGTGGAAACCTTGGACTTGGCCTGAATGTTGCCCGCCTGCACGGTGTCAACCGGGACGGGAACAGGTTCAACCTCGGCGGGTTCCGGCTGTGTAGCCTCTTCCTGAACGGATTCAGGGATGATGATTTCGGGTTCCTTCGACTCCATCTCGATAGTCGCTTTGGTCTTTCTCGCCATGAAAATCACTCCTTTTCATCATGGTCAGTCGGTTCGGCTTGTTCTTCCTTCTCCTTTTGCTGTGCTGCCCGCCAGGTTGCCTCGGCTCTCTTCAGCTCCGCGTCCATCAACGGGCGCAATTCACGAGCAGTCTGTTCCAGCACCTCGACCATCACAAAAGCGGGCAAACCCGATCTGTTGGTCAGGTTGACGATGCCCTGCATGTAATCATGACGGGCGAGGGTTATGGGCTTCATGGTCATGTGATCTCCTCCTTACGATCAATTCAGCATCAAGCCATTTTCTATACGGTAATCAGTCCACGTCCACCTGATTGAACCGTTTCCGTTATCCCAGATATTCGTGATAAACCGACGGGTGCCTGAATACGTCTTGTATAGAACCCATTGCGAATTATCAAAATCATAGGCATTTGTGTACAGACCATAACAGTCAAGGAATATGTTATAGCCGTCCAAATATAAACCGCCTGATGCGCCAGAAACATAACTGCCAAACAGAATGCGTCCATCCTCATAACCGGCGCTGTCACCGCCGCGAATGATGCCGTTTTCAATTTCAACCCATTGGACTCCGAGGTCATTTGTTGATGCAGCATACAGCGATCCGTTAATGTCGGCTCCCGTACAGGTCAAATGACCGTCCTCCGTCATGGAGGAATAGGTGGAACTCCAGGATATTTTATCGGCCTTCAGGCGAATACTGCCGGCTTTCTGCTCAATGATAGACTCGACCTGACCGCTGGTGACTTTCGTCGTAATAGCATTTGCGTTCTGCGTGATTCGGGAGGATAATGAGCTTTCCGCGCCGGTTGCCCTCGTCACTTCGGTGGATATTGCATCGGCAGTCTGCGTGATTCGGGAGGATAATGAGCTTTCCGCGCCGGTTGCCCTCGTCACTTCGGTTGTTATAGCCGTCTGCGTTTGGGTGATCCTTGACGATAAAACCTCGTCATTTCGTTTCAGCTCAACCGTGGATTGCTGAAGGCGAAGGATCTCGGAGGGGTAGGGGTACTCATCCTCCAATTCATCCTTTCCGGGGGCTTCAGCGTCGGCGCTGAAATTGATGTCATAGGTTCGCGTTTCTGCAATCAACGTGGAGGAGATGCTGCCAACCGTAACCGCGTCGCCCAGCTCTGCCACCGGGTTGTATATGGCCCCGGATATGGCGAAAGGGTGATAGGTCAGTCCATTAAGGGCCGTAAGCAGATTGTTGGCGATGGTTTGCGAGGCGTAAGGGTTGGGATTGATGGTCAGCACATACCCCGAATTGTTGCCCGCCGAATAGACGTGATCCTCGTCAACGACCATCGTCACTCCCGACACTGTGTAGCTTTTCGCCTCCGTGATCTGACTGAGCACCACGGGCACGTTTACCGTGCTGCCGCTGCCGGTCAGCGGAACGAGGCGGAGCTTATTCTCAGGCGTGATGATCCAGTTACCGCCCTGGCAAGCCCCGATATATCCCAGCACCTCCAATAATGTCAGATCGCCGGGATATTCGCATTTATAGACGCTGGAGTCAGACCTGATACTGTTGCGGCTGTCAAGCGACACGCCCATGCGCGAGGCAATGGTGTTTACAACCGTCTGCATCGGCTTGGGCCAATTCATCGCGTCATTGGAACCGCCATAGGCTTGATTCCCTTTGAGCATCGCGTCGTAGCATTCCAGCGTCACCAGATCGTCGTCAACCTCGCGCTTTGCTACCCAGAACGTGCCGAACTCATACCAGCTCGTGGAAGTCGAACCGTCTTTCAAGCGGCATTTTATGACCACCTTCGCCGACTTGGGTATGGTGTTGGTGGTCATAACCGTAAACGTCAGAGACGCCGAAATGCAGTTGCCGACGGTCAGCGTATCGGAGGACAAAAGGTTCTGATGCACCACGGGGGCGGTAATGGTCGAGTATTCGACGTTATTGATTACCGCCACTGTTTCCAGAATGGCGGTATCACTGGCAAACAGTGTGTTCCACGTGCTGCCTAAATTGCGCATACTCCATCACCTCTCTGTAATATCAAAGGACGCGCCATCATAGACGGTATGGCCGCCCTCGTATCGTTGAATCCCCTCGTTTATGGTGGAACTGTAACCCGTTTTCGTAGTCCAGGTATTCGTTAATGAATCCAGTATCGTGAAGCTCACATACTGATTATTCATGTCGCTCCTGAGCTGCTGCATGAGGCTTTCGCTTAACGAAAGAAACGTCACAGACCATTTGCCCTTTGTGGTGATCTTCTTGCGGTACATCAAACCGTTAAGAAGATTTCGCCCCGCGCCGTCTTTGTCGATGTCGTTTGCGGAGGGTTTCAGGCTCTCAACGTATTCCGTATAATCGTGATTGCCCACCTTGAATATGGGTCGCACTTGCCCACCTCCTTAGATCAACAGCGGCGATTTGCCGGTCATGCGCGTTCGGCGGTTTATCTCGTCAACAATCGCATCGGTGAGACTGCGCTTATCCAGATTGATCTGCGTCGTGCAATACTGCTCTATCGCTCGGACAACGGCCAAAGTCTGATTGTTGAACATCTGAATCAGCTCATCCGTCTGCTTTTCCGTAGACGCTTCCAGCGCCCCGGCAAGGGCGTCAGCGCCGTCGCCAGATTTACCCGACACGTTGTAAGGCAATACGCCGCCGTCGGCCACAGCGGGCGTCCTGAAGGTCACAGACGCGGCTATGGCTTCAAGCCTGTCAATCAGGCTGGAGAAGCTGTCGCTCACCTTATCAGAGAAGGTGGACAACACCTCGTCAAGGCCGTTCACAAGGCCATCGCCGTTTGCGCCCATCTTCGTGCTGTTCATTTCGGCGGCCATAGCATCGGCCACGTCGGAAACAGTATCGAGAATCGCGGGTTGCGAATCTTCCATACCCTCTGCCACGCCGAGGCCCAGCATCGCGCCCACGCCGTCACGGAACAGGCGGGAAGGGCTGTGAATGCCCAGGGCGTTACGAGCTGTGTTATATAGGCTGATAGCAAGGTCCCAAACGGTATTCTGAAGCCAACCCCAACCGTTGTTGATGCCTCTGGAAATGCCGTTTATGATATTGGAACCGATAATGCTCCAGTCAATAGAATTAGCGCGATTCAGGGTATTGGAAAGATTAGTCACGACGGTATTCTGAATATTCTGGAATCCGCGCGAGGTAATTGACTCGATGTTATTGATTTTGGTTGTCACCGTGGTTGTGATCTGCGCCAGTTTTTCAGTAACGCTCGCGTTGATATTAGAAAACGCTGTTTTTGCAGCGGTTTCCATTTCACCGAGCTTATTCTCAAAAGTGGTTTTGACCGTCGCCATACCAACGGAAACAATCAGATTCATTGCTACCATCGCAAAGGTAACATCGGTAATGGTCGAAAACGCCGATTTTATGGAAGATGTGGTATTCTGTTTTTCATCGTCAACGCCGCCGCTGAAGCCTTTCAGGAAATCCTCGCCGTACTTGGCGGCACGCTTAGACGGAGAATGCTCATCCAAACCGTCAGAATCAGTCCGCACTTTTTCGAGAACGTTGTCGATGATGTCTATGAGCTTTACGCTCGTTTCCCCGCTGGAATCCCACATGCCTCTGACAAGGCCGCGCATGAAGTCGTTCGCGTCTACCTTGCCTTCTTCGAGGGTTTCCACGGAACCGAACATGCTTTCAACAACATCTTTGAACTCAGGCTTGACGTGATAGCTTTCGTCCATTACAGCTCCCATAAAGGAGTTGAAATAGTCGAAAGCAATAATGTCGCCGTAGCCGTTCGCGTCAATGCCGCTCATAATATCATTGAAAGCGCCCTCGACTGCGTTCTCCGCGTCCGGCTGTCTGAGCAGCGCTTCAAGGATAAACGACGAGAATGTTCTCCCCGCAACGCTTCTACCGGCAGTTTCGGCGGTTTCGGTAGGCGCGTCCAGAATGCCTTGCACGATGGATAGCAGAGATTCGGTTGCTTCGCCCTGCGCGTTGATGCCGCCGAAACCCAGACCGTTATAGAACTGAATAACGGTCATATCGCCGCGTTCAAACGCCTCAATTTCGGATTCACTGAACATTTCGCCCATGCGTCCGCGAAACTCTTCTTTCACATGTCCGCTTTCGTCCAGAACCTTTTTCCGAAAACCGTCATAGAAATTCTCACCTATGAGCCCGCCTTGAACGTTGCCGTAAGCCGCAACCTGTTCCATCGCTTCGCCGAGAGAACTGCGTATCGCGCTTGCAATATCTTCCGCAGAAAGCTCGGATTCAACCTTGTTGATAAGCTCGCCGACAAGGGGGGTTGATTTTGCCAGTGCAATAAATCCGTCCTTTATTGCAAGCCAGATTTTTCTTGCAATAGCGTCCCAATCGACACGCCCGAGCGCCTCTTCCAGCTTCTCCCTAAACTCGTCCGGGTCAAAATTTTTGACAAGGGAAACCGCAAAATCAAGCACGCCGTTCAAAGCCTTATCCAGCGCGTCGCCGATCTCGCTCGCGGGGAGTTTTGCTATTCCGGCATTGATCGCTTTTGCCAGTTTTTCGCCGATTTTGGTGCCCAGGCTTTTGCTGTTCATCTTGTCAGCATATGCCGACCAATAGGCTGATCCGTCGGCGCGTTTCTTGGCCTCTTCGGAGGATTCATCCCCGAACAGAACATCAAGGAAATTCCCGGCTTTGGCGAAAACGGTCTTTATCAGGCTCCAGGTATCGCTTGCAATCCCCGGCCAGTCAACCTCGGCAAACAGGGCTTTGATGTCCTCCGCAAGCTGCTTTTCATCAAATGTGATGACAAGATTCTTTGTGAAATCCAGTAGTCCCTTGATAGATTTGTCGATGGTTTTGCCCGCCAGTGTCCAGTTTTCCTTTTTGACAAAAAAGGCGTTCAGGGCGTTAGAGAACTTCACCCCAGCATTACCCCACTCCAGCTTAGAAACAGCGTTATACAGGAATGTAAGCGCCTGTTTCATCGCGTCGGCCAGTAGCGTACCGAGGACGTCCCAATCAACCTCATCAACGAGTTTATTGACGCCTTTCGCAAAATCAGTGCCGTATGAACCCCACTCAAAATAGCCGACAAATTCCTGAAGCATCGTAATAACGCCATTTATCGCGTCAACGATGTCTTGCATGAGCAGGTTCCAGTCAACCTCATCGACCAAACCTTCGACGGCTTGCCCGAACGCAATACCGGCTTTGCCCCACTCGAACGTAGTAACAAAACCGTGGATCGTGCGAATCAGCGCGTTTATTCTCGCGCCGAACATCTTACCGACCATCGTCCAGTCAACCCTTTTCACGAGGCTGTTAAAGCCGCGTGCAAGTCCCTGGCCGATTTTTACCCAATCTATTTTTGTGAAAAACAGATATATGGTGTTTACTATGGTATTGATTCCGCTGCCAAACGTGCGTCCGATCTTTTCCCAATTAAGACGATTGACAAAACCATTGATACCGTCGGTGATCGCCGTGACAATTCGCGTGATCGTCGCACCGATATTCTCCCAACTTATCAGTTGATCCAGGCGGTTAAAAATATCGTTGATCTTATCCGCGATAATACCGCCGATTTCGGCAAAATCGCCTTTCTTGAAAAGGTCTTTCAGCCGAGCCATGAATGCCGCGATGCTGGATTCAACGGGGATTCTCTCAAAATCGCTGGTCGGCGTGGTCGTGCTATCGTCTTTACTGTTATCCTGAAGGATATTCAGATCATCGAACTTTGCAAGCTGGTTTTCGGCTTTTTTCGCCGACTGCGCGGTTTTGTCAAGGCTCTTGGCATAGTCGATCTGCGATTTTGTGGCACGATAAACGTACTGTTGCCCGGTCAACGCGGCAAAGAACATGCCAACCTTTGTCAAGGCTTCAGACAGCACGTCCATAAACTGCGTAAGGTACGGGGCGACTATCGTGAGAATCGGTTGAAATGCTGTTCCGAGGGAATTTTTCAAACGATCCAGAGAGGATGACAGCGCAGAAAGCGTCTTATTGACTTCGGGAATTTTCTTCGCCATATTCCCGAATGCGCCCTTTACAGCGTTGCGGAGCCGGTTAAACAGCACATAAAGCGAACGGATGCCCAACCCATATTTCAGGATCGTTCTCAGATTGATCTGTAAGCCCGTATTCGCTTTTTTGCTATGACGAAACAGAGAAAGGAGCCCGCGTGCGGCGCTGCCGATTGCGGAGCCCAGCCTTCTAAAGCCTGATACGATAGCACCGCCGGTAACGCGGGCAAGGTTTCGTGCAGCGTTCAAAGCATGACCGGCCACGCTTCTCAGGCCACTCACGGCAATGCGCAGACCACCGCCGACCGTGTGTAGCACGCTGCCGAGCGCGGCGAAAACACCCCGAAGGAGGTTTGCGCCGTTCCCCGTGTTGTTCAGCCGGTTTTCCAGCTTTGCGGCCTGGGCTTCGGTTTGTCTGAACCGTTCGGCGAGCCGTTCATACTCAACGGTTTCGCCGCCCGTCTTATATGCGGTTCCTTCGGCTTCGTATTTCCTTTTCTCTTCGTTGAGCTCTTCGTATCTCTTTGCAGTTGTTTCAATATCATCCTGAAGGGACTTCCATTGCGCGGATTTATGGGACACTCCGAGCCTGTCCATCTTTTCCTGACGATCCAATAACTGCTGAAATTTCGCGTCAACTTTTTCAAGCTCCGCAAGCGTTTTCGCGTAATCGGCGCTTAAAATCTTGACGCGGGAGAAGGCTTCTAATTTGTTGCGAAGGGTTTCAGCCTGGGTCTGGGATTCCGCGAATTTCTGATTCAGCGTTTCCAATGCAGCCGTATTATTCTTGGCAATCGCGGTTTTCATCTGCTGGCCTATCCGCGTAAACTGCATAGACAGAGATGAGAGTGCCTGATTCAGCTTCTTGGAATCCTTTAGAAAACCCTCGGTGTCTATTTCAGTATCAACGACGATAGAGCCGTCAGAATACTCAGCCATGCGTTTCACCACCTTATGAATTAGCTGTACATTTCGAGAATCTTCTTCTGCGCGGCCTTTTCCTTTTCGGTGTACTTCGGCTTCAATTCGCAGATGTCTTTATTCGCGTTCCAGTATTCGCGCTCCCATTTTTCAAGGCTCTTACCCTTGGCCTTCTTACTGCGCAAGCTCAGAATATTGGAATATACGCCGTCGCTGATTTCCATGAACCAGCCCATGAACGTCCACCAATGCACGTATTTCATGGATCGGACTTCACGGCCCGCCACCTTATTGATCGCAGGGAAGATGAGGCTTTCGTCCTGTTCCCAATCCATCGTGCGCGGGGATCTCTTTTTCTTCTTTTTCCCCGGCTCTGCGCCACAGTCAATGAATTTTAAGGCCGCTGTAAAAGCGGCCTCTAAATCATTCCTGGGGATGCTGTCAAAGTCTCTGAACAGAATAAACAGGCACACATACACCTTTTCGTTATCCTTGAGCTCTGGATCGCCGAAAGCGGCAATAATCTTGAGAATATCGCGGTAGTTTGTGCGGATGCCGTATTTTCGCCCATTGACTTCAAGGCTCCGGGGCAGGTTGCCGATCATCTGCGACGGTTATTGTGGCGTCTCTGCGCCCTGTTCGGCTTGCCGCCGTACCCCTGCGTATACTGGCTCATGCGCTTGGACACTCTGCGGGTTTCCTGGTCAAACTGCGCGGCGATGAACTTACCGACAGATTCCAGGGCACGCTCGAAATAGAACATGCCGCCGACGGGGGAGAAGGGATGTACCTGACCGAAAAACGCCTCGGACATATTGCCCCCGAACAGATAATCGCACAGGTCATAAAGGCGCTGTTTCGCCTCGTTGATCGTTGCGATGTCGGCGGGGTTATCCCCTTCAGGCGTGCCGTCGGGCTTGATGCTTACATGCTCCAGGGGAGCCGTGATTTCATTCACCTTGTCGGCCACTTCGTTGAAGCGTTCCACCATGCCGACGTCTGTCGGCTGGAAGTAGAACAGGCCCACCTCATCGCCATGCCGGTTACGGACAGGAACCTTGACACGACCATCGTCAACAATGATCTCGGGAACGAAAGACTTGATCTTATCCTCCATGATGCTACCTCCTTAAAAATTCGGGGGGCGTGGCTGTGTAGCCATGCCCCCGTCAGTTGCTTATGCGTTGGTCGGGTTGAACGTCTTGGTGGAGGCGTTCCAGGTTCCCGGCGTGCGGTGCCCGGCGTGATGGATCGTAAACGGAATCTGTACGCCGGAGGTATCGCCGCCGATGGAAGTCGGGATAACCATGACATCCTCGCGGTAAGCCCAAATCTGGGTGCCGTCCTCGTCCACCAGCACGTCAACCTGAGTGGTCTTGCAGGCGTCCCCGGTCTTGCGCTCGTTGGCGATGGCGGCCAGCTTCGGGAACAGGGGCTCGTCCTCGTAGGCGTAGAAGGGCTCAACGTTGGACTGAACCTGCCAACCGCTGTGCTTCACGCGTTGCTCGCCCAGAATGTTCTGCTTGGTTTCAACCTGGGGGTTCAGCTCTTCGTTGAACTCCTCCAAATCCTCACCGAGCCTGACATAGTTGGTTTCGCCGCTGCCGAAATTGGCGTCGAGAAAGTGCATCAGATACTTGCGTTCCATCATGAGATGCTCACTCCTTTATTTGTAATAGTCTGCTTCATAACTGAGGGTCAGTCGGATCGTCCAATCTTCGATGCTATCCGCATAGGCCCGTTCAAGAAAAGCCGGGGTGGAGCGCGTGATGCTCTTGATCTTTCGGCCCTTTTCCAGCGCGGGGTAGGCGTTCAGCCTATACTCCTCGTCCTTTAAAGTGACGGGCTGCCGTTCCAGCCAGCGGCCCAGGGCGTCCAGAAACTCTTTCACGCGCATTTTCTGTTTTTCAGTTTTCAACGCGGCGCGATAGACGATGTTGAACGGATATGCGCATGTTTGCCGGACGTGGCCGGTAATGCTTTCCTTGTTGGTCAGCAGAACCGCGCCGGATGTCGGGAAAAAGCCTATGCCGGACGTTTCGGCGAGTGTGGAAAACGCGATTTTCCGCTTGCCCAATCCGGGGAAAGTGTTCAGCAGAGTAATCAACGCCGTGCTGACAATATCCGTTCCCTCAACGTCGATAACCGGCTCTTTCTTTGCAGGAATCGGCATAGCTTATCTCCTCCCAATCATGCGTCTCAATTCGTCGATCCATTCAGTCCCGTATTCTGCCTTTGCCGCCTCAAACCAGTGGTCGGTTGCGGCGGGGTCAGAATACTTGAGGGGTCTGTTGGTCAGCACCTTTTTCACGCCTTGACGCGCCCACGGGCTGCCGGTATCAGGATCGACCATCACCTTGCCGCCATACTGAAAGCGCCCATAAGGGCCGGGGAATACGACTTTTCTGCCGCCCTCTTCGACGTGGGAGCGCTGACGCAGGCTGCCGGTCTGAATGGGCATTCGCGCTTGACAGTCCTGAAGCACGCGCCACCCAAACCATTCTTGCGCCTCGGCGAACCGTTCAACGTAAGAATCAAGATCAATCTCGATCCTGACGCTGGACGAAACAACGGAGAATTTCGGGAAATGCTGTATGTTGGCCATTTTACCGCCCCCCGATCTCAAAATGCGGGAGAAGGCCAAACCACGTTGCGGATGTAATCATATACACCCCGTCGTTGGCATCGTTCATAGCCTGATACAGCCCTTCGTCGTAATCATCCTCCACAATGGGCGCGTCGGAGGTTTCTTCGCCCATAACGACGAAATCAACCTCCGGCGTCAACGTGAAATAGCCTGTCGCATCTTCCAGTGCTTGATAGGCTTTGGGCGGCACATACTGAAGCTCACCAACCATTTGACCGGGAGAGGCGTTCAGCAGAATCTCCACCGCGTCGCCGTTGTTGGTGCCCTGCGTGGTCTGGTCGCTTGCCTTTGGCGCGATGACATTGACGCCGTGAAAAACGGTCAATTTCCAGGAATTATCTGCTTTTCGATGGTTGAAAAGCGTAATGGTCTGGTCGAACATTACTCCACCCCCGCGTAAAGCAGATTGACGCCGGTGCTGTCAGGTACGTCCGCAAGGTACAGCGCCGCAATGTCGCTCAACAGGCGACGCGCCTCCGCTTGATCCGTTGCCGCTTTCGCGTATGCGGAGCCGTTGGCGTTCTGCATATACGAAATGGATTCCCGGCCAGACGAAATAGACGCGACGGCAGTACGGAGGACACCCTGCGCGTCCACGTTCGCTTGTGTAGCTTTTGCCTGCGTGTCGATCAGGTATTGGGCCTCCGCTATGGCGCAGACCGCTTTTCGCACCTTGATGGCGTCCGCTTCATCCTCTGGAAACGCATTCTCGGTTCTGCGGAAAGTGATAGCGTCCACGAAATCGCTTGCCCGCGCTAGCCACTTGTCTGCGTTGTCGCCGGTCAGCGTATCGCCATAGAAGGTATTGGCATAGAAATTAAAATCTGCATAGGCCATAGCGAATATCTCCTTACTTGGCGGCCTTGGCGGGCCGTCCTGCCCGTTTCTGCGCGGGCTTGACCGTTTCCCCGCCCTCCGGCGCAACAGGCGTAGGGGGCTTTTCCGGGGCTCTGTGAACGCGCTCGTAGTAGGACGAGCTGGAGATAAGCTCCAGCGCGTCCTTGCTGTTCACTTCGATCAGATTCCCGGATGTCAGATTGCGAAAAAGCATGACAACCTCCTGACCGGCTTACGCCATAGTGTAGTAGGTGACGCCCTCCGCAAAGGCCACAATCTCGGCCACGGTGTACACACCATCGGAGAGGGTGTAATACGTCTTGGTGGCGTCGAAAGTCGTGCCAGCGGCCACGGCGGTGAAGGTGCCCGGCTTGAAGATCAGATCGGGCGTGACGACCTTGGTGCCGTAGTGGTAGAAGATGCTCACGCCGTAAGCCTCGGACAGAGGAATCTTTTCGGCGGTGTACGGGTTGGACATCACGGGCTGGGCCACAGCGCCGTCAACCAGCAGCAGGCAGTCACAGCCGACAGGCAGATGCACGCAGGACTGAGTGCGGACGCCGTGCCAGGTGTAGAACTCCTCCGCAGCGGTGTTGATGTTGGCATTGTTGGTCTGCTTGTCCAGGTAGTCGCGGACTTCGCCGTAATACTTCGGGGACAGCACCAGGTTCATCATGGAGCGCGGCACGCCGTCCACGAACTGATTCTTGGTGGTTTCGCACTCCTGGATGATGGCCTCCAGCTTCTTTTCGATGCTGGAATAGGCAGACAGGTTGACGGCCACGGCGTCGGTAGCAGCAGCGGTGAAGAAAGCGTTGTCCAGCTCAGCCTCCATGCGCTGCACATGGTTACGGGCGCGACGCTCCATCACGCCGTCCACGCCGTAGAGCTTGATGTCCTTCTCCTCCAGCTCTTCGACGATTTCCTTGTCAACGTCGATGGCGACGGTGACGGCCAGCTCCTTGACCTTGTTGCCAGCACCGGCGGCACGGGCGGTGCCGTAAGCCTGGGAGGTCGCGTTGGCGAACCGCTTCGCCTCAACGGAACCGGCTTCGGGATCGCCGGACAGGTCGCGGTTCTTCATGGGGCCGGAAATGAGGGACATTTCAACGTTTTCGATGACCTTGCCATACAGCTCGGCCAGATACGCCTTACCCTCAGCGGTGGTCAGAATAGACAAAGACTGAATACGCGGCATATTTCATTCTCCTTCCTGTGATTCAGATTAGAAAAGTTTGGGGGGCGTGTATTTCTGCCCGCCCTGTGCGCCATTGTTGGAGGCACCCACGAAAGACGGCTGTTTGCCGCCCTGTTCCTGCTTCTTGGCCTCCGCCTCTTTTTCTTCGGCGGTCTGATACAGGCCGTTATCCTTCTCCTTGGCGGCCTTCATGAAATCATCAAAGCCGAAATAGGAGCCGTCCTTCCAGGAAAGGCCGCTGTTCTCCGCCATAGCGTCGGAGATGAGCTGCCGACGGGCATACGGGGAAACAACGCCATATTCGTCCAGCTTCTTGCCCAGCCAATCACGCTGATCGCGCTCCCTGATCTGCGCCGTGTAGCGTTCCTCGGCTGCCTTCGCCGCCTTCTGGTACTTCTCGACCTCACCCTTGATGGCGTCGGGGTCGATGCCCTCAAAGCGGCCCAAAGTCTCGTTGGCGGTGGTGAGCCGGGTGTTCAGATCATCGCGTTCGGTGGTCAGGCTGTTCACCTGGCCCTCAAGCTCGCCGATCCGCTTCTTACCGGCTTCGACATCCAGACCGTTCAGCTTGAATACGCCGTCGATCTGTTCCTGGTTCAGTCCCAAAGCAGTCAATTCCTCAGTTTTCATGGTGCTACTCCTCTCCACGGTTAGGCTTTTTAAGTCGTTGCCATGACTTACCGTTCCGGCTCTCATAGGCTGGCCGGTACGCCGATTTGCGCCCTTCGCCGGAGCTGCCCCGGCATATCTACAAAGGGCATGAAAAAGCGGGAGCGCCGCCGTCGCTGTCCCGGCGGCTCTCCCTTGACAAACTGCCGTCGGGAGGTGAGCAACGGCAGATCGCCCCAAATATATAAAGCGCCCTATTTTGCGGCGCGTTTTGCGGCTGCCGTTGCTTTCGCGGCTTGCGAACGGTTCCATTGCGCAACGGTAAGCCGATCAGATAGTTTCTTGAGATTGTTTCCGTCACAAAAAGCGCCGTATGCCTTGTTCTGGTTTTGCAGTTTCAGGGCTTCGGCGTCATACGCGGATTGAAGCTCTCGCCGGGTCGCTTCATCGGTGCAATTATCAATCGCCTCTTTATAGGCAATCAGTTTATGCTTTGATTTGCGAATCCCGCGCTCCATTTTGCGCTGTTGCTGTGACAGATCATAGGCTCGCTTGTTTTCTTCGGAGTCATACTGCGTCCACGGATTATGCTTTCCGTCGCCGGGGCCGAAAGAATGCCGGCAATTCCAACCGCACAAGCCTTCGCCGGTTCCGTAACCTGTGGACTCCTCGAAAAGTGGGAGATCCGGCGTTTTGCCGGTTCTGCTGAAGAAACGGCCTTGCCACCAAAAATGATTCCCCGGATTTTCCCCGCCGTCGCCGTAACGTGCGCCGAAATGCGCGGAGGTCAGCACAATATCCCAATCATACCGATTCATCGTTTCAAGGGACATGTTACCGCTTGCCTGCGCGGTGCCCGTGCGCACGGCACGCAAAACCGCTGTTTCCAGCGTGTCAACGTGCCCGGTGGGGTAAATGACGTTTGCTTGGCCCTTAGACAGCTCCTCCACGGCCTCCTTGACGGCTGTCGTGTACGATGTCGCCCCGGACATAACCTTGATGTGGGCCGCGTCCAGGGCCTTTATAAGCCGTTTCTGGCTTTCATGCGCGGTTGTGCGCGTGAAGTTATAGAGCTCTGAATGCGTGCGCTGGTAGGTGTCCGCAAGGATTTGAAGCATCTGCGGGGACTGTTGCAAAGGCGCAACGGTCACTCCGCCGGAACCCAGGATCGCCGCATCTGCCTGATACGATGTCAGGCCCGCGTCCCGGAATATCGCCGCAACCTCGCTCTGTGACGCCTTCGTGAACATGACAAGCTGCTGTTGTAGGGCGTCCAGATGGCCCCCAGCGTCGGCGTATACTTGAGCCTGCCAAATATCCGTATTCGTCAATTCAAGCGGCTCTCCGCGCCCCAGACGCGCCATAACGCGCCGAATAATGTCTTTCGTGATCCAGACGTTCAGATCGTCAAGGAGGGGCTGCATGGTTTCGACGATTTCCTGAAGCTGCTTAGGCGTCAGCATCGTCCATCACTCCTGTTGCGGGAAAAGGCTTGCCATGCTCAAACGTTCCTGCGCCACTTCCTGCGCGAGCGCCTTTGCGTCCTCTTCGGTCATCTTTTCAAACTTGACGAGGTATTTCCAAACAGGAACCCAGCCTTGCAAAACGTAGGATTTCCAGTTGGCCTTGTCCTCTTCGTAGTTATATGTGATGTCCCCGAAAGAAAACGCTATCTCGTATTCGCCCGCCGGTGCCAGATTCAGCAGGGTTGCCAGCGCGTCAGCGCCATACACAGCCTGCTCAATGGCCGCTTGCAGCGCGTCCCGGTCATCCTTGATCGTCTGGATCGTGTCACGGTCATCGGCCTCAACCTGTGTCGCGGTAATCATGCCGGTCTGCCCGTCAAGTACGAAAACGCCCTCGGAAAAACCGCATTTGACGCCTGCCAGAGACAGGTCAAAGTTGATGTCCTTTATACGCGCCTCGGTCTGAAGCGTCGGGACGTGTTCGCGGATCGCCGCGTTGCCGGTATCATCCACGTTCATGCCCAGACCCTTGACGAAACGGGGGAGCTTGAAGCGCTGATTCTGTGCGCCCTTTATAACGGCCTGCCCGACAAAGGTGACGTGCTTGCTGTCCTCAACCTCCGTGTCTTTGCGGCTGATCGCCATGTCGATAGCCTCCAGCTCCGTGATCGCGTTTGCGAACACAGAAAGGCCCAGGGGCGAGGATGGGTCTATGTGATTCACGCCGGGAACGCGGAAATAAGCGAACAGGGGCTTTTCCAAATTCTGGATTCGCGCCTCTTCCTGCATCTCCGCCCATTCGTCAACGCTATTCAGGGGAACCTCGGAGCCCAGCATAAAGGCGTCGTTGTTCAGCGTTGCCCGGTTCTTAAAGGCTCGGTTGGTGACGATATACAGATCACCCTCGAAACGGTGATACTCCAGGCGCGTGAAATGGTCGTTGCCTTGAATAATGTGCTGTGCGAATATCGCGCCGACGATTTCGCCGTTGCTGTCCATCTTCGTGATGCCAAAGTCACCGGGCAAGATAAAATCCCAGGTCTGCCCGTTATACTTCAGCATCATACCACCCATGCGCACAGCGTCTTTGACTCGATCCGGCAGGCGTTTCAAGAGATCATCACATATCTCCTGAAGATACTCGGCGCGGGCGCTGTTGCCCGAAACGGCGATTCCCAGGTCAAGCGTTATCAGCTTGGCGCGTGTGTCCGCGATATGCTTTGCCATGTTGACGGTTTTCACCCCGTCCTCGGGATTGAGCCACGCCGGTTTACCCGTCGAAATATCATCCCATTTCTGCAAGGCGGTTTCCATCTTCGGGGATTGAATGAGATGCACATGAAACGCCCTGCCGACTTCCGCGTTATTGAACATTCCTTTCAACCTCCCCCACATTCGGGAAAATATATTCACGGTCGATCACCCCTCACACGATCCACTGTAATTCAGTGCGGAGTGCTGTTCGGCAGAAATATCGGAGCTGATCCATGCTGTGATCGTTTTCTTTGATAACCTCGTCGCGGAGTGACTTCTCATTCCACGCATAGGTTTCAAATTCTTCAAAGGTCGATTTACAGCTTTCATGGAAATACAGGCAACCGGCATTCAGGAATTTCGTCACATCCTGAATGCCGTTCAAAACATCGTTGTCGGCTTTTATGACGATGTACTTTCCGTATTTCTGGATAGTTTCAATGAACGAGCTTGCCGACGGGTCGATCACAATGTACTGGATCGGAACCTCGCCAATCAGCTCGTGTAGCATTTTGTAATAGGCTTCGTTGTCCACGCGGTTCTCGCTGCCGCCCTTATAGTACAGCTCCTTAACCATCGTGGCTCGTTGCTGCGCCGGGTCAAAATCCCACAATCCCGCCGCAAAGGGATTGACGGTTCCATAGTCCACGGCAACGTAATAGCGGTGAGATGCCTGATATTCAACCGGCCCAAAAACACGGTGAATATCCCGATTGAACATCGGGTAAACCAGGCCCTCCGCCTTAACCCACAACCCCAGAATATACCGGCGATAGAACACGCCGGAATACATGTTCTCGTAACGCCGCCTGATCTTATCGGACAGGCTCAAGTTATCGGCCATCGTGAAATGCAGATACAGCATATTGCGCTTGACGCATTGCTTGATCCACTCCACATAGAACCAGTGTGACGGGTTTTCGGGGTTGCAGTTGAACCAGAATTTCGAGCCATCCACCGAACAGCGGCCCATTGTCTGCTCGACGAAAGACCGGGGCATAAGGGCAACCTCGTCGAACAGCACGCCCGCCAGGGTGACGCCCTGAACCAGCTTTGCGCTCGATTCATCCTTGCCGCCGAACATATAATAGACGTTCGTGACGCCGTTTGCGGTCACGATCAACTTGTTCTCCGTGCGCCGTTCGACGATACTGTATATACCCTCCAGCCATTCAGGAAGATGGTTTGTCACGTTACGCCGCAAGGCTTCTATGGTCTTGCCGCATATAGCAAAATACTGGCCGTTGAAATTGCTCATGCTCCACATGAGAAATCCCACGGCCATTGAAACGGTTTTGCCTGATCGGATAGAGCCGTCGCAGATAATCCCATCAAAATGCCTATACTGTTCCCTGATCCACCACGTCAGCGTCAGGTTTTGCCGCGTGCTGAAGTTCTGGTATATCATCCGTGTTCACCTTCCCGGCGGCCACGTTCAAAAGCGCCTCAATCAAGTTGTTTTCCTTGCTTGCCGCGCTCATGCCGCCCTCGCCCAGCAGCTCAAGCACCTTGTCAAAGGCGTACACATTGCCCGCCTGCGCCAGCTTGCCGATTGCGACGATCATTTGCATTTTGTTGGTCATATCGTCCGACTCGATGCCGAGACGCTTCAGCCTGTTTTTCGTCCTGCCGTCCACGACAGGCAGGTCGCAAAACATCTGCATCATTTCAGCGGCGGCCTTTTTCTGAGCACGCCGCTCCGCGCAAACCTTACCGCCCTTGGAGCCGATAGCCTTGCGCTCTTCCATTGTGCGCTGATTCATCGGAATCAGGTTCTTGTTCTGTGGCCTGTCACTCATTGCCGCCACCTCCTTTCAGGCATGAAAATACCCTCCGCCGTGATCCGTGCGGAGGGTTGATGCTTACTTTTTCTTCTTGGCCGGTGTCTTCTTGGTCGCCGTGGGCTTCTCCTTTTTCGGCGCGGGTTTATCCGCAAAGAACAGCCCCCGGCTCTTGGCGTCAGTTGCCCGGTCATCCGAACCGAAACGATCATAGGGACTGTATTCGGGCTTTTTCGTCTTGGTCGCCATAGCGTTGAACCTCCTATTGCTTGGTCACATGCACCACGAGCTCAATCTGATTCAAGTGCATGTTGGTTCCCTTCATACTGCCCTTGGGATGCGCTTTCGCGCCGGACAGCTTCACGTCGAGTATTTCGTAATTCGGCTTGCCCTTGCTCGGGGCCATAATCATCTCGCCCAGGGCGTTGGTCTTGCCAGATAACGGGTCTTTCTTGGGGCTGTTGCCCGGCATGACCGACTGAACGTTCGCGTCAACCTTATAGGTGATCTTGACGAAACGCTCCTTGAATGTGGCCTTATCCCACTTGCTGCCAGCGCCGGGGGCATTCGCAAAGTCATTATACGATCCAGTGACGTACTTGTTCTCGCCATACTGCTTGCCAACGAGCGCCTGTTTCAGCGCATCGACGCTCATTTTCGTCGCGTCGCCATGTATGCCGTTGGCTTTCAGAATGTCGTTCACAAAATCAGCGTGATCGTACCTGGTCAGGTTGATATTGTGGCCGGTATTGTGCATCGAACCCATGAGCGCGTCGTGCATTTCCTGCTGCTTCGCGCTCAGGGGGAGTCCCTGCGACAACGCCCAATTCAAATCCTGCGAGGGACTGTGTAGCCCATCCGCGCTCGGGGCGGCGTATGCAGGCTCCGGGTCAGGGTCGGTATAGAAGGTCATCGCGCCTTTTTCGGCAGGCGTGAGGTTCTGCTGCTGGTAATACGCCGCGCCCGCGTAAAGGTCATGATGTTCCTGCGGATCAAAAGCCGCAAAGCCCTTCTCGTCCTTTTCGGGCGGCCCTTGTTCCTTCGGCGCGGTTGTTCCCAGGCTGGATTTGCCTTTAGCCATATATTACACCTCATGCAAAAGAAAAGCAACAGGGAACCTGTGTTCTCTGTTGCTCTTCGGGGATCGTGGTTTACTTTTTCTTCTTGGCCGGTGCCTTCTTCGCGGCGGCCTCATTCTTCTTGATGCGGGCTTTCAGCTCCGCCATAGAAGGCAGGCCCTCCATGTCGGCTTTCTGCCGCATTTCGATCAGTTTCTTGTGTTCCGGGGTTCCCGGTTTAATATCCCTTGCCATGATGCGCCCTCCTTAATCATCAACGTCGATAAACAGCTCGGTCTTGGACTTATTCCAATACGCTTTTGTGATCTTCTTGCCCTTCATCATGTCGGTTTGCGAATGGAGAACCTCGTTCTCGGAGCTGAGCTTGGAAATGTGCTTGAAGGGCATTCCCGTCTTGCCGCCCTTATAGGTGACAAGCACAGACACATTATCCTTGTCAGAATATCCGAAATTACCAAAGTTCATCGCGGTTTTCTTGGTCGCCGAGAAACTGGTTGCACCGTCCTCTTTCCAAACGCCGCTCTGCACGATGGTATCAAGATATTCCTGGACTGATCCCGCGCCTTTATTCTTCGCAAAGCCGAGGCTCACGTGAATACCACGATACTGTTTCCCGCTGTAAACGGGTGTTTTCGGGCTGTCAATGACCTTGTTTATCAGGTCATTCGCCGCCTGATCGCTGCCATTGTGAATGCTGTGGTAGCCGCTGCCCGAGTATGATTCCATCGTGGAAACCGCTTTCTGCGCCTCTTTATGATCCATGCCCGTGTACATCTTTACCCACGCGACCTTTTTGGACTTGGGTATGTTCGCACCGAACATGTCAATGTCGTTCACCTGCGGATGCGACACGACATTAGATTTTCCCTTAGCCATAATTATACCTCACTGACCGCGCTCGGTCAAGCCGCCGTGCCACTTATCCGTAAACGACGGAATTTGATATATCAGGCCGCTTTCCTGATCGCCCTTCAAGGCGTCAGGGACGCGGCCTTTCCAGATGATTTGCGTAGGCTTCAGACGCTCCAGCATCGCCTTATAGCCGGTCAGGAGCCACTCGCGGTTTTCCTTCGCCGTGACCATGCCAACGCTTGACATCGCCACCACGCCGCCCACGGGCTCGCCATCAAAGCACCATTCCAGCGTGTCAGGGCTTGACCATGTAATCGTCGGTATGACGGTCAGGCCATGCGCCTGCCAGTATGCGGCGCACCAGTGCTTACGGTAATGGTTATAGAGCTGTATCACCTTCGGGAAATCCGAATAAGGCGAAAAGTCAGGCGAACAGACCGCTTGGAACCTCGCCAGAATAGGCGTGTACACGTCCGGCTGTTTCCAGACGCGCTCAAACTGGTAATCGTCGATGAAGAAATGAACGCCGTGACGCTCAGGCTCTTCACAGCCCTTGAAATAATTAAAGCCGATCCAGTTTTCAACCTGAATCGACTTTACCGGCGATATAACCGGGATCTCATACGGGCCAGCGCCCCAAAAGTAGGCTTTTTGCAGATTTTCATAATTCCGCGTCGCCCGATATGTGTTCATGCTGATACCTCACAAAAACGGGCCGTAACGTAAACCGCCATACGTTACGGCCCTTGGCTGCCGATGCCAGAGAAAGGAGGAAAGATCACCGGCAAAAGAACGGGGGCCTCCCGTGTCCGGGAAACCCACGATACCAGTATAGCACAGACGAACCGAACAGAACGAACAGGATCACGATTTAATCAGCTTTTAACAGTCCCGCGAACGCTCCAGATAGCGCGTGCATGTCATGCGCACGCTATCGGCGGTGCAATCGCCACCGATGCAGCAGGCCACTTGATGCCAGGTCAGGCCACTCACAAAACGGTATGTAAATATCTGCCGGGTCAGCGCGTCGCCAATATCGGCGATATACCTCTCAAGGCGATTGCGCTCATACAGACATTGCATGTGTTTGGCCTCAATGATGCTTTTCAGGTCGGCGATTTCAGCCGCGTAACGCCCCGTCCGATCCGACGGAATGCCGCTCCCGGGCATACCTGTCAGCACTTGCGCCCCCGGCTGCATCTTTGCCTCCAGCTCCGCCAGTCGGCGCTTATCCATCTCGATTTCACGATTCAAGTAATACAGTTGCGATAATTCCCGAATAGTCATCCTCTGCTCCTTCCCGCGTCAGGTCGCCGGAAACGGCCATACAGCCGCCCCCGCGCCCGCTGTGATAAATTCCCCGCCGTAACGCGCGGGGACGGCGAGACGGGCTTCACCGGCCCGCCCGCGCCGCTTTCGCGCTTTCCAGACGAACACGCAGGGAGGCGAGGAGGCTTTCCTGCACATTCTCGTTTGACGCCAGGGCTTTCATAACATCCTCGTCCCGTCCACCCTGCACAATTAGGTGATGCACCACGACGGGGTGACGCTGCCCCTGCCGGTATAGTCGCCGGTTTGCCTGAATGTACTGCTCAAGGCTCCATATCAGACCAAACCAAATCACGTGATGCCCGCCCGCCTGAAGGTTCAGCCCATACGAACAGCTTTGCGGTTGGGCCAATAGAAGATCAACCTCGCCCGCGTTCCAGGCGTCCGCGTCGTCCGCGCCCTTGTACACGCGCACGCGCAAATGAGCCGGGTCGTAAGTGCTGCCCTTAAAGTTACCGATTCGCGCCCCGTGTTCCAACAGCGTCTTTTCCAGCCGGGACAAATCATGCTGGAAGTTGTAATATACGATTGCGTGTTGCCCGTTCAGGGCCTCCACAAGCTCCAGAAACGCCTCCAGCTTGCATGTATGGATCGACGTAAACATGCCATCCTCGCCGTACACAGCCCCGTTGCAAAGCTGTAACAGCTTGCCGGTGAGGGTCGCCTGCGTGCTGGCCGTGATCGTCGTGTCCGCGTCGATTTTCAGCAGCATCTCGCGCTCCAGACGGTCATAGGCGCGTTTTGCCGCCGGGTCAAGCACCACGGGAATATCATCATACACCAGCTCCGGCATGGTCAGATAATCCTCGGCTTTCATCGAAATGCAAATGTCGCTTATCAAGCGACGGATCTCCTCCGGGGCTCCTTCCTTCGGCGCATAGCTGTAAATCATATCCCGGCTCCGCTTATCCGGGACGAAATACAGATCGCGGTAAACGCTGATCGTCCGTCCGAGACGCTGCCCGCCATCCAGCAGATAAACCTGCGCCCACAGATCGGTCAATCCATGCGGGGACGGCGTGCCGGTCAGCTCCACCAGGCGACGGATGTGAGGGCGAACAGACTTCAGCGCCCGAAACCGTCGCGCCCGGTGATTCTTGAAGGAGCTGGATTCATCGAGCACCACCATGTCAAAGGGCCATTTGTTGCGGTAGTAGTCCACAAGCCATTGCACGTTTTCGCGGTTGATGACGTAAATATCCGCCGGTTTATGCAAAGCGGTGATGCGCTGGGCCGCCGAACCGAGCACCGTGGAGAACGTCAGCGGCGCTAATTCGATCCACAAACTCGCTTCTTTCTGCCATGTGGCCTCCGCAACCTTCTTCGGCGCAACGATTAAAACACGCCCCACAGACCAACGATGATAGCGCAGCTCCAGAATCGCCGACAGAGTGATTGCCGTTTTCCCCATGCCGGGGTCAAGGAAAATCCCGACGCTGGGCAACTCCAGAATCTTGTCCACGCAATACTCCTGGTAGCTGTGTAGCTTTAGAGACTTCGCTCCCTGCACCATGCGAACACGCCCTCCACTTTCTCGTAGCTGTCAATCGCCGAAAACACTGTGAACCCCAATCGCCGCAAAACCGATTGAACGAAAAGCTGTCTCTGCCGTTCCCGCTTTCCCGGCGCTTTCAATTCTGCAAATGCCATCGTGCCGCCGGGGAGGAGTATGATCCTGTCCGGCACACCTGTGAACCCCGGCGTGATGAACTTCAGGCATAAGCCGCCGACGGATTTGACGCGATCTCGCAGCCGACGCTCTATATCCCGTTCCAGCATAAAAACCTCCTGTGTTACATTCTCACGCGCACGCGCGCGTATATACACCCATAAACGCGGGTTATGTATGCGTTTATATACCTATATCTCTACTTTTAATAAGTCTATTAAAAGAGAATGTAAGTTTGTAAGGAACACTGTAAAAGCCTTATAACGCGGGCGTTTTCGGCCTTACAAACGAATGTAAGAGCTTTGTAAGGTGTAAGGCAGATTCCTTACAAAGCTCCAGTTTGTAAGGCGAATGTAAGCCGAATGTAAGCCGCTTTGTAAGGCGTTACAGCCGTTCCCGCATCAGCAGCCGACGCGCCGTCTTGATATTGTCGTTGACCACGGCTTTGCACGGCAACGGCGAATATCTGTTCTCGATATTGCCCCTCAACTTCCAGTAATCAGGGCTACCGCTTATCTTGTCGATCTCGGCGTTCATACTCTTCAGCCGGGCCTTTTCCTTCTGCGCCTCGCGGAGCAGGGCAATCGCCACGTCGAAATTATCCATGTTGGCACCTCCTCAGTCATTCGCCGTGAATGTGATCGGGACAATCATTTCGGGCAGGAAATTGACCTCGTAATGGTATTTATCAACGAACGCGCCGGACACATCCTCCACGACGTAAGTTGTCCACCCGTTCAGGTTGATAAAGTGTTTCTTGTACTGGCCGGGGCCGACCTCTACGATCAAATCAATGTCGCCGCTGGATGACTGAACCGACAGATTCCCGATAACCTCCAGCAGTATCTTATCTGTGCGGGTATTGTAGACGGTCACGCGGCGCGTGACGTTGAATTGATCCGCTTCTTTGCTCAGGTTGTATGACACTCGATTCGCTTCTCGCTGACACCCGGTCAGCAGAACCGCCAGCAGCGCCAGGGACAAAACCACCATGATAATCTTTTTCATCACCTTGTCCTCCTGTTCCAGAAATAAACGACGGCGAGCAGGGCCACCGCCCAGCCGACAATCGTAGGAAGGGCACGGATAAACCCAGAAACGATGATGTCAGCCCGTGCCACGCCGATCAAAATTCTCTGCGTCACTTCGTCCACGTTTACGCCTCCATTTCCATTTCAGCCCCGCACCGATAGCAAAACCGCCTGTCATTCGGCGGGGCGTACTGTACGCCGTGGCCGCAGACGCCGCACACCCAGCGCCCACGGCCCGCCTCATCCGTTCGGTAAATCCAGAAACCGCGCTTCACGATCCTGGCATCCTCCGCCGGAGCGCGTTCGATCAACTCCCGCGCCTTGCCCGGCGGCCCTTCATGCGCCGCGTCATACTCGGCCAGCAGCTTGTTCCGGGAGATGAGCTCATCCACCGTGTAGCCCTCCTATCGAACCAGCGGCGTCGGGCGATCCTTCATCTCGTCCCACACGTCCTTTTGAATGTCGCTCACATCGACTTTGCAGGATTCGCATTCGCCGTCGGAATCGTCGCCCAGGATGCTCATAAGCACCAGCAGATTCTCGTTCGCCTGATCCAGCCCTGCCTTAATCTTGTCGAGCTGATCCTTCATTGCCTCACGTTCCAATTCGCTCAGTTTCGCCATGTCAGATTACCCCTTTCGTGTTTTTAGTGAAGCCCCATTGTGTGTTATACTCCGACCCGATCCAGACGTGTTTCCGCGTCCATCCGGGCAAGCGTCCCAGAACAGAGTTGATTTCCAGGGCGTCGGCGCGTTTAATGTCGGCCTTGTCCTTGCCGAACAGCTCGCACCAGATCTCCAGAGCGCAGATGCGGTCACGATCCACCAGCGCACCCTCGTCCCCGTGTGTAGCCCCATTCCACCAGTCGCACCGCTGATTGATGCTCCATTTCGGCCAGTCGGCGGGAACCTGACGTTCGATGAACTCCAGAATCAGGCCCTCGCGCGGTGAGGATTCCCGGTGTTCTTCCTGAATCGCCTGCGCGGTCTTTTCGATCTCGCCGGTCAGGAACAAATCCTCGCCCAGCATGTTGTAAAACTTCGCTTCGCCCCACAGTTGCCCGATAACCTCGTCCGTCAGGTCTGTCCAAACGGTTTTCTCATGCGGTCGAATGCCCACATCTACCGGCCAGAAACGCCGGTTGCCGGTGGTGTCCTGAAGAAACTCGGCGTTGTTGGTCGTTCCGAAAAAGACACAGCACCTCGGAACCTCCTTGACATTGCGGCCATAAGCGGCGCGGAAACGGTCATAGCGCAGGCTCAGGAATTGCTTGATGCGCGAGACATCTGTGCGCCTGAAGGCGTCCAGCTCGGATATTTCAACCAGCCAAACCCCCTGAAGCAGCTCCGACGCCTCCTTGCCTTCAAATGACCGAATACTGTCGTTGAACCAGCCCCGGCTCATCTTATCCAGCAGCGTTGACTTACCGATTCCCTGCGGCCCGCACAGTATCGTCATGGCGTCAAACTTGCATCCGGGATTCATCGCTCTCCGAACCGCTGCCGTAAACGCCTTACGGCATACAGCGCGGTTATAGGGCGTGTCCTCCGCGCCCAGGTAGTCGATGAACAGGGTGTCAAGGCGCGGCGTCCCATCCCACGCAAGGCCGTTCAGATAGTCCTGAACCTCGTTGAAAGCGTGCTGTGCCGCGTGAAGGTCGAGAGCGCTGTCGATGTTGTTGCGCCCGGTGAGGCCGTATTGCTTCTCCATGTACCAATACACCCCGTTGCTGTCCGTGTCGCTCCACAGGCGACGTTTCCCGTTCATGTCCCAGGGCAACGCGCCGAATACCTCGCCCCGGTTGGCGAAAAGGTTATGGGCGAATTTACCCTTGACTGCCGCGTCGTTCTCCAGGATCACACACACGTTATTGATAGTCGGCTTGATCCTGCCGGACTTGTCCGTTTCCAGCTTGCTCTCCTGTATGGCCTTGAGCATCCAGGATTCGCCGTCATCGGCGGCCACGACGCCCTCGAAGGCCACCGCTGCCGCCTCATAGCGTTCTTTTGCCATAAGACCCACGACGGCTTTATCTTCAGCGGCGAAATCGCACATTGCCTTATAGGAGGGGAGCTTGTTTATCGCGGTGTCGGAGTCAACGTCATCGTCCTTCTCCCCGAACTTGTGTAGCCTCACCATGTCGAACGCATTGACCAACCTGCCGGAGCAGGGGTCGGTTGCATGATGACTGAACAGGAACTTGCCGTTGTCGTAGACAATCGCGCCGCCGGTGGTGCTGCCGCCCAGGTAGGTGTAACGATCCTGCTGACCGTCCACGGGAGAATACAGCCCCGGCAGAATGTTGGTCAAAACATCGTAGATGTCGTGCGTGCGGCAGAACGCGCCAACGATACCGGGTTTCGTCTCGGGGTCGCCCTGCTTTGCCGCCAATTTCTGATAGCTTGTCGCGCCCGGCACGACGGGCCACGACGCGAGGTCATGCCAATCTTGATACGTGGCAAGCAGCGCGTCAGCGCCCGCGAGAGGGGCATCCACGGCCTTGTAGACGTATTCGCTGTCAGAGCTGACCGAGGGCCAGTACATGAGGCGGTTCACGTCAAAGGTCGTAGGATCAGCCATTGAAATGCCTATGTAGTCGGCGACACGGCGAGCGCAAGGCTCGTACTCGTCCGGCGTCATCGTCCGATCCGTCGGCACGATGATACGCAGACGCGGAGCCTGCGCCATGTGCTTGCGCGTAGAATACACGCAGTAGCTCCAGCCCAGGCCGTTCAGCGTTTCTATGATCTTGTCCGTCCCATAGGGAGGGATTGTGTCAAAGTCCAGCGTTATCAGGTCGCGCCCGGTGACGTTGCTGGCCTTGCGCTGCCCACCGTTCAGGGAACCGCCCACGAAGCCGCCCACGTCCTTCAGCGCGTCCTGCTTGGACTTGGGAAGGGCCAAATACTGGCCCAGCGTTTCGGGGCTCTTGACCGGCTTGTCCAGCCGGTCATAAAGCTCCTCCACGGTCATAATCTGCGGTTTCCAGTTGGTTTCCTTCCTGTTGCCGCCGATTGAAAGCGTTATCTGTCTGTTGTGCTCGGATTGAAACATAGCCGTTGACTCCTTTTTTTTTTGTCAGGCGTCCATTGAGGCGATGTACGGATAACAGTTATCCCTCACGTGAAGGGATGCGCGGTTGTTACAGAAAGCGTAAATGGAGCTCTCACAGCGGTTATAAACATCCGTGCTGTACTTGTGATCGCGCACGTAATCGCGGACGTTCAGGGCGTGACGCGGGTTGTAGGCTTCGCAACCGACAACATCGTTGCGACGAAACACCTCACAAAAACGGAACAGCGCGTTTTCGTTCTCGCCGCGATAGATGGCCGCCAGGATCGCCGCGCCCATCAAAGCGGGCATTTTGTTGATCCGGGCGCTGCCGCCGGAAATGTCGGGGCGGGTCAGCTCATAGCACTTCTTGACATCTGCGTAATGACGCTCGATATAGGCGATGATCTCAACCGGCTCGGCCTTGCGTCCGTGCGGAACCTTCCAGCGCAGATAACAGGCGATATAGGCGCTCATGCTCTTATACACGGGATCGTCGATACCACTTATCTGCATGATGTTCAGCGTTGTGCGGCGCTGCCCGTTGTCGATGGTAAAAGCCTCGCCGTCATGATGCTCGACGCCGTAAGTAACCATCATTCTGATCGGCACGTTTGCCTGAACGATGGCGTTCAGACGGTGCTGCCCGTCAATGAGGTCGCCCTTTTCATCGAACGCAATGCCCTGGTGCGTCAGATTCCACCCGCCCGCGTGCATGATGCGGGCATAGCGCCGAACCGTCTCACCGTTCAAGCGGCGATTGTTCTTCATGTTGCGCTCCAACATGCTCCTTGCCATTTCAGGCGTGATGGTTACGATCTCAGTCCTCATGGTTTCCCGTCCCCCCCTATCTCGTCCGTGTGTAGCTGCTGGCCTTGCTGGAGTCCTCGCGGCCTTCGCGGTAGCTTCTCCAGATGCGGCGGTTATAGTATTCGCTGGCACACACGCCCAGCAGCATAAACCCGATTGCTTTGATTACCTCGATCACGGCTCTTTCCTCCCTTAGCCTTTGTCCCGGTTCATGCGGTATTCCAGACGGTTGATCTTACCGGCCTTCCAGGTTTCGACCTTGGTATAGTTGTGGTAAATCTGCTTGAGCTGATCCAGCATGATTTCCACGTCGGCGATCTCCTCGGCAATGGCATTTCGGTCGCCGATGCCGCGCAGGTCTTTGCACAGCGCCTTTTGCAGCTCGGACAGCTCTTCGATAGCGACGTGAAGCTGGTTCACCTTACCGTAATGCTTGACTGCCCGCCGAGTAACCTCGGCCTGTCTCTGTGATCCTTTCACTGTGTTCATCCTCCATACATGAACAGTTTTTCAGTAACCTTGAATTGATTGTCCTTATTGCGATCCAGTGTTCGGGTGAAAGGCTTCTCCCAAACGGCGGTAAAATCGGCGGGCGCGGTCTGCTCGCTGATAAAGACGGTGTGCCCCGTTTGGGCGAGGAGCCTCATGCAGAACCAGAAAGCATCTGAATCGAATACCTCGCCGCCGTAACCCGTCGTGTTGCGGTACGGAGGATCGGCGTATATTACAGCGCCTTCAGGGATGCACACTTGCCGGTAATCACCGCACACAAACTCCGCGTCACGGAGCCCCTCCATATCCTTCAGCAGCGATTTCTTGCTCTGTTGCGCGTAGTTGGTGCCTCCGGCGTTACGGGCATAACCGCCGAACCATTTCCCGCCGAAACTGCATCCAAACCCCACAAACCCGGTCAGAACAGGATCGGCGTCTTTGTTGGCCTTGATGCGCTGATAGTCGCCTTCGCTGATATGCTCCGGCAGATTATAGCCGTCTTGGACGCCGCGCAGCATGGCAATCAAATACTCGTGCTTGTCGTTCAGGATGTAACGGGAAAAGCCCTTGACCTTGCTTTCAACGGCGCAGGAACCGCAGAAAAGACTGACAAAGCATGACCCCCCCCCTCATCGCTGAAATAGCCGCCGCAACTTGTGGGGCTATTCTGGATTTGCCGCCCTGGTATCGCATTGATGATTTCGGCAATGTGCTTGGCGATCCTGGACTTACCGCCCTGATACTGCACCGCCTCAGACCTCCCTTTGCCTTTTGTACGCGACCAAATGGCCGTCGCCCATCCTGACCATGATGGTCACGGGATAGCCGGTGTTGTCGTTGGCAATGCTAAGATAGCGAACGGCCTTGATGTCCACGGGGCATTTGTGATTGAGCTCACATTTCAGCGCCGCGTCACGATCCGCGTACTGCGTCTTACAGCAGCCGCATTCGTACCTGGTCAGAATGTTCATGGTCTACCTCCTCGATGTCATGATCTCGCCCGCACAGGCGGCGTAACCGGCAAGATCGACGAAATTGTCAGGCGCGGGGGAATCGGTGTTTCCCTTGATCCGCGCAACCTTCAACAGTCCCATCATTACGGCCACGTCACCGCCGGTAACGGGGCGGCCCAGATACCATGACCAAAGCACGGCGATGTCGTTGAAACTGTTTTCAGGTTTGCCGTAGTCTATTGTTCGCTTGCCGCTTACGCATTCGGCGGCCTTTTGAAGAACCTCAGTCCTTGTCACGATCCCTGCCTCCTATTCGATGTCGTCAAAGATCACGGGCACGACATCCTTGAACGCCGGGAGCATTATGTCGGTCAGCTCGCGCATTTGCGGGTGGGCGTCCGGCGCGTGGCGCAGCTTGAAGAAATGCCTCCATTCCCGCATGTTCATGGTCGTCGAAACGGCGGTTTTCGTGCTGTGATTCAGCACAGACCGGGCGATTTGAGGGGTTGCGCCCAGCGCGATCATGCGCATGTAATGGCGCTCCGCGTCCTCGCAAGCCTGCATCCACTCAATGAGAATCGCGTCGATCTGCTCCCTGGGCAGCTTTGAAACAATCGCGTCGTGTTCAATGCCGCCCGACAGGTCGATGTATGCGATCTCGCCGCCGAGCCGATCCCCGGCGTAGTTGCAGAACCTCGTGCTCTCCTGCGTGTAGCTTGCGATCCGGTGCCGCACCTCCTCGTGGGAAACGCCACGGTCACAGATAATGGTCACGGACAGAATAGCGTGCTCCAGAACGGACTCATGCCCACGCTGAATCAAGCGCCGCACAAAGTCAGCATCTTCACCTTTGGGCTCGGATAAATAGGCGGTTCGGCCCGCGCGGGCGATTCTCGCCAGAATCGCAAGGCCGTCGGGCGTCTTATCGCCCAACCAGGAAAACGACGGGCAAACAATCTTCACGGTATAGCCTCCTCTGCATCGTTGATGCGGTCGAATGGTTCATCGAAATCAAGGGTCAAGCCGATTTTCTGGAACACCTCGTCGATGATTTCAGCCGAGGCCAGGGTGTCCAGCACAAACTCGTCAGCCCGCTTCAGAACGCGCTTGACGCGAGCGTGACCGAATCCCAGCTCCTCTTTCATGGCAAGGCAGAACGCGGCGTAACAGGTCTTTACGGCGGGCTCAGTGGCCGCTGCAAAGCCAGCTTTGAAACCCTTGTTGTATTCTTCCGTCAGGTCTTTCGGGGTGATCCCGTTCTGTATCAGCGCTTTCATTCGCTGATCCTTTGTCTGGGGCATCCAGCGCGGGGTTTTCTTCGCTGCCGCCCTTCTCTGTGCCCGGTTGCTCATATGCCCAGCTCCTTCTTGTGTGTCCTGAATCGGTCTTGAAGGGGCCCACGATGGAGCCCCGATTCGCAACGATGATTGGATTACAATTTGAAGCCGAGGGCCACCCCGCCGCTGGCGTACGCACTGGTGCCGCTGATACTGCCGTCAGAATCGACATAGTTGAAACGGTAATTGCCGTTGGCAGAGCGCAACCACCACCAGGCCGTCACACCGTCGCGCTCCTTGACGCGGGAACGCTCAGTCCTGAAGATGTCCAGGGGGTGATCTTCGGGTTCGCGTTCATTCATCCACGACCAGTCTTTGCCGAAAACCTGCGTATAGGACAGGCAGAACAGCTTATCCTCGCACTCGATGCGCTCTCCGTTGATGATCTGCACGATCTTGGTCGGCGCAATGACGGCCTGAAGCTCATCCGGGAACAGGGGCAGGATCTCCTCGTGGATATACTTGCGCATGTCTGTGGTCGCCCAGCCGCCTTTTGCGCTGCCGTTCTCGTTCATGCAATGCTTGACGGCGCAGAGGTCATGGAACACAAAGAAGATTTCGCCTGTCGCATCGCGGGCGACATCCAGCAGCAGCTCCTTGTTGTTCTTCAGGATGACGGGGATCATGTCCCCGCTGTGTAGCCAGTCCGCGTTTCCGCTCCGAATGGCGTTCTTGATCTCAGACCAGCTTGAGACTTTCTGGGTCTTGGTGATGATGTCCAACATGATTCTTTCCTCCTAAAAATCAGTCTTTCTTGAAGAATTTCCCGACCCAACCATCAGCGCCCAGGGGGAGCCCCGGTGCCCACGGGATCGGGCGCGTCATGATGTCGGTGACTTGCTTGAGCATCGCGTCGGGTGTGTCGAATGGTTCAATGTCAATCACGCATTCGTCGTGAACATGGAACACAACAGGGAATCCGGCGGCCTCAAGGTGCTCTATCGCCTGTGACAGACAATCGCGGGCGATGGCTTGAACGCAGTTTTCGACCAACTTACCTCCGTAGGTTTCTGTGAGCTGCCATTTGCCCGTTTTCTGGTTGACGCCCATATACTCGATGGACTTCTCGCCGAAACGGTTTTCACCGATAGACGGCTTGACATAGTACAGCTTTCGCCCTGACGGGAGCCGAATCGACATAACCGTGACATTCTGTGCCTTGTCGTATTCGCGCGTCAGCGTCACCGTCGCCCCGATGTTGAAATAGTCGCTGAAGCTGCCATACGGCCTGCGCATAGCAACTTCGTTTGCGCGTGCCCGTTGCGGATCGTACATCTGAACCTCGACATTCAGGGAGCCGCCGCGTTCGATGACACGCAATGCAGCGTCATTCATGCGATTCCACAAACCGACGATCCGGGAATTTGCGTTGCGCCAGCGTTTCACGATGTCGGGCAATTCCTCCTCCGGGATGCCCATATCAAGAGCTCCCATGTTGATGAGCGCCCCGGCCCCGCCCTGATAGCCCAGGGCCAGCTCCGCAACCTTGCCTTTTTGCCGGAGCGCATATTCGGGATTGCCCTTCTTGATGCGCTCCAGGGGCACGCCGAACATCTGCGAGGCAGACGCTTCGTAAATCTTGCCGTGGGTTCTGAACACGTCCAGCCGCCAGTGTTCGCCCGCAAACCACGATATAACGCGGGCTTCAATCGCGCTGAAATCGGCGTCAATCAGTACGTGGCCGTCAGGGGCGATAAATGCTGTGCGGATCAGTTGACTCAAGGTGTCGGGGACGGAACCGTAGATCATGCGGAGGGCGTCAAGGTTTCTGCTCTTCACAAATTCCCGCGCCTCCTCCAGTGGCTCTGTGTAGGTTCTTGGGAGGTTCTGCACCTGCACCAGCCTCCCGGCCCAGCGCCCGGTTCTGTTCGCGCCGTAGAATTGCAGGAGCCCTCCCACGCGCCCGTCAGGGCAAACCGTCGCTTCGATTGCGTCATACTTCGATGTCGAAGTTTTGTTCAAATCGAGCCGGATTTCCAGCGCTCGGCGCACTTCGTCGGAAATGTCCTCGCGTTTCGCCAGCTTTGCCACGGTGTCTTTCCGCATATCCGGGAGCTCTTCGCCTATACGATCTTCCAGCCAACCCTTGAGCTGTACATTGCTGTTCGGGTTTTCCAGGCCGGTCAACTGTTCGGCTTCGCGCCGCAACTCCGTCATGACGGTTTCACCCAGCTCCAGGGCACCGTGTACGAAATCCATATCGACGGCAACACCGCGACAGTTGATGCGGAGATCCGTTTCCCATTCCTTTTGAAGATCGCCGGGAACGGGAAATGCGGATAGACGACGCTCAATCTCCATTTCCGTCACAACGTCCTGAACGCAATATTCCTTGAACAGACTCCACTTGTCGGGATCGTGCCGGGGGAAATTGCGCGTGCGCCCGCCGTTGACCTTCGTCGGCTTGCAGGGGACGCAGAAATAGCGGATCAGCGCCTTGCCCGTGGCGAGCTTTTGCTTATCTTCGGGCAGGCCCAGGGCCTTGCCTGTGGCGTCCAGACCGGCGGTATAGCCACAATACAGGCCGTGGAACATGGTGCAACGCCATTGATCGGCGGGGAGCTGAACGCCCAGCATCTTCGACAGACAAGCGTGCTCAAACGGGGCGTTATAGGCGTGCTTGATGTAATCAGCATCCAGCAGGGCGAACACCAGCCACGGGGGAAGGGTTTCACCGCTCGCCATATCAACGATTTCCACCGACGCCCCATCCAGCGAATACGCGAACAGCAGTATTTCAAAATCGTCGCTGGAAACGTATTTGCGCACGCCTGCGTCACTGATCGGAACGCTGGAAAACGTTTCCAGGTCGATACTGAGATGGTGTGCCATACTTACCTCCCTAAATCGTGAAAAAAGGCCGGTTTCATTCGTTAGGAGCTTCACATGTGACCGGCCAACGGTTGAAAACCGCTACTCCTTGCGGTACGGGGCATTCCGACGCCGCCGATTATATCCCCATTGCATTTGATAAAGCGGTTTCGGTTCCGCTTATGGGATGCACCGATACCAACTAAACGGGAATGACATCATGGGTCACGATGTTCTCCCATTTCTTGTAGGCATCGAAATACAGCTCATTCCGATCACCGTTATAAGTGATCTCATAGTACATGCCATCCGAAACGTTGGTGGACAGCAGCGCCTTGTTGTTCTGAAGCGTCTTGCACGCCCACACGACAAAGACATCCTCCAGGGTGAGCTTGCCGTTCTTGTCGGTGGCATCGGCGCGGCCATTGAAATAATCAACGACAGCCTGCTTTGCGATGCTGATAAACTTTCCGCTGTTCATGACAGTAACCTCCTCTTACATCGGCCATCCCGTCGCCGGGTCGATCCTGGGCGCTCCGCCCGTGTAGCCGGGAGCCGTCGCCTGCGGAGCGACAGGGGGAACCGGCGCGGCATATCCGGGGGCCGTCGGCATCGGCGGGACGGCTTCGGCGACCATACCGGCGAAGGAATCCTCCGGGTTGACCGGCGCAATGCCGCTGAGAGCCTCGCCGTCACGGGTCTTGAAAATACCCTGGATGAAGCAGCTCACGCCACGGTTGCCGCTGTTGTCGTATGCGCCGAAACGCACCTGGGCCAGACCATACATGCCGCTATAAATGTCTCGCGGTTCCACCTGAACCAGCGGTTCATTGACAGCCCTGCGCGTGACCACGAACGGCTTGCCCTTGTCAGCCTTGGTCTTAGTCCTGACGACCCAATGACCGGCGCATTCCGGCCCCCAGGCTTTGCCCTTCGGCATCCTGCCGTCGCCGTCCATGATGCAGGCATAGGGATCATCGACGGGGACGCCACCCCAGCCGCCACGGGCAACGGGACGGTTCAGCGCGTAGGCAACCGCCGCGTCAATGGCCTGCCGGAACTCGGCGATGGTCTGCGTGTCGGACTTCGGGATCAGCAGCGTGGCCTGATACTCCAGACCGCCCTTATCGGTCTTGCGGGGTTCCACGAGGTTGACGTAGGAAAGGCGAACCTCACGGGTGATGACAACTTGCGGATCGTTCTGATAGATCATGATTGAACCTCCTCTAAATAGTCTTGCAGTCTGAACTTTTCAAGCGTTTCAAAGAAAGCGTCCTGAATCTTGGTCATGCGCTCGTAAGCGCGTTTGGATCGCTTCACGGCGTTAAGCCATTTCGCGTTGTTGGACACGGTTTTCTTGTCATCGCCCAGGCGAAACTCGCATGTGTATGTAACAGAAACCATGTCCCATTCGGCGCGAAGCCGGTAAAGCAGCGACTTGATTTCGTCGCGGGTTTTGCGGATCGCATCACGGTTCCGCTCGTCCCTGTATTCCCAATAGCACATAGCCGGGAATACTTGTTTCTTCAGGTCAGTCACCGGCAAACGGAGCAGCGCTTCGGGATATACCAGCCGCATAAAGCTCTTGTCGGCGGTGGTGAACCTGATGTCGTATTGATAGGGCTCCATGTGATAGCCGCGCCAGGAACTCGCATTCACGTCAGGCATCGGCCACCACTCCGTCAAAGGCATCCATGCCGGGTATATACGACGGGCGCTTATCGTCCACCGTTACCAGGGTCGGCTTGCCCGTGGGCTTGAAGATATACTCGCCAACGATCTCGGAGAACTTCTTCTTGCCCAGCACCTTCTCCAGCTCCGACAGGCTTTTCGGCTTATAGTCATACAGCACAGCCTTGTCGTAACCGGCGGCCTCGATGGTCTGGAGTGCGGCGTCGGCGTCGGTGAACGTCCGAACCGAACGCCCTTCCACGGCCTTATAGCCGGGAATATCGTTGCCGTGGAGAATCGCTTCGAGGGCATACGCGGAAATGTCGTTGTACCACTGGATCAGGCCAGCGCCCCGCGTCAGAATGTCGCCGATCTCCTCGTCGGTCAGGTCGTAGGTCACGCCCTCCTCAATCGGTGTAGCTTTTGCCGGGCGTCGGTCGGTCAGCGCCTCCAGCTCCAGCATGTACTTGGCGCGGGAACGGCAGACCTGACGCGCCTTGCAGAATCGGCAATGATCGCCGGGGGCGAATATCCCGTTGCCGTCGAAAGCGGCGCGAGCGGCAGGCTTGATACTCTCGCCCCAGGCCACCAGCTCCTCGGCGGTCATGCTGTCCTCCTCCACCGTCGCGGAAAGGCGCGGCTGGCAAATCGCCATCGACACGCGCTTGATGTCATAGAAGATGCTGAACATCTTCAAAGCGCCCAGCGCGTAGAGCTTCATCTGCGGATTATCCTTCGCGGAAACGGCGACGCCCTTGCCGTGCTTGTAGTCGGTAATGTGGAGCGTCTCGTCGCCGATCATGATGCAGTCGCAGGTGCCAAAGCACTCGGGCACATAGTCGGAAATATCGACGCGAACCTCTGCCGCCACAACCGGCGGGGCCGAATAGCTGAGGGCCTTTTCGTCGAGGTAGTCCAGATACGTCTGCGCCGTGGTCAGCATCTCCTCGCTGAAAAGCTCGTTCGCCTTGAGCTTTTTCAACTCGGCGTTGAACTTGCGCGTGGTCATGCCCTGAAACTTGTGCTTGACGTACAGCTCGCAAATGCTGTGCGCCAGGGTGCCCTCTTCGGCGTAAACACTGGTTTCAAAGTCCGTGAACTGCCCCTCGAACTTGGGGGCTGCCGTACACTTTAACCAGCGATGCGCCGAGGACGGCGACAGTTTTGCATGGTCATTCGGCATCTTGACGCCCTCCTTACAGCGCTGCGCCCAGGGCGCGGAGATCGACGGCGATTGCGTCAAACTGGAACGGCTGCAAGTCGAGAACGGACTTGACGCCATACTTGGCGATAAGGCCCATGAGCTGCGCGGTCTTACCCTGCGCGGCCAGGCCAGCACCGGCGGCCTTGATCTGATCCAGCGTAACCGACGGGGCGGCGGGCGCGGGCGCGGCGGGCTGTACGGGCGCTGCGGGGGCCGCAGGCGTGGGCGGCGTCACGGGCGCGGGATTGGTCGGGGGAACCGGCGCGGCGGGCTGTACGGGCGTCGCCGGGGCCGTAGGCGCGGACTGAACGGGAGCCGTCACCTTTTCCAGAGCGCCCATAGTCGCCTCCTCCAGATTCTTTGCGGCCTCAACCGCCGTGGCCTTGGTGCGCCCCGTATAGGCCAGCGCCAGCTCCTTCAGAACTTCGCAGATTTCCGGGGCGGTGATCTTGACATTCACATTGAGATCCATTTATGTAAACCTCCTCTTTCTGTTCTTGGCTTTTCAGCCATTCCTGATACTTCCGCATGTTCTCCGGGTCTTGGAAATATCGTTTTGCATCTTCGATGATCGCACGCGCAAGCATGCGAAACTCAATCTCAGGGATTTTGTCAGCATCAATCCTCACTTGCGCCATCCGTATCACCTCGCGCTTTTGCCTCCAAACGGCCCAGCGCCTCCATGATGGTTTGTCGGGTTACGTCTGCACCCTTATCCCCGTGCAATGCGGCTGAAATATACGAATAGGAATAACCGCATTCGTCCGCAAGCTGTTGTCTGGAGATCCCAGCGACGTGCATACGCCCGACAACCTCACCAGTCCAATCAGGAATCAAAATCTCGCCTCCTTTTCGTTAAAATTTTGTACACTGTCGGAGTTGAAATTTTTGTACTTCTGTGCTATGATGTTTGTGTCAGGAACCTCATAGGGAAAACAGAAACTTGGTAGGGGATTTTACCAGGTCTGTTTTCATCTGCAAAAGTACAATTTTCCGTCCAACACAGATATAATAGCACGGAAAATTGTACTTGTCAAGGGGAAAATACGAAAAAATGTACTTTTTTGAAAGGGGCGTTCTCTATCATGTTCTGGGATCGGTTTATTGAACTCTGCGAGAAAAATGGCGTGCGCCCGACGCGAGTCGCTGTTGATTGCGGATTCAGTAAGGGAACAGTCAACAACTGGAAACAAAGTTATCTAAAGGGCGTCGATGCAAAGCCCGCTTCAAAGATCGTAGATCGCCTCGCTGCATACTTTGACGTGACGGTTGATTACCTGCTGGAGAGAACAAATTTCCCTGACGGATACGCCCCTGAAGCCGAAGCAGACGCATACGGGCCGCAGTTTGACGCCTGCGGGCGAGACATGGAAAGATATAGACAATTCAAAGAAGCCGAGGCAAATGACGCCATTCAGCCGTCATTTTTGACTCAATACATGCGACTTGACGCCGCAGATCAGCGATATGTTGACGGCGTGATTGCCGGTCTGCTTCAGCAGGATAAGTATAAGGGGACAGAGGCTAATCTTGCCTAAAGACACAAAAGCAATATCTATGATCTTTTCACAGGCAGGAGGATCGACTAATGGCTGTAAGGGTGAACACCATCGCCGACGAAGGCGCATTTGCAGTAGTTTACGCGCGTTATTCCAGCCATGCCCAGGGTGAACAATCCATCGAGGGCCAGTTGGAGAAGGCGCACGCCTACGCTGCCGCAAAAGGCTATAAGATTATTCACGAATACATTGACCGGGCACAGTCGGGCAAGAGCGACAACCGCGTCGAGTTTCAGAAAATGCTACACGACACGGGCAAGAAGAAATTTCAGGTCATTATTCTCTGGAAGGTTGACCGCTTTGGCCGGAATCGTGAAGAGATCGCCATAAACAAATACAAGTGCAGAAAGAACGGCGTCCGAGTGGAATATGTCGCCGAACACATCCCCGACACCCCGGAGGGGGTGATCCTGGAAAGCGTGCTGGAAGGATTCGCGGAATATTACAGCCTCCAGCTCGCCCAGAACGTCAAGCGCGGTCTGAGAGTCAGCGCGGAGAAGTGCCAATGCACGGGAGGGAACCGGCCACTCGGCTACACGACGGGGAAAGACAAGCGGTTTGAGATTGATCCGAAAACCGCGCCGACGGTCAAGCTGATTTTTGACATGTATTCCAACGGCAGCTCTATGGCCGAGGTGATCCGTGAGCTGAACAGTCGCGGTCTGCGCACTCTGCGCGGGAAACCCTTCACGAAAAACAGCCTGGACACGATCTTGAAGAATGAAAAGTATACCGGCGTGTACATCTACGAGGATATACGGGTTGAGGGCGGGATGCCCCGGATCATCGAGCCTGAAGTGTTTGCGAAGGTGCAAGAAATGCTGAAGATCAATAAACGCGCCCCGGCGCACACGTGGAACCGAGCTGACTACATCCTCACCGATAAACTGTTTTGCGGTCATTGCGGGTCGCAAATGGTCGGAGTAAGCGGGATCAGCCACACAGGGGCAAAGCACAGCTATTATATCTGCGCCAGGAAAAAGCGGGAAAGGACATGCGATAAAAAGGCGATTCGGCAAGCCTGGATCGAGAGAATAGTCCTGCGCGAAGTTGAGAAAATAATAAACGACGATGATCTGTTGAAGATCATCGCCGCAAAGACTTACGCCTATTATAAGGCGGAGCAGGAAGATGACGAGCAGCTCCAGCACCTTCAGGAACGGCGCAAAGACGTTCAGAAAGCCATAGACAACCTTGTCAAAGCCATCGAAGGGGGAATGTTCAACGCCGCGATAAAGGCCCGTATGGACGCCCTGGAAGCCCAGAAAAGCGAATTGGACGATGCCCTCGCAGGCGCGGAGCTTTCAAAGACCCTTGAGCTGACAGAAAAGCAGATTCTATATTTCCTCATGCAATTCAGAAACATGGACTTGACGAAAATCGAATCGCAGAAACGGGTTATAGCAACCTTCGTCAATTCGGTCTTTGTTTACGACGATGGACGCATAACCATCACGTTCAATTACAGCAGCGACACAAACACCGTGACGCTCCACGAGCTCCCGAACACCGACACAGCAGGGGTTTCAGGGTTCGGATGCTGCGCGGAGTGGCCCACCAACGACGGCAGGACTTGATTACAAGATCAGGTCCTGTTTTTTTATGTCAATTTACGGTTCTCTTCTCTGCCCTACCAAACATTCCGAATGCTGTTGAAAACAGGCTTCAATTTTGCTATACTAAACATAACATACTATATCTGTATCAAGCAAAACAGTTTAGCCTAATAGGAATTTGGGAGGACATATGCCTGACATCAAGACAACTGCCGACATCGGCTTTGAGAAACAGATCTGGGACGCCGCCTGCGTGCTGCGCGGCAACATGGATGCCTCAGAATACAAGAACATCGTCCTTGGCCTGATCTTCCTGAAATACATCTCCGACCGCTTCGAGGAGCGTTACCAGCAGCTGGTGGACGAGGGAGACGGCTTCGAGGAGGACATCGACGAGTATATTTCCGAGGGCATCTTCTTCGTGCCGCAGAATGCGCGCTGGTCGACAATTGCCACCGCCGCACACACACCGGAGATCGGGCAGATCATCGACGACGCCATGCGGGCCATCGAAAAGGAAAATCGCCGCCTCAAGGACATCCTGCCCAAGAACTTTGCCCGGCCCGAGCTGGACAAGAGCCGTCTGGGCGACGTGGTCGACCTGTTCACCAACATACAGATGATCGAACACGGCAACGAGAAGGACATTCTGGGGCGCACCTATGAATACTGCCTTGCGCAGTTCGCCGCACAGGAGGGCAAGAATGCCGGAGAATTCTACACCCCGTCCTGCGTCGTGCGCACGCTGGTGGAGATCCTCCAGCCCTTTAATGGCCGCGTGTACGATCCCTGCTGCGGCTCGGGCGGCATGTTCGTGCAGAGTGCCCGGTTTGTGCAGAACCATAGCGGCAACATCAACAACATTTCCATATTCGGCCAGGAGGCCAACGCCACCACGCGCAAGATGGCGCTGATGAACCTGGCCATTCGCGGCATCGAAGCGAACCTGGGGCCGCATCAGGCGGACACCTTCACCAACGATCTGCACCCGACCCTGAAGGCGGATTTCGTGATGGCAAACCCGCCCTTCAACCTCTCCCCCTGGGGCGCGGACAAGCTGACTGAAGACCCGCGCTGGCAGTACGGCATGCCGCCGGCCGGCAATGCCAACTTCGCCTGGCTCCAGCACATGATATATCACCTCGCGCCCAGTGGTAAGATTGGCATGGTGCTGGCCAACGGCGCGCTGTCCTCCCAGAGCGGCGGCGAGGGTGAGATTCGCAAGAACATCGTCAACGCCGACCTGGTGGACTGCATCGTCGCCATGCCGACGCAGCTTTTCTACACCACGCAGATTCCCGTTTCGCTGTGGTTCATCAGCAAGCAGAAGCGGCAGCCAGGCAAGACCCTTTTCATCGACGCCCGAAAGCTGGGCACGATGGTCACGCGCAAGAACCGCGAGCTGACGGATGAGGACATCCAGGGGATGGCCCAAACCTATCTGGCCTACTGCGAGGGCACGCTGGAGGATGTCAAGGGCTTCTGCGCCGTAGCCACGACGGAGGAGATCGCCAAGCAGGACTACATCCTCACTCCCGGCCGCTATGTGGGCATCGAAGAGGTCGAGGATGACGGCGAGCCTTTCGAGGAAAAGATGGATCGCTTGACGAAGGAGCTGTCCGGACTTTTTGAGGAATCCCATCGACTGGAACATGAGATTCGGGAGAAGCTGGGGGCGATTGGATATGAGGTCTGAGTGGGTTCAAACCACCATAGGCGCGATTACCGATTCATGCCTTGGCAAAATGCTTGATGCGAAAAAGAATAAGGGCGAATACAAACCATATCTGGCAAATGTCAATGTCAGATGGGGTTCCTTTGATTTATCTGATTTGCGGGAAATGCGTTTTGAGGATGAAGAGGAAGAAAGATATGGTGTTAAAAATGGCGACCTGATAATGTGTGAAGGTGGTGAACCAGGACGTTGCGCTCTTTGGATGCGGGATGATTACTCTATCCGAGTTCAAAAAGCGTTGCATAGAATACGAGCAAAAGAAGGAACCTCAATATCGTTTCTTTATTACTGGTTTCTATATGCCGGTCGTTTAGGGATGTTGGAGAGCTATTTTACGGGAACGACAATAAAACACTTGCCGGGCGATAAACTTCGCTCTATTAGCCTTCTCATTCCGACCTATGAAGAACAGTGTCGAATTGCAGAGATTCTATACTCACTGGATAGAAAGATAGAGGGCAACAATCTGGTAAACGATAATTTACTGCAACAAGCGATGGCCATCTTCAATGATCGTTATGATTCAGCCGAGGAGCAGTGTCCCTTTACTTCGTTGATTCATGTTTTGGGTGGCGGAACCCCTAAAACAGGTAATCCTGAGTTCTGGAATGGCGACATTCCTTTCTTTACTCCAAAGGATGTGGGAAGTCCGTACACCTTCCAAACGGAAAAGACGATAACACCCACTGGATTGGAGCACTGCAACAGTCGCCTCTATCCTAAAAACACCTCTTTCGTTACTGCGCGGGGAACTGTGGGCAAAGTCAGCCTTGCGGGAAAGCCCATGGCAATGAACCAATCATGCTACGCTCTGGCGAGCGACAGCATCGACCCGATTCTGGTTTACTTCTACACCCTACGCGCGGTCGATTCACTCAAACACAAGGCATCCGGCGCTGTTTTCGATGCCATAGTCACCCGTGACTTCGAAACAGAAGTCGTATCGGTAATCCCAGAAACGGAATCCAAGGCCATTCTTTCCCTGATCGCGCCAATGCTCGAGGGTATACACACAAACACAGAAGAGAGCATCCGCCTTGCAGCGTTGCGTGATGCCCTTCTGCCTCGTCTGATGTCCGGCGAGATCGATGTTTCCAGCGTCAACCTCTAAGCTGCAAAATTATCGTTTGTACGACTACGACCACTACCTCCTACCAGTGGCGGGAGGCAAATAGACAGGAACGCCACTGCCCGTCGTTCTCCCAGAAAAGGAGAATTGACGATGAAACAGGAATTGATCAATGCAGTGGTGTCGCAGATGATGCCGTACCTGAACAACGACCAGGCGGCACGACTGCAAGAGACGTTGGAACATGCGCTGTTCCATATGACGATCACACAGGAAGAAGCGCCTGCTGAGAACTCGGCTTTGCCGCTGGACGCCTTTCTCTCGGCAAAGAAAGTGGAGGGCTGTTCGGAAAAGACGCTGGCTTACTATCGTAAGACGGTGCAGGACATGCTGGACGGCATCGGTAAGACCGCACAGCAGGTCACAACAGATGATCTGCGCGGCTACCTGTCGGATTATCAGGAGCAGCGCGGCGCGGGCAAGGTGACCATCGACAACATTCGGCGCATCCTGAGCAGCTTCTTTTCCTGGCTGGAGGATGAAGATTACATTCTGAAAAGCCCGGCGCGGAGGATTCACAAGGTCAGGACGGCCAAGGTGGTAAAGGATACCTACACTGACGAGGCGCTGGAACGTATGCGTGACGGTTGCGGAAATCTCCGCGATCTGGCGATTATCGACATGCTGGCCTCTACGGGAATGCGCGTGGGCGAACTGGTGCTGCTGAACCGGGAGGACATCAACTTCGAGGAGCGGGAATGTGTGGTGCTCGGCAAGGGCAACAAGGAGCGAGTCGTCTATTTTGACGCTCGAACCAAAATCCACCTGCTGAACTATCTTGATTCCCGGCAGGATGCCAGCCCCGCTCTGTTTGTCGGGCTTCGCGCCCCGCATGGGCGATTGACCATCGGCGGGGTGGAAACCATGCTGCGGACATTGGGACAGGCTCTCAACATTCCAAAGGTTCACCCGCACAAATTCCGGCGGACGCTGGCAACAACAGCCATCGACAAAGGGATGCCCATAGAACAGGTACAACAACTGCTCGGGCACCAGAAGATCGACACAACGCTTCATTACGCGATGGTGAAGCAGCAGAACGTAAAACAGGCACACAGGAAATATATAGGATAAGGAGACCACAATGAACAACTGGCATGAGTGCGAACTTGGAAGTGTTGTAACGCTAAAGAGAGGATATGACCTCCCACAGCAGAAGCGCATAGATGGAAATGTTCCTATTTTCTCATCATCCGGTATTTCAGGATACCACAACACACCGATGGTTTCTGCGCCAGGGGTTATTACTGGACGCTATGGAACTATAGGCCAAGTGTTCTTTTCAAGTATTGATTACTGGCCGTTGAATACAACACTTTATGTTGAAGATTTTCATGGTAATGATCCATTGTTCATTTATTACTTTCTCAAAACCATTCAATGGGAAAAATATCAGTCAGCAAGTGCGGTTCCAGGTATCAATAGAAATGCCGTGCATACTGAAATAGTGTCTATTCCTGACAAGGAAACCCAGGGCCAGATTGCTGACATTCTCGCTGTGCTTGATAAAAAGATAAAGAACAGTCAGCAGATAAACGATAATTTAGCGGCTTAGAGGGTGACGCTGGAGACGTCAATCTCGCCGGACATCAGGCGTGGCAGGAGGGCATCTCTCAAAGATGCAAGCCTTCGATTCTCCAACATGTTGTTATACATACTCTCCATGAATGGAGAAACAGCTTCCTCAAACGACAGGATTTGTTCCCGATCATACGGAAAAGTAAGCCTTTTGAGGTCAGCAGCAGTAACATGGCCAAGCCCAGTTGTCTGTTTATTCGAAGCAATCTGTGAAAACTGGGGTTTGAAACACTTGAGCATAAGGTAGATAAACCATCTCATTCCTTCTTTGCTTTTGACATTAAAGGTATGCTGGTTTAGAATTGCCTTGCCACCACACCAAATAAAAATGTCAATGGAGGTATCAGGATTGCCTGACCAGGAAAAAAGGATGTCCTTATCATGGATTATGTATTTTTCACCCTTATCTCCATTATAGCGCTGAGTTGAATCAGTGATGCCGTTCTTTAGTTCTGCGATCTTGATTATTGGCAAACCGTCTTCAGAATAATCCGCAGGTTTGAAAGCAGCACCATTGATATAGTCAGCGAAATCGTAGAGGGGCGTTGGCTCGCCTTCAGAAGGATAGGTCAAAAATGTCTCTGCGAAAAGAGCCATTGCCTGTTGATACAAATTATCGTTTACCAATGGGAAAAGACTATTTGAGATACTGGAGGGATTAGATATGGGAGAATATGATTTTACTTACGAACTGCCCTCAGACTTCTCTAACCGTGTGTTTCAACTCTTGAAGCAGACCTATTCTGAGTCGCGTTTAGCTATGGCTTTTCAGCATTGCAAATTCGAGTATGAAGATTTAGGGCTTGCATATTACGCTGGCCTCAAAGGAGACAACTGGGATAAGCATGCATTGGATTTCACCTTTGAGGGCAATAGTGCTGATATTGACATTCTTCGGAATGGCCAATCCGCTTTGAGGGATGCGTTAGTAAAAGGATTGCGTTCAAGTGTATCGGGCTTTGTGATCAAGAGTATTGCCTTTCTTGTTGTGGATGATAACTTGCTCCCTTCAACTGATGAGGAAAGGTTGAATATCGATCTGGCAGCCTCAAACATGGTGCTAAACGATCTGTTAAAGATATTCGAACGCTTAAGCACAAATGCAACATACAATACTTTCGTTGTAAAAAAACAGCGTTCGAGTTTGAAAACTTCCGGGTTCGATCCCTGAAAGCCATCAACGCATTGAATTTCTATATGACGATTTGCATG
>CADASI010000003.1 GCA_902790525.1 uncultured Eubacteriales bacterium
ACGAACAGGCCGCCGGACACCTTGACGTATGCCTCCGGGGGCTGCTCGGGGTCGCGGGAGCAGACCTTGACGATGTGCGGCGCGCCCAGCTTGCCCGAAGCGACGTCCTGCTGGACCTTGCGGTGGTTGTGGTCGAAGCGGCGCACGAAGCCGAGCTGCAGCTTGACGCCGGCCTTCTTGACGGCGTCGAGGGCGGAGTTGATGTCGTCCAATTCAAGGCCGATGGGCTTTTCGCAAAAGATGTGCTTGCCCTGGGCGGCGGCGCGGCGGATGAAGTCGGTATGGAAGCCCGTGGGGGAGCAGATGAACACGGCGTCGATGTCCTTCGCGGCGAAGATCGGCTCCTCGTCCTTGCCCCAGCGCTCCACGCCCAGGGCCTTGCAATAGGCGATGCCGTCGTCGTTCAGATAGGGGTCGGCCACGGCCACCAGCTTCGCGCCCTTCACGGAGTGGGCCAGGTTCGCGGCGTGCAGGCGGCCGATGCGGCCGAAGCCCAGCATGCCAATGCGTACTTCATTCATGATTTTTGCCTCCTTATTGCTGTTGTTTTTTGCGCTCCAAATCCGCGCCGGATGCCCTCCGGCACATATTACGATATAATTGTACCATAGCGCAACTTTGATTGCAAGAGGCAGTTCGTTTCATGCACAATCCACAAAAGAAATTCGTGAAAGGATTAACGAAAATCAAAATATATGTTTTTTATGGTGGAATGTTGACAATCATTTGGGCATATGGTATAATTTTTTAAGATGGAGGCAATGAGAATGTCTCCAACGGGTGCGCCGACGCGGCGCGAAAAAAACAAGGAGGAAATCATCATGAAGAAGATCGTATCCCTCGTGCTGGCCCTGATGCTCTGCATGGCCCTGCTGGCCCCCGCCATGGCGGAGGACTTCACCATCGTCGTGAACCTGAAGACCCTGTCCAGCGAGTACTGGCAGACCGTCAAGTCCGGTATCGACCAGGCTGCCGAGGAGCTCGGCATCACCATCGACGTGCAGGGCCCGCCCGCTGAGTCCGACATCCAGGGCCAGGTCAACCAGATCGAGACCCAGCTCGCCGGCAACCCCGACGCCATCATCATCGCGCCCGACGACAACGACGCCGTGGTCGGCGTGCTGGAGAGCACCGGCTATCAGGGCATCGTGGTTTTCTGCGACACCACCAACACCTACGAGAACCAGACCTCCTTCGTCGGCACCTCCAATGACGAGGCGGCCTACGGCGGCGGCGTTTACGGCGTTGCGCTGAACGGCGCGGACACCAAGGCCCTGATCATCTACGGCCAGGAGGGCGACAACACCTCCAACCTGCGCAAGTCCGGCTATGAGAAGGCCCTGGAGGAGGCCGGCGTGGAGCCCGTCGCCGAGATGAGCGGCAACAACAACACCGCCGACTCCAAGAGCGTCATGGAGGCCCAGCTGATCGCCAACGAGGACATCAACCTGGTGCTGTGCCACAACGACGACTCCGCTCTGGGCGCCATCGAGGCCATCAAGGAAGCGGGCAAGGAAGGCATCGCCGTGATCGGCTTTGACGGCAACACCTCCGCGCTGGAGTCCATCTCCGCCGGCGAGATGAAGGCCACCATCGCCCAGCAGCCCGCCGTGATGGGCTATCTGTCCGTGATGACCGCCGTCTCCGCGCTCAAGGGCGAGGAAGTGGACAAGGTCGTTTCCGTTCCCACCGTCGTCATCGACGCCGAGAACGTGGGCGAGTATCTGAAGTAATCACCGATGCTCCGGCGATAAGCGGTTTTGACTGAGCCGCAATGCATCCACCGGGCGATCCCTGTGCATACCGCGGATCGTCCGGTTTTTCAAATCTTTGCGACGAGGAGCGTGATAACCAGTGGCTGAATATGTGGTGGAGCTGAAGCATGTCACAAAGCGCTTTCCGGGCGTCATCGCCATGCACGACATGCACATTCAGATCAAGCCCGGCGAGATTCACGGCCTGATCGGCGAAAACGGCGCGGGCAAATCCACGCTGATCAAGGTGCTGACGGGCGTGCACATCCCCGAGGAGGGCGAAATCTTCATCGACGGGAAGAAGGTCACCTTCGCCAATCCCGTACAGGCGCGCGAGGCGGGCATCGCCTGCGTGTATCAGGAGCTGAACATCGTGCCGATGCTTCCGGTGGTGGACAATGTGTTCATGGGCCGGAAGGTCACAAAGCCAGGCGGGCTCCTGGACTACCCGCGCATGCACAAGGAGGCCCACGAGGCGCTGACGGTGCTGGGCCACCCCGAGGTGGACACCCACACCGAGTGCGGCAAGCTGGGCATGGGTTTGCAGCAGATGGTGGAGATCGCGAAGGCCATCACCGTAAACGCCAAATTGCTGATCATGGACGAACCTACGTCCTCCCTGGGCGAGCAGGAGGTCAAGGAGCTCATGACCACCGTGCGCAAGCTCAAGAGCCAGGGCATCGCCATACTGTTCGTCTCCCACAAGCTGGAGGAGCTGTTCGAGCTGTGCGACCGGGTGACGGTCATGCGCGACGGCGAGCACATCGACACCCGCGACATACAGGAATGGACCAACGATTCGCTGATCCAGGCCATGGTGGGCCGCTCGCTGGAGAACCAGTTCCCCAAGGAGTTCGGCGAAAAGGGCCCGTGCATGCTGGAGGTCAGGAACCTAAAGGAGCTGGGCGTTTTAAAGGACGTCAGCTTCAAGGCCTACGGCGGCCAGATACTGGCCTTCGCCGGCCTGGTGGGCGCGGGGCGCACCGAGACCATGCGCGCGCTGTTCGGCGCGGACCCGCTGGACGGGGGCGAGATCTACGTCCACGGCAAGAAGGTCAACATCAAGAATCCCGGCCAGGCCATCCGACAGGGCATCGCCTTTTTGACGGAGGACCGCAAGGGCCAGGGCCTGGTGCTCTCCGAGAGCATCAAGACCAACCTGATACTGGCCAACATGAAGCGGTTCACCAAGGGCTTCCTGCTGCAGCATCCCGACATCGGCTCAAACAGCCAGGATATGATCAAGACCCTGCGCATCAAGACCCCCTCGTCCGACGAGATCACCGCGCAGCTCTCCGGCGGCAACCAGCAGAAGGTCGTCATCGGCAAGTGGATCAACTGCAACGCGGACATCTACATCTTTGACGAGCCCACCCGCGGCATCGACGTCGGCGCGAAGGTCGAGGTCTATAACGTGATGAACCAGCTCGTCAGGGAGGGCAAGTGCGTCATCATGGTCTCCTCGGAGCTGCCCGAGGTGCTGGGCATGGCGGACCGCGTGATCGTCATGCGCGAGGGCGAGGTCATGGCGGAGATCGAGCGCGACAGCGAGCATTTCAACCAGGAAGACATTATGAAGGCTGCATGGGGAGGTAAGATTGCATGAACAATACCAATAAAAAGACCGGCGTCAGCGACATACTGATGAAGCTCGGACCGCTGCTGGTGCTGGCGCTGCTGTTTATCGTTTTCACGATCGCGCTTCCCGGCAAATTTATGCGCGTGGCCAACCTGATGAACATCCTGAAGCAGACGTCCATCAACTGCCTGATCGCCGCCGGCATGCTGCTGGCGCTGATCACCGCCGGTATCGACCTGTCCGTGGGCTATAACTCGATACTGGCCACCTGCCTGATCGGCGTCATGATGCAGAAGGGCGTCACCAACCCGGTCGTGCTGATCGTGTGCGCCATCGTGCTGTGCACCTTCTGCGGCTTCATGAACGGCACGCTGTACACCCGCCTCGACCTGCCGCACCCCTACGTGTCCACGCTGGGCATGAAGTTCGTGCTGTGGGGCATGGCGCTTCTGATCACCCAGTCCCAGACCATCGGCTTCAACAACAAGGGCATCGACCCGGTGCTGTGGATCGGCAAGTCCACGATATTCTCGTTCGGCTTCCCGGTCAGCTTCATACTGGTCATCATCGTGTACTGCATCTTCCACGTGTTCCTGAACCACACCCCGCTGGGCCGTCAGATCTACTGCGTGGGCGGCAACCCCGAGGCGGCGCGCATGTCCGGCATACGCTCCAAGGACGTGCTGACCATCGTCTACACCATCTCCGGCCTGATGTGCGGCATCGCGGGCGTGGTGCTGGCCGGCCGTCTGAACTCCGCCAACACTGCCTCCGCCGCCAACTTTGACACCGACGCCATCGCGGCGTGCATCATCGGCGGCGCGTCCTTCCGCGGCGGCAAGGGCACCATCTGGGGCAGCATGATCGGCGCGCTGCTGATCGCCACCATCCGCGACGGCCTGAACCTGTTCGGCGCGGGCAACGACATACAGTACATCGTCATCGGCGCCGTGATCATCATCGCCGTGACCATCGACGTCTTCCGCGGCAAGGCCGAGGCCAAGGCACGCAAGATGGCCGCCGTCGAGAAGTAATCTGAAAAACTGGTCAGAAAGGAGACCTTCGCCCATGTTTGATTCAAACAAGGTGTTCCTCGGCATCGCGCCCATCGGCTGGTGCAACGACGACATGCCCGAGCTGGGCGCGGAGAACACCTTCCGGCAGACGGTGAGCGAGATGGCCCTGGCGGGCTTCACCGGCTGCGAGATCGGCAACAAATACCCCTCCGACCCGAAGGAGCTCAAGTGGGAGCTCGACCTGCGCGGCATGCGCATCGCCTCCCGCTGGTTCTCCTCCTTCATACTCACCCAGCCCATCGAGCAGGTGGAAGCCGACTTCAAAAAGGAACTGGATTTCCTGGCTGCCGTGGGCGCGAACCGCATCAACGTGTCCGAGCAGAGCTACTCCATACAGGGCCAGGTGGACACCCCCGTGCTGGCGGACAAAAAGCACGTGATGGACGACGCCGAATGGGATCGCTTCTGCAAGGGCCTCGACCGGCTGGGCAAGATCGCCACAGAGCGCGGTTTCAAGCTGTGCTTCCACCACCACATGGGCACCGTGGTGCAGACTGCCGCGGAGACCGACCGGATGCTCGCCAACACCGACCCGCGCTACGTGTTCCTGTGCTATGACACCGGCCACTTCACCTTCGCGGGGGAGGACCCGCTGACCGTCTTGAAGAAGTACGTGGACCGCGTGGGCCACGTGCACCTGAAGGACATGCGCGCGGACGTGGTGAAGAAGGTCGCGCCCGAGGGCTGGAGCTTCCTGCAGGCCGTCAGGAACGGCGCGTTCACCGTGCCCGGCGACGGCTGCGTAGACTACGACCCGATCTTCAAGCTGCTCTCCGACGCCAAGTACGAGGGCTGGCTGCTGGTCGAGGCCGAGCAGGACCCCGCCAAGGCGAATCCGCTGGAGTATGCCATCAAGGCGCGGAAGTATATTCGCGAGCACACCGGACTCTGATACGGGAGGCGTCACATGTACATTCAAAAAGATGTTAAGCGTGGCTACAACCCCTACCTTGAAATGAGCGGCAACGACTGTGCTACGCGCATGGACGTGGGCCTGCTGGTGCTGGAGCCGGGCGACAGCTACGCCTTCGACGAGCCGGAGAAGGAGCTGGCGCTGGACCTGCTGATCGGCAAGGTGCGTTTCTGCTACGGCAGCGAATGCAAAGAGGCCGAGCGCCCGGACACCTTCCACTACGCGGCGACCTGCCTGCACGTGTGCAGGGGGACAAAGGTCGAGGTGAAGGCCGTCGATCACGCGGAGCTCTACGTGCAGCTTACCGACAACGAGCGCGAGTTCCCGGCGCGGCTGTACGGTCCGGAGGACATCATGGTGCAGCACGCCGGGTCCAACGGCGAATTGATGGGCTGCATGCAGCGCGAGATACAGACCTTCTTCGACTACGAGTCCGCGCCCTACAGCAACATGGTGCTGGGCGAGGTGCTCAACTACCCGGGCAAGTGGTCCAGCTATCCGCCGCACCACCACCCGCAGCCGGAGGTCTACTTCTACCGCTTCGACTACCCCAACGGCTTCGGCGCGGGCTTTGCCAACGGGCAGATCTACCAGACGGGCCACAACGGCTGCCTGGTGATCAACCACTCTTTCCACTCCCAGGGCGCGGCCCCCGGCTACGCCATGTGCTACATGTGGGGCATACGGCACCTGCCCGGCGATCCGTGGCGCAAGACGCGCATCGACGACCCGGAGCACGCATGGCTCTGGAAGCCCGACGCCAACGACCACATCTTCAAACCGGCAACCTGACATAAAGGAGGGATTTCCCATGGAGACGATCAGACTGACCACGGCCCAGGCCATCGTCAAATTCCTCGACCAGCAATATGTAACCCGGGACGGGGTCGAGACGAAGTTCGTCGAGGCGTTCTTCACGCTGTTCGGCCACGGCATCGCCGTGGGCCTGGGCGAGGCGCTGGACACCAATCCCGGCGGCATTAAGGTGATGCAGGGCCGCAACGAGCAGGGCATGTGCCACTGTGCCATCGCCTACGCCAAGCAGTCGGACCGCAAGAAGATCATCCCCTGCGCCAGCTCCATCGGCCCCGGCGCGGCGAACATGGTCACCGCCTGCGGCACCGCGACGGTGAACAACCTGCCGCTGTTGGTGTTCCCGTCCGACAGCTTCGCTTCCCGCCAGCCGGACCCGGTCTTGCAGCAGATCGAGCAGCCGGGCAGCCTGGCCACCACCACCAACGACGCCTTCAAGCCCGTGACCAAATACTGGGACCGCATCCAGCGGCCCGAGCAGATCATGTCGGCGCTCATCAACGCCATGCGCGTGCTGACCGACCCCGCGGAGTGCGGCGCGGTGTGCATCTCACTGCCGCAGGACGTGGAGGGCGAGGCGTTCGACTACCCCGTGTCCTTCTTCAACAGGCGCGTACACCGCATCACGCGGCCCGTGGCGGTCAAAGAGGAGCTCGAGGACGTGGCCGAGGTCATCAAGGCATCCAAGAAACCCATCGTGATCGTGGGCGGCGGCGTGCGCTACTCCGAGGCGGGGGAGGCCGTGGAGCAGTTCTGCGAGGCCTTCAACATCCCCTTCGGCGAGACCCAGGGCGGCAAGAGCGCCTGCAAGTCCGGCCACCCGTACTGCCTGGGCGGCATCGGCGTGACGGGCACCTCCGCCTCCAACAGGATCGCGCATGAGGCCGATTGCGTCATCGGCATCGGCACCCGCATGACCGACTTCACCACCGGCTCCAAGTGGCTGTTCCGCAACGAGGAGGTCAAGTACGCCTCCATCAACGTCAGCCGCTTCCACGCCTACAAGTTTGACGCCGTGAAGGCTGTGGGCGACGCCCGCGAGACCGTTAAGGCGCTGACCGAGATGCTCAAAGAGGCCGGCTACCGCGCGTCCTACAATGGCGAGATCGAGGCGGCGAAGAAGGAGTGGGACGACGAGCTCAAACGCCTGGGCAGCCTGGTCTGCGACGGCGAGGACTTCGAGCCCACCATCAAGGCCCGCGACCCGCGCACCATCCCTGAGTTCTATAAGATGTACGGCACGAGCCTCACCCAGTCGGCGGCACTTCATACGCTTCGCGAGGTCATGGGTCCCGAGGACATCATCGTTTGCGCCGGCGGCTCCCTGCCCAGCGATCTGCAGCGCGTGTGGAAGACCGACAAGCGCGGCGGCTACCACGTCGAGTACGGCTATTCCTGCATGGGCTACGAGATCGGCGCGTCCATGGGTGTGAAGATGGCCGACCCCGGCTGCGAGGAGTACACGGTCGTCGGAGACTCCGGCTTCCAGATGCTGTCCTCCGAACTGGGCACCATCATGCAGGAGCGCGTCAAGACCAACATCCTCGTGTTCGACAACTGCGGCTTCGGCTGCATCAACAACCTCGAAATGACCCACGGCATCGGGTCCCTTGCGACCGAGTTCCGCTACACCGACGGCAAGAAGCCCACCGGCGACCTGATTCGCACGAATTATGCGCTCATCGGCGAGGCGTTCGGCATGAAGAGCTACACCTGCAAGTCGGTCGAGGAGCTTAAAGCGGCGCTGGAGGATTCCAAAAAACAGACCGTGGCGTGCCTGTTCGACTTGAAGGTGCTTCCGAAGACCATGACCGACGGCTACGGCGCCTGGTGGAACGTGGGCATCGCCGTGACCTCCGAGAAGGAGAGCGTGCGCGAGGCCTGCCGCGAGGTCATGGAGCACAGGGCGCAGGCGAGGAAGTATTAAATCTTTAAATATTAGGAGGGAATGACATTGGACAATCATGAGAAGCTCGAGCTCAGGCGCTTTGCGGCACAGATCCGCCTCGCGCTGCTCGAAGAGATAAAGGCCCGCGGGTTCGGCCACATCGGCGGCTCGCTGTCCATCTGCGACCTGCTTGCGGTGCTCTACGGCAAGGTGATGCGCTACAAGCCCGACGACCCCAAGTGGGCGGACCGCGACAAGCTGGTCAGCTCCAAGGGCCACGCGGGCCCGGCGGTTTACGCCACGCTGGCTTTAAAGGGCTTCTTCCCGATGGAGGAGTTGAAGACCCTGAACCGCCCCGGCACCAACCTGCCCAGCCACTGCGACAAGAACAAGACCCCCGGCATCGACTGCACCACCGGCTCGCTGGGCCAGGGCACGTCCCAGGCCGTGGGCATGGCGCTGGGCGACAAATTGAAGGGCCGCGACAGCCGCACCTTCCTGATCGTCGGCGACGGCGAGCTGGACGAGGGCCAGTGCTGGGAGGCGGCGATGTTCACCGCGGGCAAGAAGATCACGAACCTCACCTGGATCGTGGACGACAACAAGCGCCAGCTCGACGGCTACACGGTCGACATACTGCCGCTTTTCGACCTCCGGGCGAAGTTCGAGGCCTTCGGCTTCGAGGCCATTCGCGTGAAGGGCAACGACGTGGAGGCGCTCTACGACGCGCTGACGAAGAAACCCGGCGACAAACCCATCGCCATCATCATGGACAACGTGAAGGGCAGCGGCGTCAAGGGCATCGAGGAGACCCCGGCCAACCACTCCATGACCCTGCCTGCCGAGACCTGGGATACCTACATCGAAGCCGTCAAGGCGGACCTTGCGGCAATTGAAAAGGAGGTGGGCTGACATGAAGACCATCTATAACGGTGAAGCGGACAGCCGCACCTTCAAGGAAATGCTGGGCACCATGATCCCGAAAATGCTGGATGATGACCCGAACCTCATCTACCTGGACGCCGACCTGATGAGCTGCATCGGCACGGCGAAGTACGCCAAGGCCCACCCGGACCGCGCCATCAACTGCGGCATCGCCGAGGGCAACATGGCGGGCATCGCCGCGGGCCTGTCCGCGGCGGGCTTCAACCCCATCTGCCACACCTTTGGACCCTTCGCCTCCCGGCGCTGCTACGACCAGGTGTTCCTGTCCGGCGGCTACGCCCACAACAGCATGACCATGATCGGCACCGATCCCGGCGTGTGCGCGGCCATGAACGGCGGCACCCACATGCCCTTTGAGGACGTGGCGCTGTATCGGGCCATCCCCGGCGCGATCATCGTCGATCCCGCCGACACCGTGCAGTTTGAGAAGGTGTTCCCCAAGCTGGTGGCGATGGAAGGCATCAAGTACCTGCGCGTCAACCGCAAGGCCAACGACCGCATCTACGACGCCGACGCCGATTTCGAGATCGGCAAGGGCGTGGTGCTGCGCGAGGGCGCGGACATCACGCTGATCACTGCGGGCTTCATGGTGGGCCGTACCTTGAAGGCGGCGGCAGAGCTGGCCGAGAAGGGCATCGAGGCCACGGTGATCGACATGTTCACACTGAAACCGCTGGACGAAGCGCTCGTGATCGAGTACGCGAAGAAGACCGGCGCGGTGGTCACCGTCGAAAACCACAACGCCGTGGGCGGCCTTTACAGCGCGGTCGCGGACTGCCTGGCCGCCAACTGCCCCGTGCCCATGGGCCGCGTGGCCGTGGAGGAATCCTTCGGCGCGGTGGGCCCGGCGGACTACCTGGCGGAGTTCTTCGGCCTGACCGTGGCGCACATACTCGCCGAGGCGGAGAAGACGATCGCAAGAAAGTAAACCCACAAACGCACAGAATGGGAGGAATTTGATATGAGCAAGAAAATTCGCGTTGGCGTCGCCGGATACGGCACCATCGGACAGCGCCTGGCGGACGGCGTGGCGCTGCAGGGCGACATGGAGCTGGTCGGCATCGCCGATCTGGCCCCGACCCTGTCCATCCGCGCCTTGAAGGAGCGCAACATGATCGGCGCGAACGGCGTCGAGTACAAGCTGTACCTCGTCGACGGCGCGGACAAGGCGCAGTTCGACGCGCTGGACATCCCGGTGGCGGGCACGTTTGAGGAGCTGTGCAAGTCCGTGGACATCATGCTGGACTCCGCGCCCGGCGGCGTCGGCGCCAAGAACAAGGCCAACTACTACGACAAGTATGGCGTGAAGGCCATCTTCCAGGGTGGCGAGAAGAACAGCGTCGCGGACGTGTTCTTCCACGGCTACGCCAACTATGAGAAGGGCCTGGGGCAGAACTACCTGAAGCTCACGTCCTGCAACACCACCGGCCTGATTCGCTCCGTGGACGCGCTGGACCGCGCCATCGGGCTTGAGAAGGTGGCCATCACCATCATCCGCCGCGTGGCCGACCCGGGCGACTATCACCGCGGCCTGACCAACGCCCTCCAGATGGAAAAGGCCCCGACCCACCAGGCCGTGGACCTCATGACCATCATGCCGCACGTGAACGCCACGGGCATACTCGTGCACACGCCCGTGACCCACGGCCACATCATCACCGTGCTGGCCACCGCCAAGGACGGGAAGAAAATCACCAAGGAAATGGCCCTCGAGGTGTTCAACAAGCACCCGCGCATCCGCGTGGTCACCATGGAGGACGGCTTCAAGGGCAACGCCAGCTTCTTCAAGTACGCCCGCGACCTCGGCAACCGCCGCGGCGACATGTACGAGATCGGCCTGTGGGCGGATTCCATCGTGGAGTCCGGAAACGACATCATGTACGCCATCAACATCCCGCAGGAATCTGTCACCATCCCCGAGACCATGGACGCCATCCGCGCCTCCATGAAGATGCAGCTCACCCGCGAGGAGGGCACCGCCGAGACCAACAAGTACCTCGGCATCGGCAAGTTCAAAAAGTAAAACGCGCATTACCATGACAGGGGCGGCGGTTCGCCGCCCCTGATTTCGACAGGGAGGCGAACCCCATGAGATTCGGCATTTACACGCTGGATGAGTTCGACGTGAAGGGCAAGACCGTGCTGTGCCGGGTGGACATGAACCAGCCGGTGGACCGCGCGACCGACACCCTCAAGAGCATCCAGCGCATCACGGCCTGCGCGCCCACGGTAAAGGAGCTCTCCGACAAGGGCGCGAAGGTGGTGCTGCTGGCCCATCAGGGCAGCGACATCGAATACAAGAACTTCTACTGCACCCGCCCCCACGCCAAGGTGCTGACGGAGATTTTGGGCCGGGAAGTGAAGTGGATCGAGGACGTCTGCGGCCCCACAGCGCGCGAAGCCATCAAAGGCATGAAGGACGGCGACATCATCCTTCTGGACAACGTGCGCTTCTGCTCCGAGGAACAGACGCTGTTTGAAATGAAGCTCCAGCTCACCCACGAGCAGCAGGCGAAGACCCAGGTGGTCACGAAGCTTGCCCCGCTTGCGGACCTCTACGTCTGCGACGCCTTCGCCGCGGCGCACCGCGACCAGCCCACGCTGTGCGGCTTTGAGCAGGTGCTGCCCAGCGCGATGGGGCGTCTGTTCGAAAAGGAATACTGCGTGATCTCGGAGCTTATGGAGAAGCCGGAGCACCCCTGCGTGTTCGTGCTGGGCGGCGCGAAGATCTCCGACGCCTTCATGATGATGGAGACGGTCCTCGGCTCCGGCGCGGCGGACACCGTGCTGACCGGTGGCCTGGTGGGGGAGATACTGCTGGCCAGCCAGGGGCAGGAGATCGGCAGCGGCACGCTGGGCTTCATCATGAAGTCCGGCTACGAGGAGTACATCGAGAAGGCCAAGGGCATCTACGAAAAGTACGCGGACAAGATCATACTGCCCGTCGATCTGGCGCAGGTGGTGGACGGCGTGCGCGAGGAGGCGCTGGCCGGGGCGATCCCCGCCGACTTCAACGCCATCGACATCGGCACCGGCACCGCGAACCTGTACCGCGAGTACATCCTGAAGGCCAGGACCGTGTTCGCCAACGGCCCGGTGGGCGTGTTCGAGCAGGCCCCCAGCGAGTACGGCACGAAGGTGCTGTTCGAGTCGATGGCCGAGACCGGGGGCTACACCGTGGTCGGCGGCGGCGACAGCGTCACGGCGGCGAAGAAGTACGGCGTCACCGACAAGCTGGGCTACATCTGCACCGGCGGCGGCGCACTGATACGCTTCCTGACCGGCGAGGAGCTGCCCGTGGTCAAGGCGCTCCGGCACGCCGCGAAGGCGTTCCCGATGGGGGAATGAGCCTATGAAGATCGATTTTGGCTTCGGCACCGGCGTACAGAGCGTCGAGGTGCCGGATAAGAACCTGCTGGGCATACTGATGGCCAACGACGTGCCCAAGGGATTGATGAACGAGGAGGAGGTCCGGCGGGCACTGGAGGCCCCCATCGGCACGCCGAGATTGAAGGACATCGTGAAGCCCGGCGAGAAGATTGCCGTCGTCACCTCGGACATCACAAGACCCTGCCCGACCTACCGCATCATGCCGCCGCTGCTGGACGAGCTGTACTCCGCGGGCTGCCGGCCGGAGGACATCACGCTGGTGTTCGCGCTGGGCAGCCACCGCAGGCACACCCCGGCGGAGATGCTCAAGCTGGCGGGGCAGCGGGCCATCAACGAGATCGAGTGCGTGGACAGCGACCCGGACGACTGCGTGCACATCGGCGTGACCGACTGCGGCACGCCCGTGGACATCACCCGCGTGGTGGCCGAGGCCGACCGTAGAATCTGCCTGGGCAACATCGAATACCACTACTTCGCGGGCTACTCCGGCGGCGCGAAGGCCATCATGCCCGGCTCCTCGACCCCCGCGGCCATACAGGCCAATCACTCCATGATGGTCAGGGACGAGTGCTGCGCGGGCAACCTGGACGGAAACCCTTTGCGGCAGGACATCGAGCAGGCCGCGGCCATGACCGGCGTGGACTTCATCGTCAACGTGGTGCTGGACGAGCACAAGCAGATCGTCCGCGCCGTGGCGGGCGACCTGGTCAAGGCGCACCGCGTGGGCTGCAAATTTCTCGACGGCATGTATATGAAGCCCATCGAGCAGCGGGCCGACATCGTGATCGTGTCCCAGGGCGGCGCGCCGAAGGATTTGAACCTCTATCAGACCCAGAAGGCGCTGGACAACGCCAAGCACGCCGTCAAAAAGGGCGGGACCATCATCTTGATTGGGTCCTGTAAAGAGGGACTGGGCAGCAAGGTGTTCGAGGAGTGGCTGATGGCCGCGCCCACCGCCCACAGCATGATCGAGCGCATCGGGCGGGAGTTCCAGCTGGGCGGGCACAAGGCCGCCGCCATCGCCATGGTGCTGGAGAACGCCGAGATCTACCTGGTGAGCGACATGGAGGATGCCTTCGTCGAAAGCATCTTCCTAAAGCCCGCCCACTCGGCGCAGGAGGCGTTCGATAAAGCCATGCAGCGCCTCGGCCCGGACGCCACCGTGCTTTGCATGCCCTACGGCGGCTCCACGCTGCCGCGGGCGAAGGCGTAGCGTAATACATTCGGAGGACTTAAACATGAAGCTGGTGACTTATACCCGCCGCGGCGACACCCGCGAGGCGGTGGGCGTATGGACGGAGAAGGGCGTCGTGCCCGCGAAGGCGCTGGGACTGGCGTTTGAGACCATGAACGACCTGATCCTTCACGCCACCGGGGCGGACATGGCCCTATTGCGCGAGGCGAAGGGCGAGGCGCTGCCGATGGACAAGGTGACGCTGCTTGCCCCGATCCCGCGCCCCCTGCAGGACGTGGTGTGCCTCGGGCTCAACTACACCGAACACGCGGAGGAGGCGTTCGGCTACTCGAAGCAGGCGTTTTCCGCCGACCGCGCGGTGCCGATTTTCTTCTCCAAGCGCGTGAGCTGGTGCCAGGGCAGCGACGCGCCGATCCCTGCCCACAGGAACTTGACCCAGCGGCTGGACTACGAAAACGAGCTGGCAGTGATCCTGGGGAAGGATGCGAAGAATGTGGATGAGGCAAACGTGGCCGACTATATCTTCGGCTATACCGTCTTAAACGACGTGTCCGCCCGCGACCTGCAGACGTCCCACCGCCAGTGGTACTTCGGCAAGAGCCTCGACGGCTTCACGCCGATGGGGCCGTGCATCGTCACCGCAGACGACATACCCTTCCCGCCGGACCTTGCCATCTCCACAAAGGTCAATGGCGAGCTTCGGCAGAACAGCCGCACGAGCATGCTGATCCACGGCATCGCGGAGATCGTATCGACCCTCAGCCGCGGCATGACGCTGCTGGCTGGCACCATCATCGCCACCGGCACGCCAAAGGGCGTCGCCATGGGCATGGAGCAACCGAAATTCCTGGCGCCTGGGGATGTGGTGACCTGCACCATCGAGCGGATCGGTGATCTGGTGAACACTGTGGAATAGCCAAACGACACAGAACAACAGCAAGCCGTCGGGAGACGACCTGCTCAGACCGCTGACAAAGCCCGCAACCGCAAAAAACTCTACCGAATGATAATAAGGCGGTAGAGTTTTTTGCTTACTGCGTCAGAACGACTTGCAGAATCGGTCACTTACGACCGGGTAAGCTCCCTCATCTGCAAGTCCTTCTTCCTTGTCTTGCGGGTTTCTCAACGGCCTGCTGTTGTTCTATGCTTATTTATGTTCCACCTTCTGGATGAAATCCTCCACATAGCGGCGGTAGGCTTCCGGATCGGTGAAGATCGAGGCGGCGTGCTTCGCGCCGGGGATCAACCGCAATTCGCCCTTGTCGCCCGCCGCGCGGCACATATCAGCGCTGTGGCTGTAGGGTATGAAGCCGTCGGCGTCGCCGTGGATAAACAGTATGGGGACCGTGTTGCCCGCCAGGCTGTCGATGGGGCGCATCTCGGGGTAGGCGTAGCCGTAGCGCAGCTTGGAAAACACCCCGGCGACGCTCAGCAGCCACCCGGGCAGGTGCATGCCCTCGAGCCCGGCGCGCAGTATGCTCCCGACCTCGGCAAAGCCGCAGTCGGCCACGGCGAAGTCCACCTGCGGCCTGTATTTGAGCGCCGCCACCGTGGTCGCCGCGCCCAGCGACTCCCCGTGCAGGCCCAGCAGTCGGATGTCGCCGTAGCGCGTCCGGGTATCGCGGATGAGCGCGTCCAGGTCCCGGCCCTCCCGCACCGAGTAGGTGCAGAAGGTGGGGGCATTGAGGCCGTGTCCCCGCAGGTCGTAGATGATCACGTTGAAGCCCAGGTCCAGGTACATCCGGGCGTATTTCAGCGAACCGATGCGGTTGTCGGTGTAGCCGTGGGACAGTATGATGTAGCGCCCCCCGGACGCCGGGTTGGGCAGGAGCTGGACGTGCAGCGCGTAGCCGTCGTAGCTCTGGACCACGTAGTCCCGCTTCTCCCATTTATCGTACCAGGACAGGTCGTAGCGGGCCTCCTGCCACTTCCGCGCCTCCTCCAGCGTCTGCGCCTTGATGCGCATGGCGTAGCCCGACATGATAAAGCCGAACCCCGCGACGAGCGCAAGCAGTACCAGCAGCACGATCAGCACAATGCGCATCTTCTTTCCTCCGTTTCGCGTTTTCATGGCCTATGATTGCAGCTTGAAGCCGGTGACCACGGCCTGGGCGATGTCCCGCCCCAGGTCGTCCACCACGTCCACGTTGTAGACGCCGGTGTTCCGCCCGTCCTTGCGGCAGCGGGCGGTGGCTGTGAGTGTTGCGCCCCGGCTGCCGCTCAGGAAATTCATGCTGACCTGCTGCGCCACGGTGGGCAGGTGGATGGCGTTGGCCGCGGCGGCGAAGGCGAGGTCGATCAGCGTGAATATCGCGCCGCCCATCACGCCGTTTTCGGCGTTCAAGTGCTCCGGGGTGATGTCGAAGTGGCACACCGCGTAGCCGGGCGCGACCTCGTCGATGGATATCCCCGCGTTGACGGCAAAGCGGTCGCCCTCGAAGTAGGCGCGGGCCGCGCCGAGATCGGCAATGCTTGACATGTTCAGCCCTCCCTATGTTGTCGCCGAGGCGTCCCGCCCGCGGACCTCCGTGTAAATCATGCCGTTCTTGCCCCGCTCGGAGCGCATCAGGCTCAGGCGCTCGACGCGCATGGAGGCCTCCGGCACCGTGAGCGCCGGATGGCCCTGCGCCCTGCGCGCCAGGGTGATGTGGGGCGAGAAGCGCTTCTTGTCAAAGGGGATGCCCGCCTCGGACAGCGCGCGCCGCAGCTGCCGCGCGCACGCCTCCAGCGGGGCGGACTTCTCAAGCCCGGCCCACCACAGCTCACCGAAGCAGCCGTAGCCGGAAAGCCTGATTTCAAACGGCGTAAAATCGGGCAGGGGAACGTCCTCGGGATCGGGATAGTCCCCGATGAAGGCCAGCGTCAGGTGCATGTTTTCATCGGGCGTGTAGTTTCCCGAAACATGCTGATCCCGCATCTGCCGCTGCATGTCGGCAAGCGCGGCGCGCATATTTTGATCAAGCCTTATGGCGACGAACAGGCGCACGACATCACCTCATCAATCAGAATTTGTCCCCGGTCAGCAGGGGATTCCAGCGGCCGCTCCGGTAGCGGCACAGGTAGAGTATGAACAGCAGTATGTTGTGGGCGATCATGCAGCCCCAGGCCGCGGGCAGGCCGTGGCCCAGCACCCGCACGCAGATTGCCGTGCCCAGCACCCGCACGCCCCACATGGCCAGCATGTTGCTGACGAAGGGGTACAGCGTGTCGCCCACGCCCTGGAAGATGCCCTCCAGCACCACGGCCACGCCGTAGAGGGGCTCGGTGACGGCCACCATGCGCAGCACCACCGTGCCCAGGCGGATCACGTCGGGGTCGGGGGTGAACATGCGCATCATCTTCTCCGCCAGCAGGAAAAGCGCCCCGCCCGAGAGGGTCATCATCGACGCCTCGAGGATGAGCAGCGTGCGGGTGACGCCGCGCATGTAGCGCTTGTCGCGCATGCCGCTGGCGTTGCCGGACAGCGTTGCCGCGGCGGTCTGTATGCCGTAGGCGGGGATGTAGAAGGCCGACTCGGCGGTGTTGGCGATGCTGTGCGCGGCGGTGGACACGGTGCCGATGCCGTTGATCAGCGCGGCGAAGGCCACGTAGCCGAAGGATGTGCCGAAGCGCTGGAGCGCCGCCGGCAGCGCCACCCGCAGGCAGGGCTTGAGTATCGCGGCGTCCGGGCGGAGGCTCCTGCCCCTGGGCGAGAGCTGGGGATGCCGCCACAGGGCGACGGTCATCAGTATGCCGCCGACGGTGAACGCTATGGCGGTGCCCCAGCCCGCGCCGATCACGCCCAGGCCCGCCCCGGGGATGACGAAACGCAGGCCCGGCAGCTCGACGGCGCGGGGCTCGTAGATCAGCAGGTAGTTGAGCAACACGTTGATCAGGTTGATCAGCAGGTTGCAGCGCATCGGCGTGCGGGTGTCGCCGGAGGCCCGGAGCACGATGCCGAAGATCACCGAGGCCGCGCGGAACACCATCGGCAGGTAGATGATGAAGAAGTAGCGCGCGGCAGTGTCCCGGATCTCCGGTCGAACGTTCATCCAGCGGGGGATCTGCCCGCTCAGCGACAGCGCCAGCGCCATGAACGCCAGCCCCGCGATCAGGCAGGTAAAGACGGACTGCGCCGCCGCCTTCGCCGCGTTTTCGTAGCGCCGGGCCCCGTATTCCCGGGCGATGTAGGCCAGAAAGCCTATGCCCAGCGCGGACACGGAGCTGCCTACCAGCCAGTTCACGGTGCTGGTCGCGCCCACGGCCGCCGTGGCCGCCGCGCCAAGCCGCCCGACCATGGCGGAATCCACGTACTGGGCCGCCACCTGGAGCCACTGTTCCAGCATCGTCGGCCAGGCCAACGCCATGACCGTGAACACCATGCGCCTTCGTTCCTTGTTCAACGTCGGGGTTCTCCTCATTTGCAACACACAACCGGGCAGGGACCGCCGTGCGCGCCGACGGTCCCTGCCCGGCCATATAAACGTCAGTCCACGCGCTTAAACACTATGGCGGTGCGGCAGGGAATGTAGATCTCAAAGCCCAGGCCCCGGTTTTCCACGAACTTCGTGGCGTAGAGGTACTGCTTGCTGACCCGGTCCATGCCGCCGAAGTCCACGTCGTCGGTGGAGAAGATCACCTTGTAGTTGCCCTCGCCCACGGAGTGCACCGGCAGGAAAAAGTCGGTGGGGGAATAGGTGGGGTGGAAGTTGAACACGTAGACCAGCTCGCCCTTGGAGAAGGCGATGATCTTGCCCGGCTGGTCGATCCACAGGTTCACGGTGTCCTTCTTGTTGAGCACGCGGTACTTCCGGGCGAATTTCAGCATGGCCTGGTCGAAGTTCTTGAGCCACTCGTACTTGAGCAGGCCGTTCTGCACCAGCGACCACTGGCGGCGGGCGTACTTGTAGCTCCAGCCGTTGCCCTCGCGGGGGAAGTCGATCCACTCGGGATGGCCGAACTCGTTGCCCATGAAGTTGAGGTAGCCGTCCCCGCCCAGCGAGAGGGTGATGAAGCGGATCATCTTGTGCAGCGCCACCGCCCGGTCGATGGTGATGGAGTGGTAGCTCTTTTCCATGCCGGTGTACATCTCGGCGTCCGCCATGCGGAAGAATATGGTCTTGTCGCCCACCAGCGCCTGGTCGTGGGACTCGCAGTAGGCCACGTTCTTCTCCTGCGGGCGGCGGGTGGTGAGCTCATACCACATCTTGAACATGTCCCACTGGTCGTCCGAGACATCCTTGAGATATTTGATCCAGAAATCCGGCACGCCCATGGACAGCCGGTAGTCGAAGCCGATGCCGCCGGAGCGGATGGGGATGCACATGCCGGGCATGCCGCTCATCTCCTCGGCGATGGTCACCGCGAAGGGGTTTACGGAGTGGATCAGCTCGTTGGCCAGCTGGAGGTAGGTCAGCGCGTCCACATTGGTGTTGAGGCCGAAGTACATGCTGTAATCGGTGAAGGCCGAGCCCAGGCCGTGGTCCTGGTAGATCATCGAGGTCACGCCGTCGAAGCGGAAGCCGTCGAAGTGGTACTCATTGAGCCAGAACTTGAGGTTCGACAGCAAAAAGTGCAGCACCTCGTGCTTGCCGTAGTCGAAAAGCCGCGTGCCCCAGGCGGGATGCCAGCCGCGGTCGCCGCCGATGAAGTACTGGTAATCGGTACCGTCGAGGCCGTTCAGGCCCTCGTTGGCGTTGGGGCAGGCGTGGGAGTGCACCACGTCCAGGAGCACGTACATGCCCAGCTCGTGGGCCTTGTTGATCAGGTACTTCAGATCCTCCGGCTCGCCGAAGCGGGAGGAGGCCGCGAAGAAGTTGGTTACCTGGTAGCCGAAGGACCCGTAGTACGGGTGCTCCTGTATGGCCATGAGTTGCACCGTGTTGTAGCCCAGCTCGTGGATGTAGTTCAGGTTGAAGTCGGCGAACTCGCGGTAGGTGCCGACGCCCTCCTTGTCCTGCGCCATGCCGATGTGGGCCTCGTAGATGAACAGCGGCGCGACCTTGCGCTTGCCGTACCCGCCGTCGGTCCAGGGGAAGGGCTTGTCCGGCGCCCAGACGACGCCGTCGAAGCTCTTGGTGACCTCGTCCTGCTTCGCGTGCAGGATGTAGGCCGGCAGGTGGTCGGAGGACACGCCGTCCTTGGTCACCATGATCTTGACCTTCTGGCCGTGCTTCAATGCGTCGCGACCCTCCAGCACGATCTCCCAGTCGCCGTTCTCCCTGCGGGTCATCGGGTGGGATTCGCGGTTCCAGTCGTTGAAGTCGCCGATCAGGTGGATGGCGTCCGCGCCGGGGGCCCACTCGCGGTAGACCCAGCCGGTGTCCGTCCGGTGGAAGCCGTAGTACAGATAGCCGTTGGCGAAGGAGGACAGGTCCGCCATGTCGCCCAGCAGCGCCTTGCGCGTGGCGGCGTGGCGCTCCATGCGCAGGTTGATGTCGTTATAATACGGTTGAAGCCACGGATCGATGGTCATGATCTTGTATTGCGTCTTTTGAGGGGACTTCTTCAAGCTGAGCACCTCCGTATAATGATCTTTTTACCGCGTGAATCGCATCAGTTAGCATTATTATAACACATCCTGAGCGATCTCGGCAACCGTTGAGGCGCGAAATCGTGACATTTTGACCAATTATTTTTCGTTTGGCATGCGCCGCGCCGCCGCCCCATAGATATAGCCTGTATCGGGAGGGCACGTGATGCGAACGCTTGAGAGGCTTGAGGCGCTGCTGGGCGCGATACCGGCGGGGCTTATGGAGGTGCGGATACGCGCGGGCAGGCCGGTGCAGTACCGCTGCGCCGACGGGGACCGGTTCGGGCCGGTCGTCCCGGCGGACCGGCTCGGGGCCATACTCGCCGCCCTCGCGGACCACAGCCTGTACGCCCGGGAGGCGGAGCTTAAAGAGGGCTACTTCACCATGGACGACGGCTGCCGGGTCGGGGTGTGCGGGCGGCTTCTGTGCGACGGGGACCGCCCGACTGCCCTGACCGACGCCGGCGCGCTGTGCGTGCGCGTCTGCCGGGAGATCAGGGGCGCGTCGGACGGCTTCTACGACGCGCTGTTCGAGGACGACCGCCTGCACTCGGCGCTGATCGTGTCCGGCCCGGGGCTGGGCAAGACCACGGCGCTCAGGGACGCGGCGCGGCGGCTGTCGGAGGACGGCTACAACGTGTGCATCGCCGACGAGCGCCGCGAGCTGGCCGCCTGCGCCCTCGGCGTGCCGACGCTGGACGTGGGCCCGCGCACCGACGTGATGGACGGCTGTCCCAAGCACGTCGCCGTGACGCGGCTGTTGCGCGCGGCGTCGCCTGAGGTGATCGTCACCGACGAGATCGGCGACCGCCGGGACGCCGAGGCGCTTGCGGAGGCGGCGCGGTGCGGCGTGAGGATACTCGCCTCCGCCCACGCGGGCAGTCTCGAACAGCTCCTCGCGCGAAAGAACGTTTGCCTGGACGTGTTCGAGCTGGCCGTGCTGCTGGGGGATCGGCCGGGACAGGTGAAGGCGATCCACAGGCTGTGAAAGGGGGAGCATCATGCGGTGGGTGCTGGCGCTGTGTGTGGTGGCCGGGTGCACGCTGTCGGGCTGCGCCATGGCGGGGGCGGCGCGGCGGCGGGTCAGGCTGCTGGAGGCGCTGATCGAGGGCGTCAGGCGCATGCGCCCGCACATGATCGGCATGTTTGAGCCCGTGAAGCGCGCGCTGGAGGCGTCGGGCTGCCCGATACTGGAGGCCGTGGGCGGCGGGATGGACCCCGGCGTCACGGCGTCGGCGGCGTGGGCCCGCGCGCGGAAGGCGGAGGGCAGGCGGGGCGGCGGCATCGACGCGCTGAGTGCGGAGGATCTGGAGATACTGGACGGCCTGTTCGAGCAGCTCGGGGAGACCGGGCGGGACCAGCAGGAGCTGCTGCTCAACGGCGTCTGCGCCGCGCTTCAACGGAACCTGGAGGATGCGCGCAGGCGGGTCGGGGAGGCGGACCGGCTCTACATCTCCCTGGGGGCGCTGACCGGGCTGATGATCGCGCTGATACTGATATGAGGTGGGCTATGGACGTGGATTATGTGTTCAAAATCGCCGGCATCGGCATCGTGGTGACGGTGATCGGCCAGGTGCTCTCCCGGGCGGGCCGGGACGACATCGCCATGCTGGCCACGCTGGCCGGCCTGGTGGTGGTGCTGACGATGGTGGTCAGCATGATCTCCGGCTTCTTTACCGACATTCGCGGCATGTTCGCGCTATGAGGGCGGCGGGCGATGGCGATTCAATGGATTGGACTGTGCGTGGCGGCGGCGATGATCTGCGCGCTTGTGCGGGTGGAGCGGCCGGAGCTGGCCACGGCGGTGTCGCTGGCGGCGGGGGCGGCGGTGCTCGCCATGCTGTTCGGGCGGCTGCGCGCGGGGGAGATGCGGCTGGACGCGCTGGAGCGGGCTTTTCAGGGGATGGACGCGGACATCCGGGACGCGGTGCTTCGGGGCGCGGGCATCTCCATCATCGCCGACCTGGGGGCGCAGCTTTGCAGGGACGCCGGGGAGTCGGCGCTGGCGGGGCGGGTGACGCTGATCGCCCGCGCCGCCATGCTCGCGCTGTGCCTGCCGCTGCTGTCCGCGCTCATGGAATTGCTGGGACGGCTTGCGGGCTGATCTTAGCGCTTTTGATACTCTGTCCCGCCGCCCGGGCGGAGGCGCTCGACGCCGTTTCGGAGGGGCTGGGCTTTGATGCCGCGGGATTCGTGCGACGGCTGATCTCCGGGGAGGCGCTGACGTCGCTTTTGCCCATCGACGCCCTCCCCGGCATGCTCCGGGACGGCGTGCTTCGGGGGCTTGACGGGCTCACGATGAACCTGGCGCTGCCCGTGCTGGCCGCCGTGGTGCTCTCGATGATGACGGGCCGACAGCCGGGCTTCATGATGAACCTGCTGTGCGCGCTGTGCTGCGGCAAGGCGCTGGCGCAGACCTGGTTCGACGCCCAGGCCGAGGTGCAGGCGCTCGTCGGGGGCGTGCTGCGCGCCACCGAGCGCATGACGCCGGTGCTGGCCTCCGCCGCGGCGCTGACCGGGGGCAGCTTCTTTGCCTCCGCGGTGGGCCCGGCGTCGACGCTGTGCGCGTCCCTCGTGCAGCGGCTGGTCATGGACTGGGGCCTCAGGCTGTGCGCCGGGGCCGCGGTGGCCGCGCTGGCGGGGGCGGTGTCGGGCGGGTACGCGCTCAGGCGGCTGTTTGACCTCATCAAGGGCGCGGTGCACTGGCTTCTGGGCGGCGCGGTCTTCCTGTTCGGCGCGCTGATCTCCGTGCAGGGCATGCTGAGCGCGGCGAAGGACGGCGCGGCGGCGCGCACGGCGAAGGTCGCATTGGAGAACCTCATCCCCATCATCGGCGGCGGGGTGTCGGACGCGGCGGGGGCGCTGACGGTCTCGGCATCGCTTGCAAAGAGCGCCGTGGGCATCACCGGCGTCGCGCTGATCATGAAGCTGTGTTTGAAGCCGCTGATCGGCCTGGGCGGCAGGATGGTGGCGCTGAAGCTTCTCGCCGCCGCCATGGAGCCGCTCTCGGAAGGCTCGGCGGCGGTATTGATCGGTCACTTCGGGGACATCCTCGAAATGCTGCTGGCCATCGCCATATGCTGCTGCGCGCTCTCGGCGATGATCCCCGGCGCGTGCGCGGCGCTGGGCGGCAATTATCTCGGATAGGAGGTCGGTGGCGTGGGCATTCAGGCGTCGCTTGCGCAGGTGTTTGCCGTGTGCGCGCTGTGCGCGGCGGTGGAGGCGCTCTCGGGGGAGCGCGCGGAGGGCGTGCGGGCGGTGTGCGGACTGTCCGTGGCGCTGGCCGTGGTCCGGATGATGATCCGCATGCTGGGACGGGAGCCGGTTTAAGGGATGAAATCGCTGTTAGAGAGCCTCCGCGCCGCGCGGCACATCGAGCTATTGATCCTCATCGTGCTGCTCGCGGCGCTGGCGCTTTTCATGCTGGGCGGCGCGGGGCGCGCGCCGTCGGGCGGTACGGACGCGGAGGCGCAGCTGGAAAAGCTGCTCGGGCGCGTCGAGGGCGTGGGGAGCGTGGATGTGATGATCAGCCTGGACGCCGACGGCAACCCCGCGGGCGCGGCGGTGGTGGCGGACGGGCCGCTCTCCGTGCGCGCGACGCTGGAGATACAGTCCGCCATACAGGCGCTTCTGGACATCGACTTAAGTCGCATTCGCGTGATCGGCAGGGGAGGTTTGTAAGGGATGGAAAAGCTCAGACGCCGCGCGGCCGTGTCGGTGCTGATACTGGCCGCGTTCATGCTCGTAACGTCGGTGTGCCTCTATGTGCGCAGGGACGCGCCCCGGGCCATGGGGGCGGCGTCCGTCGCGGTGACGGCGGAGCAAAATGACCCCGTGACGCAGTTCCGAACGGAACGCGAACAGCTCAGGAGCCGTCAAACGGGAGAGCTCAACGACATCATCCACGATTCTTCGACGGACGCGGAGACGGCCAGCCTCGCGAAGCGGCAGCTCATGGACCTCATGAAGCGGCAGGAGGCGGAGCAGCGGCTGGAGGGCATACTGGCCATTCGCGGCTTTGAGGACGCGCTCGTAACGGTGAGCGACGCCTCGGTCAACGTGATACTGCGCGCGGACGCCCTCACGCGGCGCGAAACCGCCGTCATTCTGGACCTCGTGCTGCGCGAAACGGGCGTCACGGCGGGAAATGTCAAAATCCTTACGATAAATCCTTGAAAAGTGTTTGCGCATCGGAGGGTTTTCTGCTATAATAGATTTGGAAAAGGAGGTCTGCGACATGAGCGAAAATTATCCTTCCGATGTCAAGCTGAATGAAAACCAGGACGGTACCGTTTCCTTTGCCACCGAAGTCGTAGCGACCATCGCCGGTCTCGCAGCCACCGAGGTGGACGGCGTCGCCAGCATGAGCTCTCCGTCCTCCGGCTTTGCCGATATGTTTACCCGCAAGAACACCCGCAACTTCACCAAGGGGGTGCGCATCGACCTGGACGGCAACAAGGTGACCGTGGACATCACCATCGTGGTGGATTACGGCTCTCCCGTGCCGGACGTGGCCCGCAGCATCCAGGAGAACGTCAAGAAGGCCATCGAGACCATGAGCGGGCTGGACGTGCGCAGCGTGGACGTGCACGTCTCCGGCATCAGCTTCGAGCGCGAGCAGCGCGCCAACGCCGAGCTGGACGAGCAGCACCGCAAGATGCTTGAGAAGACCGCCGAGGACAACGCCGAAGCCGACGTGGCCCCCGCCGCGGAAGCGGAAGCCGAAGCCGATGCTGAGGAAGCGGAGGAGGAGACCGTGGCCGAGGCGGCGGCTGTCGAGGCCAGCGCGGAAGCCGAGGAGGCGGCTGTCGAGGCCAGCGCGGAAGCCGAGGAGGACGGATCCCCGGACGATGACGAGGTCGAGGCCGAGGACGAGGAAGACGTCTTCGAAACGCTGCGCGACGAAGAAACCACACAGGCGGATTGACCAATACCCGCCGGGGAAAGGGGACCGCTATGAAACTGAATGCGGGAAAACGCATACTGATGTTTTTCCACTGGCTGTTATCTCTTCTGATCTGCGCGGCGTTTGCGGCGTGGATCATCGCGCCGGAGCGGGCGACGGACCTCTACAACAGGGTGTTCGGCCGCCTGTCCGCCACGCAGGTGATGATCATTGGCATCGCCATACTGGCGATCTACGTGCTGTTGACGGTGGTGCAGGCGTGCATCATATTCCATCGCGGCAAGCGGTATGACCGGGGCTTCATCACCGTGGATTCCAGCGATACCGGGCGGGTGCGCATCGCGGTGTCCGCCATCGAGCAGATGGTGCGCCAGTCCGTGATCAGCATCGACGGTTTGAGCGACATGAAGATCGGCATCGACAGCCGGGACGACGCCATCGGCATCAACATCGCGGCGTCGCTGCAAAACGGCTGCCATGTGCCCACCGTCACCGTGAACATGCAGCGGGCCATACGGCAGTTTGTCGAGATGAATTGCGGCGTGGCCGTGCGCTCGGTGTCCATCAGCATCAACGCCGTCACCGCCGCGCCCGACGCCGGCAGGCGCTGGGGCCGCCGCAAGGACGACGTGAAGAGCGCGGAGACCCCCGCGGCCTACGCGCCCGTGACGCCGGCATACCCGCCCGCCGCCGAACCGGTCGCGGAACCTGCGGAAAGCGCGGCGGAGGCGGTCGCGGCGCCCGCGGAGGAACCGGCGGCAGAACCGGTGGTCAGCGCGGAGCCGGAGGATGAACCGGCGTTCATCCCCGATCCCGAACCCATCCGGTTGCACTTTGATCACCTGCCCGAGACGCCCGATAACGACGCGGCGGAGGAGGTCGAAGCGCCGGAAACGCCCGACGATTGATTGTTTAAGCCTATTGCGGCGGCGCGCCAGGCACGCGCCACCGCAATAATTGCGTTGAACGCGATGGGGTCGGCAAAAGCCGACAATCACACAAAGAGGTTGGTGTGCACATGGATAGAAAGACTGCGCGCGCCCAGGCGATGAAGCTCATCTACGAATGGGAGATGGGCGGCGACGGCGGCGAGGACACGCGGCTGGAGCTTCTTGAGATCAGGCCCGGCGAGAACGAGAGCGATTTCATGAACCGCCTGGTGGAGGGCGTCCAGCAGAACACCCCGCGCATCGACGAGGCGCTGGGGCAGTACCTGCGCGGCTGGACGATCGAGCGCGTGACCCGCGTGGACCTGGCCATACTGCGGCTGGCGGCGTATGAACTGCTGTTCGATAAGACGCCCGAGGGGGTCGTCATCAACGAGGCCGTCGAGCTGGCCAACCGGTATTCCACCGACAAGGCCGGCGCCTTCATCAACGGCGTGCTGGGCAATCTCGCCAGGAGCGTGCGGGAATAACGGAGATTCTTTGCGGGCGCGGTCGGCATGACCGCGCTTTGTGCGCATAATACAGGATTGTCTATGATGAATGAAACCGTGGCTCTGTCCGTATCGGAGCTGAACGAATACGCCCGCAGGCTGATGGCGGGGGACCCGCTTCTGCGAAACGTGGAGGTCACCGGGGAGATCTCCGGTTACAAGCACCATTACAGCGGGCACCGGTACTTTTCGCTGAAGGACGAGAGCGCCCGCGTGCAGTGCGTGATGTTTCGCCAGAACGCGCTGGGGCTGGACTTTAAGCCCGAGGACGGCATGAAGGTGACCGTTCGGGGGTCGGCGTCGGTGTTCGTGCGGGACGGCAGCTATCAGCTCTACGTGAACGCCATGCGCAAGGCCGGGCAGGGGGACCTGTTCGCAAGGTTCGAGGCGCTCAAGAAGAAGCTCGCCGCCGAGGGGCTGTTCGACCCGGCCCGCAAGCGGGAGATCCCCATGCTGCCGCGCACCATCGGCGTGGCGACCTCCGAGACCGGCGCGGCGATCAGGGACATCATACAGATCGCCCGGCGCCGGAACCCCAACGTGGGCATCGTCGTGGCCCCCTGCGCGGTGCAGGGCGCGTCGGCGGCGGGGGAGATCGTGCGCGCCATCGAGCGCTTGGACCGCAGCGGCCAGTGCGACGTGATGCTGGTGGGCCGCGGCGGCGGCTCCATGGAGGACCTGTGGGCCTTCAACGAGGAGGCCGTGGCGCGGGCCATCGCAGCCTCAAAGACGCCGGTCATCTCCTGCGTGGGACATGAGATCGACTTCACCATCGCGGACTTCGTGGCGGACCTGCGCGCGCCCACGCCCTCCGCCGCGGCGGAGCTGGCGGTGCCGATGCTTGCCGACCTCAGGCTGAGCCTTGAGATGATGCTCAGCCGCCTGCGCCGCGCCCTGGCAAACGGCCAGCAGTTTCGCAGGATGAAGCTCGAGAAGCTGTGCGCCGCCTCGTCGATGGCCCGGCCCGCGGAGGCGCTGATCCTGCCGCGCAGGGCGCTCATAGAGCAGCTGTGCCGCCGGGCGGACGCCGCGATGCCGCTTCAGCTCGAGAAGGCCCGCGCGCGGCTTCGGCACGCCGAGGCCAGCCTGCGCGCGCTCGACCCGGAGGCCGTGCTGGAGCGCGGCTACGCCATCGTGGAGGGCGCAAACGGCATCGTCGAGGGCGCGAAGGACGCGCACATCGGGGACGACGTGACCATCCGCCTCTCGGACGGCAGGCTGGGCGCGCACATCACTTCCATTGAATCAGAGGATGACGCCGTATGAAAAAGAAGATCAACTTTGAGGAGAGCATGCAGGAGCTGGAGGGACTGGTGCAGGCGCTGGAAGCCGGGCAGATGTCCCTGGAGGACTCCTTCAAGAGCTACGAGAAGGCCGTGAAGCTGAAGGCCGAGCTGACCGCCCTGCTGGACGAGGGCGACCGGCGCATACGGGTGCTGACGGAGACCGGCGAGCGGGAAATCGCGGAGGAGAGCGTACAATGAGAGATTTACAGGCATACGCGAACATCGTCAACGCGCGGCTGGAGGCGATTCCCGAGGTCGTCCCGGAGGGCCGCTTTGCCGTCGGGGAGATGCCCTGGCTGCTGAGCGAATCCATGCGCTACAGCCTGTCCGCGGGCGGCAAGCGGCTTCGGCCCGCCATGCTGCTGGCCGCGGTGGAGATGCTGGGCGGCAGTATCGGGGACGCGCTGGACTACGCCTGCGCGGTGGAGATGATCCACACCTATTCGCTCATCCACGACGACCTGCCGGGCATGGACAACGACACCCTGCGCCGAGGCCGCCCCACGAACCACGTGGTGTTCGGCGAGGGGCAGGCGATACTGGCGGGAGACGGGCTTTTGAACTGTGCCTTTGAGACGATGCTGAAAGCCGCGGCGGACCGTCCCGACCGCGCCCTCGACTGCCTGCTGGCCATGCGGGAGATCGCCACCGGCGCGGGCGTCACGGGCATGATCGCGGGACAGGTGATGGACCTTTACTGCGAGGCCAACAATATCGGCGACGTGAACGCGCTTCAATACATCCAGCGCAACAAGACCGCCTGCATGTTCATCTACCCGCTCAGGGCCGCGGCGCGGCTGTGCGAGGCGGGGGAGGAAGCGCTTCGGGCGCTGACGGACTACGGCCGGGCCTTCGGGCTGCTGTTCCAGGCGACGGACGATCTGCTGGACGTCACCGGCGACCAGGAGAACATGGGCAAGACGCTGGGCAAGGACGCCGAGAGCGGCAAGCTGACCTGCGTGTCCGCCTACGGCGTCGAGGGCACCCGCGCGCTGGTAGAGAGGCTGCACCGCGAGGCGCTTTGCGCCCTTGAACCCTTCGGGGAGCGGGCGGCGTTCTTCGCGGCGCTGGTGGATTCCATGGTCGACCGCACCAAATAACGTCAACGGGAGTACGAACAGATGTATCTGGAGAATATACACGATCCCTCCGACATCAAGAAGCTGAACATCAAGCAGCTCAAGGCGCTGGCGGAAGAGCTCCGGCAGGAGATCATCAAGGTGGTCTCGGACCGGGGCGGCCATCTCGCGTCCAATCTGGGCATGGTGGAGCTGACGCTGGCCATGCACTACGTGTTCGACGCCCCCGCCGACAAGCTGATCTTCGACGTGGGGCACCAGTGCTACGCCCACAAGCTGCTCACCGGGCGCTACGAGGCCTTCCAGAAGCTGCGCGGCAAGGGGGGCGTCAGCGGGTTTCCCCAGGCGGAGGAGAGCGAGTACGACGCCTTTACCGCCGGGCACGCCTCCACGGCCATCTCCGCAGCGCTGGGCATGGCACGCACGCGGGACATCATGCACGGCGATTTCAACGTGGTGGCGCTGGTGGGGGACGGCGCGCTGACCGGCGGCATGTGCTACGAGGCGCTGAACGACGCCGGGCAGAGCGGCACGCGCATGATCGTCATACTGAACGACAACGCCATGTCCATCTCCCCGAACGTCGGGGCCATGAGCAACTACCTCACCCGCATGCGGCAGAGCGTCACCTACCGCGCCGTGAAGCGGGGCATCAAGCGCGGGCTTGAGAAGATACCGCACGTCGGCATGCCGCTTTTCCGGTTCCTCGAAAAGATACGCGACTTCCTGAAATCGCTGTTCGTGGACGGCAAGTTCTTCGACGCGCTGGGGTTCAGCTACATAGGCCCCATCGACGGTCACGACATGAAGCACATGATCCGCATACTGAAGCGCTCCCGCGACGCCCAGGAGCCGGTGCTGATCCACGCGGTCACCCAGAAGGGCCGGGGCTACTCGTATGCGGAGACGCACCCCGACCAGTACCACGGCGTCGCGCCGTTCCTGGTGGAGTCCGGCGAGGCCCGGGCCAGCGGGGGCATCTCCATGGGCCGGATCGCGGCCAAGGAGCTGGCGGCGCTTGCGGAAAACGACATCCGAATCTGCGCGGTGTCCGCGGCGATGACCGTCGGCACCGGCATGGACGCATTTCAGCAGGTCCACCCGGAGCGCTTCTTCGACGTGGGCATCGCCGAGGAGCACGCCGTCACCATGGCGGCGGGCATGGCCTCCCAGGGCATGAAGCCCTACGTGGCCATCTACTCCACGTTTTTGCAGAGGGCCTATGACCAGATCGCCATGGACGTGTGCCGCAACGCGCTGCCGGTCACCTTCCTGATCGACCGCGCGGGGCTGGTGGGCGGCGACGGCGCCACCCACCAGGGCGTGTTCGACCTGTCCTTCCTGCGCAACCTCCCCAACCTGGTGATCGCCTCGCCCCGGGATGTGCGGGACTTAAAAAAGCTCATCGCTTTAAGCGCCGACTATGACGGCCCCATGGCCATACGCTATCCCAAGAGCGGCGAGGACATGGGCCCCGGCATACAGGCCCAGAGGGGCTTTAGGATCGGCGAGTGGGAGCTTCTGAGCGCGGGAAGTGACGTGATGATATTCGCCGTGGGCCGCATGGTGCAGTTCGCCATGCAGGCGTCCATCGAGCTGATGGGCAAGGGGCTGAGCGTCGGCGTGGTCGACGCGCGCTTCATAAAGCCCATGGACGAGAAGCTGCTTATGGAGCAGGCCGGGAAGGCCAGGATGGTGGTCACCGTGGAGGAGAACGTGCTCGCCGGCGGCTTCGGCGAGGGCGTGCTGGACATACTGGAGAACGCGGGCTACGAGCGCCCCGTGATGACGCTGGGCGTGCCGGACCGCTTCATCGGCCACGCCAGCGTCCGGGAGCAGCTCGACGCCTGCGGGCTGAGCGCCGGAAAGATTTCCGAGCGCATACTCGCGCGCTACAACGCGCTGTTCGGGGGCAGGGCATGAAGAAGCGGCGCGCCGACCAGGCGCTCTACGAGGACATGAACCTGGAGTCCGTACAGCTCGCCCGGGCGCTGATCATGGAGGGCCGGGTGATGGCGGGGGACCGCAAGATCCTGAGCGCCAGCGAGACCCTGCGGGAGGGCGACGTGCTCCGGGTGCGGGGGGAGCTGGACGCCTACGTCAGCCGGGGCGCGCACAAGCTGAAAAAGGCGCTGGAGGTCTTTTCGATTGATCTAAAGGACCGCGTGTGCGTCGACGTGGGCGCCTCCACCGGCGGTTTCACCGACGTGATGCTCAGGGGCGGCGCGCGGCAGGTGTACGCCGTGGACGTGGGCTACAACCTGCTGGACTACCGGTTGAGAAGCGACGCCCGGGTCACGTGCATGGAGCGCACCAACGCGCGGTTTTTGAAGCCTGAAGACTTCGACCCCCGGCCGTCCTTCGGCGCGACGGACGTGTCCTTCATATCGCTCAGAGCCGTGCTGCCCGCGGCGCTTTCGGTGCTGGAGGGGGAGGATCGGCAATTCGTCGCCCTGGTGAAGCCGCAGTTCGAGGCGGACAGGGCGGACGTGGGCGACAAGGGCGTGGTGCGGGAGCGCCGCGTGCACGAACAGGTACTTGACGACATCACGGCGTTTGTGCCCACGCTGGGCTGGCGCGTGGCGGGACTGGATTATTCGCCCATCCGCGGGCCGGAGGGGAACATCGAGTTTCTGATGCTGCTCCAAGGCCAACACAATGTTGCCACAAATGTTAATAATTGGTCTGTGGCTGTCACAATCGACCGCGCTTATGACAATTTTTTTAAATCGCTCAAAGGGGGCTTGTAACGCAGGCCCCCTTTGGTATATTGTATATTAAGAGGAATTAAGAAGGCTTCGGAGAAGCGCGGAGCATATCGTAAGGCAAAGTCAAAATATGTGTTTTGACTTTGTTTCATTCTCTCAAATCGCGCATTATCGGCAAAGGAAGGTACGCAAAATGTCCGCTCGCTGCGTTGGAATCCACTGGAATTCGACAAAAAGCTCGGGCTATGAGGTCGCGCTTCGCCTGATCGACATGCTCGGGCAGCGCAACATAAGCATCTGCGTCAACAGCGAGCTGGCGGACCACCTGAACGTGCCCAACCTGCGCGTGGAGGCCTTCGAGGAATGCGAAGTGATGTTCGTTCTGGGCGGGGACGGCACGATCCTCTCCGCGCTGGACCGGGCGATACCCTACGACATTCCCATACTGGGGATCAACCTCGGCCGGCTGGGCTTTTTGACGGAGCTTGAGATCAACGATCTGAACGACGCGACCATGGATCGCGTGCTCGCCGGCGATTACCAGATCGACGCCCGCATGACCATGCGGGTGGAGGGGCAGGATGAACTGAAGATGTTCGCTTTAAACGACATCGTGTTCACCCGCGCCACGCCATCGGTGCGGATACTGTCGCTGGAGTACGAGGCCGACGGAACGCTGGTGGACTGCATCAGCGGCGACGGCCTGATCGTCGCCACGGCGACGGGCTCCACCGCCTACTCGCTGTCCTCCGGCGGCCCCATCGTGCTGCCTGGGCTGGACTGCTTCGTGCTGACGCCGGTGTGCCCGCACACGCTCAACGCGCGCCCGGTGGTGGTGTCCTCCGTGCATCGCATCACCGTGCGCGTGCGGGACGACCGCGGCGGCGCGCAGGCGGTGCTGGACGGGCGGCGGATCATCCCCCTGAACGATCCATCCCGGGAGGTTACCATTTGTCGCTCCGGCCGGCAGGCGCGGTTCATCCGCCTGACCAGCCGGAACAACTTCGGCCTGCTGCGCAGCAAGCTGTCGGAATGGACGCATTGATCATTGACAAAGGCTGTTTGATACTTTAGACCGGGAGGCTGCTACGCATGAAGAGCGCACGCCATAATCTCATACTGGAAATCATCGAAACCATGGACATCGAAACCCAGGAGGAACTGGCCGAGGAGCTCAAGCGCCGCGGCGTTCGGGTGACCCAGGCCACGGTGTCCCGCGATATAAAGGAGCTTCGGCTGCTCAAGGTGCTCTCGGAGAACGGGGGCTACAAGTACGCCACCGTGGAGCGCGCCGAGAAGGGCATGAACGATCGCTTCGCTCGCATACTGGCGGAATCCATCGTGAACATCGAATCCGTGAACAACCTCGTGGTCATCAATACCCTGAGCGCCAGCGCCAACGCGGCGGGGGAGGCCATTGATTCCATGAAGTGGAGCGAGGTGCTGGGGACCATCGCCGGGGACAACACGCTTCTGATCATCGCCCGCTCCGACGAGGCGGTGAATACGCTGGTGGATCGGCTCAGGGCCCTTTTGAACGCCTGACGGGAGACGGACGGAATGCTTCTGGAACTGACCATTGAGAATATCGCCCTCATTGAATCCCTGCGGATCGAATTTGCCGCGGGGTTTAATGTGTTGACGGGCGAGACCGGCGCGGGCAAGTCCATCGTGGTGGACAGCGTGAACCTGGCGCTGGGCGGGCGCGCGGACCGGGACATCATACGCACCGGGGCCGAGAAGGGCAGCGTGCAGGCGCTGTTCGACATCTCCGGCAATCAAAACGCCCTCAGCTACGCCCGGGAGCAGGGCATCGACGCGGAGGACGGCATGATCGCCGTGCGCCGGGAGCTGAGCCGCGGCGGGCGCAACATCTGCCGCGTGTCCGGGGTGATCGTGCCGCTGAACGTATTAAAGAGCCTCACGGCCATGCTGATGGACGTGCACGGGCAGCACGAGCACCAGGCGCTTCTGAACCCGGCACGGCACCTGGACTTCCTGGACGCCTTCGGCGGCAGGCCGGTGGCGGCGGCGCGGGAAAGCGTGGCGGCGCTGCATGCTGCCCGGGGGAAGATCGGCGCGGAGCTCAAGAAGCTGATGAGCGACGTGTCCGAGAAGGAGCGCCTGTCTGATGTGCTGAGCTTTCAGGTGCAGGAGATCGAGGCCGCGAAGCTCAGGCCCGGCGAGGAGGAGAAGCTCAAGCAAAAGCTGTCGATCCTTGAGAACGCCGAGAAGATACGAAGCGGCGTGGAAACCGCCTGCGGACTGGTCTATCAGGGCGCGGGAAGGGGCCCCAGCGCGCAGGAGGCGCTCCAGCAGTCCACGGAGGCCATGGAGCGCATCGCTGGCCTGGATGCCAAATACGGCGCGCTGGCGGGCAAGCTGCGGGAGCTCTACTACGCCGCGAAGGACGTGGGCTACGAGCTGCAGGCGCTCGCGGACGATCTGGACTTCGACCCGGAGCTGATCGACCGCGTGGCCGCGCGGCTGGACGCCATCGACCGCCTGGAGCGCAAGTACGGCCCCACGGTGGAGGCGGTGATCGCCTTCGGCAAGGATGCCGCAAAGCGCCTGGAGGAGTTGAAGTCCGGCGACGAATCCGTCGCGGCGCTCAAGAAGCGCTACAAGGAGGCGGACAGGCAGCTTCGGGAGGCCTGCGGCGCGTTGACCGCCTTGAGAAGGGATGCCGCCGAGCGCCTGGGCGGGGAGATCTGCCGCCAGCTTGCGGATCTGGGCATGGCCAGGACCCGCTTTGAGGTGCGGCTGGAGCCCGAGCCCAAGCCGCTTTCGACCGGCATGGACCGGGTGGAGTTCATGATATCGCCCAACCCCGGCGAGCCCCTGCGGCCGCTTGCGAACATCGCCTCCGGCGGCGAGATCAGCCGCGTGATGCTGGCGCTCAAGGCCATCTCCATGGACGGCAACGGCGTGGATTCCATGGTGTTCGACGAGATCGACACCGGCGTCTCCGGCCGCATGGCGCAGGTGGTGGGCGAGAAGATGTGCCTGATCGCCCGGTCCCGCCAGGTGCTGTGCATCACCCACCTGCCGCAGATCGCCGCGCTGGGCGACGCCCACTTCCTGGTGGAGAAGCAGTCCACCGACGATCACACCGAGACGCACGTCAAGCGCCTGGACCGTGAGGGCCGGGTGCGGGAGCTGTCCCGGCTGGTGGGCGGCGCGAACGACAGCGAGAGCAGCCTGTCCCACGCGGGCCACATGCTGGACGACGCCGCCGCGCGAAAAAAGGCGCTGTGATCACAAGGGCATCCCCGAATCGAACGGGGATGCTTTTTTGCCGCCGTCGCAGGATTTCACCCCACTCATTTCATTTTCATCACACAGCGTATCCGACGCGCGTATTTTAATATATGACTTCATCCTTCATCTATTATGCCGAATCAGCATTCTATCGCGCCAAAAATGCGCAATTTACGAAAGATTCATGCAATTAACTTGCAAATCGTTCTTCGATATGGTATGTTGGTAATACACTATCCCGAGGACGCCTCCCGCCGGTTTTTGCAGGATTAAAAATGTGAAAATACATATTTCCGCATCCGATGGGCGCGCCGTCCGCGCTTCCCGAGGGAAGAGAAAGGACTGACCATGAAGCCGTATGCTGAAATGACCGTGGATGAACTCAACCAGGAGCTTATGTCGCTGAAGGCCCAGTACAAGAAGGTGCAGGCGCTGGGCATCAATCTGGACATGCGACGGGGCATACCGTGCCAGGAGCAGCTGGACCTGTCCATGGGCATGATGGACGTGCTGAGCTCCGCCTCCGACCTGACCTGCGACGACGGCACCGACTGCCGCAACTACGGCCAGTTGACCGGCATCGAGGAGGCCCGCGAGCTGCTGGGCGACATGATGGAGAACAATCCCAAGGACATCATCATCTACGGCAACTCCTCGCTGAACGTGATGTTCGACGCTGTCAGCCGCGCCTGGAGCCACGGCGTGATGGGGAACACCCCCTGGTGCAAGCTGCCCGAGGTGAAGTTCCTGTGTCCCGTGCCCGGCTACGACCGCCACTTCGCCATCACGGAGTTCTTCGGCATCGACATGATCCCCGTGCCCATGACGCCCACCGGGCCGGACATGGACATGGTGGAAAAGCTGGTGCGGGAGGACGAGGCCATCAAGGGCATATGGTGCGTGCCGAAGTACTCCAACCCCCAGGGTATTTCCTATTCCGACGAGACGGTCCGCCGCTTCGCCCGGCTGGAGCCCGCGGCGCAGGACTTCCGCATCTTCTGGGACAACGCCTACGGCCTGCACCACCTCTACGACCATCGCCAGGACTATTTGATCGAGATCCTCGCCGAGTGCAAGCGCGCCGGGAACCCCGATCTGGTCTACAAGTTCTCATCGACCTCCAAGATCACCTTCCCGGGCAGCGGCATCGCGGCCATGGCCACCAGCCCCAACAACATGGAGGACATCGTGACCTTCCTGCGCCACCAGACCATCGGCCACGACAAGGTCAACCAGCTCCGCCACGTGCGCTTCTTCAAGGACATCCACGGCATGGTGGAGCACATGCGCAAGCACGCCGACATCATCCGCCCCAAGTTCGAGGCCGTGACCGGCACGCTGGAGCGGGACCTGGGCGAATTGGGCATCGGCACCTGGACCACGCCGCTGGGCGGGTACTTCATCATGTTCGACTCCCTGCCCGGGTGCGCCAAGAGCATCGTTGCGCTGTGCAAGAAGGCCGGCGTCAAGATGACCCCCGCCGGGGCAACCTGGCCCTACGGCAAGGACCCCAACGACTCCAACATCCGCATCGCGCCGACCTACCCGAGCCTCGCCGATCTCAATACGGCCATGGACATCTTCACGCTCTGCGTGCGCATCGCCAGCGCGAAGCGCCTGATCGAGCAGAAGCAGGCGCAGTAAATATCGCTGATAACGAGCCATCGCCTTCACGGCGGTGGCTCGTTTTTACAGACTTCGGTCTGCATATACAGGCTTCGGTCTGATTCGGACGAAGAGAAATATTATTGCAATCAAAATATAATATTATACATATTTTATTTTTTATCGCACCGCCGGATTTTGATATTTTTTCGGGAATTGACGCTGTGTTTACATTGATGCACTATAATGTATGTCAGTATGCGGAGGTGGCAAGCGTGTTTGGGTACATCATGGCAAGCGCCGACAACCTGCCGAAGGAACGGCAGGCGCGCTTCCGCGAGTTTTACTGCGGACTGTGCCGGACGCTGAGGCGTCGGCACGGCGTGTTCGGTGGGCTGACGCTGAGCTACGACATGACCTTCATGGCCGTGCTGCTCAACGCACTCTACGAGCCGGGCGAGCGCCGGGGCGCGGAGCGGTGCGCCGCGCATCCTTTGAAACAGCATCACTACATCGACACGCCGGTGCTGGAGTACTGCGCCGATCTGAACATCGCGCTGTCGTACCACAAGTGCCGGGACAACTGGCTGGACGACAAAAACCCGGCCGCCGCCGCGGAGGCAAAGCTGCTCGAAGGCGCGTACCGTCGGGTGTCGGCGGCCCTGCCGGATCAGTGCGCCTGCATCGAGGACTGGCTTCGGGAGATCCACGACATCGAATCGGCCAATCTATGCGAAATCGACCCGCCGGTGAATGCCACGGGGCGGATGCTGGGCAGACTGTTCCAGTACAGGGCGGGGGACGTGTGGTCCGACGCGCTGTACGCCGTCGGCGACGGGCTGGGGCGGTTCATCTACCTGATGGACGCCTACGACGATCTGCCCCGGGACGTAAAGCGCGGCAGCTACAACCCGCTGAAAGCCTGCCGCGACCGCGCCGACTACGAGGAATTCTGCCGCGACGCGCTGATGCTGGCCGTGGCCGACGCGACCCGCGAATTTGAGCTGCTGCCCATCGTGCAGGACGCGGACATACTGCGCAACATACTGTATTCCGGCATCTGGAGCAAGTACGTGCTGATCCGGAACAAACGCGATCCGAGGAAAAAAGAGGAGGGAGATCATGCAGGACCCGTATAGCGTGCTCGGCGTTTCACCCTCCGCCAGCGAGGACGAGATCAAGAAGGCCTACCGGGCGCTCGCCAAGAAGTATCACCCGGACGTCAACCAGGGCTCCGCGGAGGCGGAGCGCCACATGAAGGAGGTCAACGAGGCCTACTCCGCCGTCATGAAGATGCGGCGGGAGGGGACCTCCTACGGCGGCAGCTACGGTTCGTCCCAGGGCGGCTATACCGGCGGCTTCGGCGGCGGTTACGGCGGCTCCGCGCGCGCCGACGATCCCTATGAGGGCAATACCCACATGCAGGCGGCCCGGAATTACATCCTGTCGGGGCACTATCAGGAGGCCATGCGGCTGCTGGAGGACATGCAGGAGCGCGGGGCGGAGTGGTATTTTCTGTTCGCGCAGGCCAATTTGGGCGTGGGTAACCGCATCGCCGCGCTGAATTACGCCCGGCAGGCCGTCAATATGAACCCGTACAGCTTTGAATACCGGGCGCTTCTGAACCGCATCGAGGGCAACGCCCGGTACTACCAGACCAGCGGGCAGAGCGAGGGCTTCGCCATGCCCACCGCCATCTGCTCCAATCCGATACTGTCCTGCTGCGCCTTCAACATGCTGTGCAACTGCTGCTGCGGCGGGCGCTTCCTGTTTTGCTAAATGCAACTTCGAAAAACCCTGTTTTCGTAAACAATACCTCGCGAGGAACCCCTGTTTTACAGGGTTTTCCGAAGTAAGGTTTGCGGCAAAGTGAGGTTTTTCGAGGTCTGCTAAAGGAGGATAAAAATGTCATTTTTGGATAAACTCAGGGCGGGCCTCCGTCGCCTGATGGCCGGGCGCCACGGCGCGGACGAGCTTTCGCTGGCGCTGTTGATCGCCGGCCTGGCTCTGTCCATCATCGGCAGCCTGACGCGGCTGGGCCTGCTGGGGCTTGTGAGCATGGCGCTCTACGTCTACGCCATGTTCCGCATGTTCTCGCGCGACCATCAGAAGCGCTACGCGGAGAATCAGAAATACCTGTCCTTGATGCACGGCGGCTCCGGAAGCGTCCGGCAGTTCTTCGTGCGGCTGAAAAACATCCGCAAGTACAAGTATTTCAAGTGCCCGCAGTGCCACGCCCGGCTGCGCCTGCCGCGCAAGGTGGGCGAGGTGACCGTGACCTGCGGCAAGTGCCGCCACGCCTTCAAGCAGAAGGCCTGAGCCCGGAGGGATCGCCATGAAGCTGCACATCGATACCGCGCCGGTGTGGGAAGTCTACCGACAGGACCACGAGTGCCCGCTGTGCGCCATCAACGACCGGGTGGAGGCCGCCAGCGTGGAGTATTTCTTGGGGGACTCCGTCATGGAGCCCAGCCAGCGCATCGAGGTCAATGAGAAGGGCTTCTGCGCCCGACATTTCAAACTGATGTTCGACGCCGGCAACCGACTGGGCCTCGCGCTGATGACCCACACCTACATGAAGAACACCCTCAAGTGGCTTGAACAGAACGCCGGGCGCGCCGTGGCCGCGGCGGAGGCCGGAAGGCCCGTTTTAAAGCGCGTGATCGGCAAAAAGGGCTACGGACTGGCGGTCTGCGGCGACGAGGTGCTCGCGCTGGAGGACAGGTGCGTGATGTGCGAGCGCATCCGCGACAACATGCAGCGCTATATCTATACCATATTATATATGTATAAACACGAGCCGGAGTTCCCGGGGTTGCTGGAGGGGTCGAAGGGCATGTGCCTCAGGCACTACGCCGAGACGCTGAAGATGGCGCCCGAACACCTGTCCGGGGAGGCGCTCAAGCGCTTCGTCCGGACGCTCAGCCGCCTCGAGACCGACAATTTGCAGCGCGTGGCGGACGAGCTGGAGTGGTTCACCCGCAAATTCGACTACCGCAACGAGGACAAGCCCTGGGGCAACAGCCGGGACGCGGTAGAACGGTCGCTGAACAAGCTGAGGGGACACATTGTGTGACGGGGGAGGCCGTGACGTGACGAAATACTGCCTGCTGGATGAGACGAAGATCTGCGATGATTGCGGCGAGTGCAACGTGTGCGATCTCGATCCGAACAAGATCTGCGACAACTGCATGAAGTGCCTGCAAACGGGCGCGGACTACAACGCCATTGAGATCGACGAGATCATCGACGACGGCGTGGACGCCGACGCCTACCGGCAGCTTCGGGAGGACCTGGCCGCGGGCGATGACGACCAGCCGTTCAAGTGCTTCGCGCCCAAGCAGTACATGCCGAAAAACATGCAATAGACCCGCGGGGGAACGAGATTCAGAGCGACCCCGTACATTCCGTAACTATGCGCAAAAGACAGCTTTTGCGAAAAGATAGGGCGCGTTAAGCCGCCCAGGGAGGCCCTATGCCCGAAACCTACGCCCAACAGCGCGCCAAGGAGCTCCAGCTCCTCACGCGCGACACGCTGCGCGAGCTGCCCGACGTGTGCTATGACTTCATCATGGCCATCGACACCACCACGCAGCCGCTGACGCGCTACGCCTATGTTTCCGATCTGAAGCTGTTCTTCGGCTTTCTGTGCGACGAGCTGCCCAAGTTCGCCGGACGCAGGCCCGCTGACTTTGATGAAAAAGATCTCGCCCGCGTCACCTCCCGCGACATCCACATGTATCTGGACTACCTCGGCCTCTACGTCAAGGACGATGTCGAAATTTCCAACGATAATTTGGGCAAAATGCGCAAACTCGCGTCTTTACGCAGTTTTTACAAATTTCTGTATAAAAATGGCTATATTGACGCCGACCCCGCCGCGCTGGTGGACATGCCCAAGCGCAAAAAAAAGCCGATCATCCGCCTGGAGATCGACGAGGTGGCCCGCATGCTGGACTATGTGGAGTCCGGCGAAAAGCTCAGCGAGAAGCAGAAAAAGTACAACGAGCACACCCGGACGCGGGATCTGGCCATACTGACGCTGTTTCTGGGCACGGGCATCCGCGTCAGCGAGCTGGTGGGCATCAACATCGGCGATATCGACTTCTCCATCAACGGCTTCATGGTCACCCGCAAGGGCGGCAACCAGGCCATACTGTACTTCGCGGACGAGGTCGCCGACGTGTTGAAGCGCTATCTGAAGCTGCGCCGGGAGCTCACGCCGCTGCCCGGCCACGAAGACGCCCTGTTTCTGTCGCTTCAGAACAAGCGCATCTCGGTGCGCGCCGTGCAGGTCATGGTCAAGAAGTACGCCTCCCAGGCCGCGCCGCTCAAGAAACATCTGAGCCCCCACAAGCTGCGCAGCACCTTCGGCACCAATCTGTACCGCGAGACCGGCGACATCTACCTGGTGGCGGACGTGCTGGGCCACAGCGACGTCAACACCACCCGCAAGCACTACGCCGCCATG
>CADASI010000004.1 GCA_902790525.1 uncultured Eubacteriales bacterium
CCCTGCTAAGGGAGTAGGGTGGGATAACTGCCGCGAGGGTTCAAATCCCTCCTTCTCCGCCAAACACCCCATATCTTCGCAAGATATGGGGTGTTTTTCTGGTGTTATGCACTATATATTGTGGTTTTTGCGGACCTGGGACGCGATATGCGGTGGATGGATCGAGTGGAGGATTTTAACATCTATGGCTGTCTATTCCTGCTTATTCTCCTCTATGGCCCCTTCTATGGCCCCTGATTTCTCGCCCTTATGCTTGAGTTTATCCACGGCGGCCAGCGCGTCGGCATCGTCCGGGTGCGCATAACGTGACAGCATGGCCGTGGTAGACCATCGCATGACCTTCCGCACGGTCTCCGGCGCGATGTTTTCCGAGATTGCCAGGGCCGTGGCCGTGGTGTGGCGGCAGGAGTACGGCGTGAGGCGGCGCGTGCCCGCTGCTTCCAGCGCCGCGTAATAGCGTATATAGAAATCATCCTGGGAGCAGGGCCAGACGCGGCCCTCCTTCCCTGCTGCCGCCTCCTGGAGGAGCGGCAGAATGTCGGCTGGCAGATAGACCGGCGCAGCTTTGCGGACTTCCGTCTTGAGACCCACGCCGAGGATGCGGCGGTTTTCAAAGTCTATCATATCCACGGTGAGGCGGCGCATTTCTCCCGTCATCATGCCCGTATAGATCATGATAAGCGGAATCGCCGCGTCCGTTACGCCGGATTCATAGGCTTTCCAGAGGGCTTTCTGCTCGTCCTCCGTGAACGGCTCGCGGGCGGTTTCGTTCTTGTCGGGCAGGATGATGAATGATGGAAGTTCTTTTGAACACCATCCATCCGCCGCGCCGAGGGTGAATAAGTGCGAAAGCAGCACCTTCATATCACGCGCTGGATAATACGTGGTGGCCTTTTCCCCCACGACGCGGCGCAGATCGGAGACGGTGAGGCCGTCTATGGGCCGCAGGGATATGGATTTCAGCTTTTCCCAGGCGATTTTATATGCTGTGCGCTTGGAATCGGACAGTTTTTCCATTTCCCCGCCGCTGTACGTGTTCCAGTATTCGGAGAGCTGGGGCGCTTTTTTCTTCTGCTGCCGGTCGAGAAGGGACGCGGTATAGGCCAGCGCGTCGGTGCGCGTCTTGAAACCGCTTTTCCGCAGGCGACGACGGAATTTCTTTCCGTTTTCGTCAGTGATCCAGCCTATTGTGACTTCCGCCATCCAGCCCTTGCCGGATTTATAGGCCGTTCCCGTGCCATTGGCCCGCTGGTGGACGCGGGACGGAGCTTTTCGCTGGAAAACGCGCCCGCAGTAGCAGCACAGGGCTGCGTCGTCAGGAATTTCTTTGTTACATCGTGGACAAATCATGCGTTTCCTCCTTGAAAAACGGGGCCGCATGTGCTATAATAAGCCTGCGATCCTCAAAAATGTGGCGTTGGCGAGCATCGCGCCGTCTCTGGCAACAGAGGCGGTTTTTTATTTTGCGAATTTCGTCACGGTCAGGGCGAGAAATCCTCCGATTTTTGCGTTTTCAAAGTAGTCCAGCGCGTAATCGTCGGCCTCTATGCTTGAGGCATGGTCAATTACGTTGTATTGGAGCGAATACAGCAGATTGTCGGCCTCTTGGTATTCAATGTCGAGCACGGAAACTATCAAATATGCGAGCGCTTCATACTGCGGACGGTACGAAATCGGGACTTGAAGCAACATCTTGTACTTCGATCCGTCGTTGTAGGACATATACAGCATGTAAAAATCCGGGTCTGAAATAGTTGAATAAATCCACTCATATTCTGCGTGATCGTGTGAAATCACCAGCTCCGGCAGCATGATATAGATGCCGTTTTCAGATAACAGCGTCAGATAATCGGATATTGGAGACAAATCAGCGGACGTAGAACCGTATATCGGGAAATCATATCCATGTTCATGTTTCCATTGGTTTGTTGCTTCTAAATCCGACAGATCGCTTCTGGCAGATGATTTTTCTACTTCCGGCGCTTTATACTCGCCATCATACCACGCCTTGAGCTTTGCGTATTCTTCATCTGTGAATGTGTATTCGACCGTTCCTTCTCTTGATCGTATTTTGATGCTATATGGGTCACCCTCCTTATGCATCAAGTTTGCAGTAGTCAAAGCAATGTAAACGGATGCCTTGTCGGATTCTGTCAACGTAGCAATGAGGTCGTCTGCCTGATCTGCCCATGCGTTTGCGCAAAGCAAACATAAGGCTAGAAGAAATGTCAGAGCTTTCTTCATGCCCACTCCCTCCTATCCTATCTTTTGATCTTCCACACCGGCAGCGTCAGAGTGCCTTATATATATAGGCAAAGCCATATACATGGTTTGCCGGATGTACTCTTGTCCCTGACGATTCAGATTCCTATAGTCCTGTATTAGCTTGACTTCATCCGGCGACAATCCTTCAAATGCAGCGTCATTTTCGCCTGGGGGCTGTTCCCCCATCAGCTCGGAGATGGTGCATTGGAGGGCGGTTGCTATCTTTTGTATGGTGTCCGTGTTCGGCCTTTTAGTGACATCCGGGTTTTCTATGTCAGAGATTGCGGATTGAGAGATTCCTGACAGATCGGACAAGCGGGCCTGGGAAAGACGGAGCTGCTTGCGCCTGTTCTTGATGTTCAAACCCACGTCTGCGGCCATTGTTCCACCTCCAATAATCGGTATTCCGATTTTTGATCTAATTATACCGTAAAAATATCGGAATTGCTATTGACAAAGCATCGGAACAGTGGTATTTTGGTATCGGAACAGCGATTGGAGGTGGTTTGATTGACGACTTTGCGCCAGGAACGCGAGAAAGCAAAGCTGACCCAAGCGGAGCTTTCCCAGATTTCGGGAGTTCCGCAGGCCGTTATCAGCGACATAGAAAAAGGAATAACGAGAAACCCACGGCTTGAAACCGTTAGGAAGTTGGCTTTTACACTTCACTTTAATATTGCAGACTTGCAAATCAAGGAGGAGGCGGTCGGTCAATGACCATGACTGTGGAAGAATTGGCCGCGCTGCCGGGGGTACATGTGGGGACGAAAGAGGCGGCGGCTGTGCTGGGGTGTGATCGGTATTCGCTGAACATCGCGGCGAAACAAGGCACGCTAAACATCGCCCACATGTTCGTCGGGAACCGGCTCAAGATCAGCAAGGCGGCGCTGCTGGAATACTGCGGATATATCCGCGAAGAAAAGGCTCCGCTTTCCATCGTTTTCAGCAAGGGGGTGCGCCCGTGAAAGTTATCGCCGTGGATTTTGACGGCTGCCTGTGCGAGGCGAATTGGCCGGAAATCGGCGCTCCGCGTATGCCGGTGATCCGCGAGCTGCTTTTGCAGCAGGCGGAGGGCGCGAAAATCATCCTTTGGACATGCCGGGAGGGCGAACAGCTCCAAGCGGCGGTTATGTGGTGTCTGAACCACGGGATCAAGTTCGACGCGATCAATGACAACCTGGAAGAAAACAAGAAGCGGTACGGAAACAACTGCCGCAAAGTATGGGCCACGGAGTATTGGGACGATAAATCCGTGCTTATAGTCGGCAATGGCAAGGTAACGAGCATATGCTTTTCGCGGATCGAGGGCGGCATGACCATCAAGAAGTGGTTGAGCAGCGACATGAAGCTGATAACGCCGCCTGCCTGGAAACCGAAGAAAAAGAAAAAGTGGTGGCAGATATGGCGTTGAGGCTATCCGAGGAAGAATTTGCGGCGCTGCAACGGCGCAGAGGCTTGACACGCTGCGCGGCTCCTTCCCCTTCCGGCGTTTCCCTGGACGATCTGGACGAAAAACCGAAACGGCAGAAGTACGGCAACCGGCGCGTAGAGATCGACGGGATCAAGTTTGACAGCCAGCATGAGGCGAACGTGTACCAGGAGCTTATGATGCGCGTAAAGGCCGGGGAGCTGAAAACCGTATGCAGACAGGTGAAGTTTGATCTTCCGGGCGGGATCGTGTACATCGCCGATTTCGTGACCATCCGGCCCGACATGACCGTTGAGGGCGTGTACGACGCGAAAAGCGAGGCCACAAAGCAGAACCGGGTGTACATCAACAAGAAAAAACAGGTGAAAGCCTGCTGGGGCATCGACATACGGGAGGTTTAGCCGTGATTGTCTCGGACGATACGATCTACGCCAGCTCGGAAGAAATCAAAACACTTAGCGATGCCTGCGTGACGCTTGCGGAGGCGACGGGTATTGCGCTTGAAGGTGCAATAGGCGCTATTAGGCGCATTGTCGAGATTGAAGGTGGTAATATCTCCGCTGCTTTCCCTGATGAAATGGAGACAAAACCATTGCCGAAGCGATTCAGATGCCGCGTGTGTGGCAGGCATTACGACTTTAAGGGCGAGGCGAAAGCCTGCGAGCGGGATCACAAACAATGGCGACGCTGAAAAGGTGGTGCGCATAGATGGCCGCAAAGCGGTTTCACGTATCAAAGCCGGACGAGCTGCGGGCGCTCTGCGAGTTTGTGAAGGAGGGCAAGCTGTCCAACATGGTGAGTGTATGGACGGCAACGGCCCGAAAGAACGGAACAACGCGCTGGGATAACGCAATCTATGTTGGTTTCTCTGGCGACAGGCAGCGCGTCGCCGAGGTTGTGCGATTCAGCGCGACCGGCGAGCTGGTGTACTGCGCCACGCTACGGTATAACCTGGCGCTCAACTGGTGCGAGCAGCACTTGAGGCCGGTTTACGATTAACACATGGGGATTTAGCTCAGTTGGCAGAGCGATGGCAAATCCGGGGCGGCTATAGACGCATGGGGTTCGCGTGACCTTAGAACTTCGGTATGCCGTAGGGCGTCGGTTCAATCCCGGCAATTCCCACCAGCCCGCCCCTGACGCATCTTGGGGCGGGGGCAAGACGACAGGTTCCCGATACTACCACTTGCCAACAACCATGATGCGCTACAAAGGGAGATAATCGGTGGCAGCCGGGAAAGACCGGCCTTATGCGGCATTGTTGTAAAGGTGCAAAGCCCGCTGGACGGTAGCTCCGTAGGCGGTGCAGGAGCCGGTTCGATTCCGACATGTCGCTCCAATACACCGTGGACACCGGGAGAAAGGGTTGGCCCTGTCGATGTGAGGCGCAGTTCGATTCTGCAAGTGTGCGGGTTCGATTCCCTAACGCGCTGGTGCAATATCATCGACCGTCACGGGACAGATCGGTTGGGTTTTAGGAAGTCCTGAACGAAGCCCCACAAGCTGCATGGCGTTATTGCGGGTGTAGACGGATCACTCAAAAGGCAGTTACCAAACCGTATGGCAGCCGGGAAAGACCGGCTATTTTCGCCACATAAGGAGGCAGCAGCCCATGAAAATCATACAGGCGGGATATGAGATCATCCGCCCGAACATCGAGGACGGCGGCGCGGGCCGCGATGCCATTTATCGGCTGATCGAGCAGGCAGGCCGGACGTGCTACAAGAGCGAGGACAAGACCACAGAGGACAGCGCGGCGAAGTTTGTGCGCGGGCTGGTGAAAAGGCACCATGAGGCCATGCTGGAACACGCCAGCATGACAGTGAAATTCACAGTTGACCGGGCCGTTGCCAATGAGATTGTTCGTCACAGGATTGCCAGCTACGCCCAGGAGAGCACGCGCTACTGCAATTATGGCGCGGACAAATTCGGGAGCGAGATCACGGTGATCGAGCCTTGCTATCTGGTGAAGGAGACGAAAGGCTGGGAGGCGTGGTATAAAGCGTGCAAGGTTGCCGAAAAGATGTACTTTGACATGCTGGACTTCGGATGCCTGCCGGAGCAGGCGCGGGCTGTGCTGCCGCTTTCCACGAAAACGGAACTGGTCATGACCGCGAACATGCGGGAATGGAGGCACTTCTTCAAGCTCCGGGCCGCAGGCGTGACGGGCAAGCCCCATCCGCAGATGCTTGAGGTTACTGTACCGCTCCTGGGCGAGTTGAAAGAATACATGCCGGAGCTGTTCGGCGATATTGGCGGTGATGGCGATGGACGCGCTTGAGGAAACGAAAGTGTGCCCTCCCGGCCCTGACAAGTGCCCGATCTGCGCGACAAAGCACGATCCGAAGGAACCGCACGACAAGGACAGCCTGTATTACCAGAACCGTTTCCGCAGGCGGCATAAGAGGTTCCCCACCTGGGCCGACGCGATGGCGCATTGCAGCGCCGCAACCAGGGCGGCATGGAAGGAAAAGCTGCTGGCCGCTGGCGTATCGCCGGAGGAGTTGGGCGAGGATGGATCATCACGGGTGGATTAGCCTAAACGAGCGCACGCCCGCGCCGGCAGACGGCGAATACGTGCTTGTGTGGCACGTCTATCAAGGAACAATGGCAATTCGGCGGGAGGAATACACAAAGAACCGCTTTTACAGCCATTGGAAACCCATTCCCGCCGAGGGCTGGATCGACAAAAACGAGCACATGCCCACGGCGGAAGATGGCGACGTTTGGCGCTGCGTGCTGACGCGCCATGAGATTTACGGATTCAAAGTGACCGGCTGGCAACAACTGGAACACGACAGGTATTACACCCATTGGATGCGCACACCAGAACCGCCAGACGATTTCGTTGAATTAAGAAACAGACTTTGAAGGAGGATCGCAGAATGAACGACATTGCCAACGCCACGGCACAGGAACTTACCGTACTCGACGGACTTGCGATGCAGGCGCGGACGCTGCGCCTGTCCATCAACATGAACATGTGGCAGCTCGCCCGCGTTTTCATCGAGGCCAAGGAGCTTGTGCCTCATGGAGAATGGGGCAAGTGGCTCCAAGACAACGCCGACGTGAGCGAAAAGACCGCCCAGGACATGATGGCGGCCTACAGGCGCTTCGGCGGCAGGCCGCAGTTTGAAACCCTGGGCCGGGCAAAGACCTTCAAGCTCCTGCCCCTTCCCGAAGGGACAGAGGAGCGGTTTATGGAGGAGCACGACGTTGAGAGCATGACGACGCGCGAAATCCAGGAGGCCGTGAAGCAGGCACGCGCCGAGGCGCAGGCCCGGATTGACGCGGCGGAGGCCCGCGTGCGCGAGCTGGAAGAACGAGAGCCGGTCATACCGCAGGAAGTCACCGACGAGCTGGCAGCCCGCAGGCAGGAAGCCGAGGCGTACAGGACCGATTTGGAACGTATTACCCAAAACGCAAAGGACAGCCTGGCCGAGGCCCTACAACTGCGCCGGGATAAGATACAACTGGAACGCGACATGCAGGAGAAGGACGAGCTGTTACAGGAACAGCAGGAAGCCCTTAACCGCGCCCAGGACGACCTTTTGAACATGCAGAGCGCCCAGGCACGCGGCGACGCGGAGCACGCACACACGGACGAGCTGACGCTTGACCTGTTCAGCGCGGCGGTGCGCGAGTTTATGGGCCTTTGCGCCCGTATGCCCTATATGGGCGGCAGCTTTGCCATTATGCCCCAGCAGACCAAGAACAGCTACAACGAATTATTACACACGATTGAGGGCTGGTGCGAGAAATCGCGTCAAGCTCTGGATAGCTATACCGTTGAGGGAGGGATCATCATTGGGTGAGCTGACAACACGCGAGAACACGGCCCTTTCCCCCGAAACGGTTGAGGTCGTTTCCGTGGTAGTGCGGGACATCATGGCCCCGCTGATGGAGAGCATCGGGAAGATGCTCAAGCACAACACCGAGGCGATGGAGCAGATCGCCGCCGCGCAAACCCTGACGAGCCAGCGAATTGCCGACCTGGAAAAGCGCGTGCGCCTGCAAACACCCATGACGAGAACACAGGAGAAGTACATCGGCGACGCGATCCGCGCCCGCGCCCGCGAACTGCTGGACACGAAGGGCTACGCGGACGACAAAAAGGCGGTGACGAAGCTCTCCGGCGCGATACGCAAGAGCGTTCTTACACGCTGGGGCGTTTCTTCCCTGCGGGAAGCGCCTGCCTACGACTACGAGACAGCGCTCAAGCAGATCGGCATGTGGAGCGACTTCATGGCGATCCGCGACGTGACGAAGGAGGCGCGAAAGCGTGCTGAAATGGCTATGGTTCCGACTGAACAGCCTACGGGTATGGATGGTCAAGAAGCGCTGGCCCGCCCGGACGATCAACCGGGTGAGCGGAATATGCGTGAAGATATGGAGGGATGATTATGCGGATTGAGGATTACCAGTCCCTTGCCATGCGGACGAGCACGGAGGGACACGACCGCGCGGAAAACGGCTGCCTGGGCCTGATTGGCGAGAGCGGCGAGATCGTGGACGCGGTGAAGAAATGGCGCTTCCAGAGCGGCGAAAACCCGCCCGTGCCAGTGGACAAGCTGATCGACGAGTGCGGCGACGTGCTGTGGTACTGCGCGGAGCTGGCCGAGGGCCTTGACGCGGACATGGCGGAGCTTTACCGGCGATTCAGCGAAGGATTCTACATGGATTTGCACCCGCTCAACGCTGTTTCTCCCCTTCCGCTGCTGGCCGTACACCTGGCGAACGCCGCCATGCGGCCCTACGCGGAGCTGTACGATTCTCCCGAAACGATCCCCGATGATTGGCGGGTTTCGCAGGCCAAGTGTGAGATCGTGGGTATCATGGTGACGGTGCGGGACATCCTGGAACTGCATTGCGGAAGTACGCTTGAGGAAGCGATGCAGCGGAACATCGAAAAACTGAAACGACGCTACCCTGACGGATTTGACCCGGAAAGGAGCCTGCACAGGGCGGAATGACGAGGTAAGAGCTATGCCGATTGTCAACTATGTTCGGGAACACATACGGTTTATGGAGTATGCGACAGATGAACACCTCACAGCCAGTGAACGCCTCTTGTGGTACGCCCTGATGCACATTATGAATCAGCGGGCACAAGGCAAAGTCTGGCCTGACGAGTTTATCCGCATCAGCAATGACCGGCTGCTCTCGTTTTGTCCAATGAAGTATGACACCATAGCCGCCGCCAGAAACAGCTTGAAGCAGCGAGGATTGATTGAGTATACGAAGGGAGAGAAAAACAAGCTGTCACCTGCCTACCGCATGATATATTTTTACCCGGAATATGTGGCCCCTGATACGGAATCTGACGCTGATAATCCCCGAAGTAATACGGAAAAATCGGATTACATGGGGGGTAACATCGGGTATAACATTGGGGGTAACATGGGGGGTAACATCGGGGGCAACCGTGGGGGCAACATCGGGGACTATAATATAAACTATACAGGGAATAGACGTATTCCAGATCGTTACCAAAGAGATTTTGAAGATGATGATGAAGAACAGGAGGAAGCATCCGCGCGTGCACGCGAGGAGATCACCGAGGCGTGGAGAAAAGGATTCGGCAAAGAACCGACCCCTGCCATCATTGAGGCCCTTTGTTGGCGCGTTGTAGCCCTGGACTTCGGCGAGGGTGTAGTCGCCCAAGCTGTCCACGCCGCCGCATTGAAGGGCGCGAACAGCCCTTTCGATTACATCATCTCCCTGCTTTCGGACTGGAAAGCACACAAGTGCAAGACCTTGCAAGACGTGGAGGAATACGCATACCTGTACGACGCGACAGAGGGGAAACTGTCGAAAACCTGTCACAGCTTAGAAGCCTACGACAAGCTAAGAGCGTTTGTGCAAGATCGGGAAACGCCGGAGCAGCGAGAGGCCCGCGAGGATTACGAGGCGAAGCAGGAAGAACGCCGCGAGGAATACCGGGCAATGATAACGGCCAACCAGGAAGAACGCGAAAAGCGGGAGTACGAGGAAAAAAGGCAAGCGCTGGATAGGCAATACGGAGTAGTCAACGCATAAGGAGGAGCCAACGCCATGTATTTGCAGATCATGTGTTCCAGTTGCGGGCACAGAAGCCGGAAATTCAAGTATGACAAATATCTCAGGACAGAGCCTGCGGACGAGATCGTGAAAGCGGGCTGGAACAGCTTCGGAGACGCTTTCTACTGCCCGAAGTGCGTCAAGACCTGGGAGCAGCGCAACGGGAAAGACCGGCCTCTGTGGGGCAAAGTGCACACCAGGGAGCGGGTTTACCAGGTGATGATTGGCGACCTGATGGACGAGAACGAATACCTGCGGAAGGGAGAGTGGCCCTGTTGAGTGTGATTCACCTACCGCTTGAGGATTACGAAACCAGGATCGAAAACGGGAGGACGATTCACGTCTGTACGATGCGGCAAATCCTCACGCACACCATCGGCATGGACAGCAAAGGGACGTATACGCGATACGGCGTGAAGTATTACAAGCCGTACAGGAACTATTTCAACACGTATGTCGGCACCTATCCCTGGCCGATGCTGGAAGAAGCTGGATATGCCGCGCATGGTGAAATACATAAGCGCGACGGAAAACAGGACACGACGGACTATTACCTGACGCGGAAGGGCCTGGACTGGCTGGGCGCGGAACTTGGAATCGTCATAAGAGACGCGAGGTAACGACCATGAAGATCAACAAGAGTGACTTTATCAAGTGGTCGGAGGACATGACGCGGACGTTTCACGCATGGGAAGTGATGATCCCGTGCGGTGCGCCGGGAAAGCTGGCTTTCCGGCAGGAGAAGTTTGTGCCGGAGGAATACGAAACGCCGGAGGAGCAATACGAGGCAGTTACCGAATTTCTGAACGGCTGCCGGTTTTCCGACACCGAGTATTACGTGTTCTGCGACGACAAGCTGGTTGTGGACTTTTAGGAGGCACGGCATGGCAAGATGGGTAACGCTCGACAGCAACGACCGGGGATGGCGGTTTTACTGTTCCGCTTGCGGCGGACATGCCTACTGGCCGCAACCGACGCGGGGACGCAGGCTCCCCAGGAAATGTCCATATCCTACGTGCCCGTGGTGCCATGAGAAGATGGAGGTTGACGATGGGAAAGAAAACGAAAATTGACTGGTGTGATTCTTCCTGGAATCCCGTCACGGGATGCTTGCACGGCTGCGAATACTGCTATGCGCGAGGAATTGCAAACAGATTCGGCTTTTTGAAGGATGATGGCAAGCTGCATGAACTTGATAAGCCGTGCACAAGGGATTATTACGAGGACGGAGAGATTGTGCGGGCGGACGTGAAACAGCCTTATCCAAACGGCTTTGCTCCCACCTTCCACCGCTACCGGCTGGACGAGCCGCAGAAGTGGACGAAGCCGCGCACGATCTTTGTGTGCAGCATGGCGGATTTGTTCGGCGAGTGGGTGCCGGACGAGTGGATTATCGAAGTGCTGAACGCCTGTCGGAAAGCGCCGTGGCATCGGTATTTGTTCCTGACCAAGAATCCAGAGCGCTATGACGCGCTGGAAGAAGCCGATCTTATCACGGACGCGGATATGAATTTCTGGCTGGGCACGACTACGACGGACATCACGAAAGACCTGTTGCACTTCAACGAGGCGCTTCACACCTTCCAGAGCTGTGAGCCGATGCTGAAACCCTGGCCGCCTGCGCAGGAACCAAACCAGGAAAGCGTGATGAAAAACTGGCTGCCGGAATGGGTGATCTTCGGCGCGGAAACCGGCAACCGCAAGGACAAGGTGATCCCGGAAAAGGCGTGGGTGGACAACGCCGTGCAGATGTGCCGGAACATGGGCGCGTATGTGTTCATGAAGGAATCCCTGCGCGAGATCATGGGAGACGACTTTATCCAGGAGTTCCCGTGGGAGGCGGAATAGCCGTGCATACGCTTGAGGAGATCATCGAAGGACTGAACTGCTTCAAGACCTGTCAGCACAAATGTCTGGATTGCCCATTCAATCCCCATCCGGGTATGCCGTGGCCCTACGGGTGCATCAAGGGGCAGAACGACATCGCCACGGAGGCGCAGGAGCGCTTGAGGGCGACCGCGCCGGGCGGGACGAAAGCGTGATCCCATGAAGAACAAGCCAACGCCAGATGAATTGTTGATCGCCATACACAAGCATTGCCTTGAGTGCAGCGGCGGGAGCCGGAAAGAGGTACATCGCTGCGGGATCAAGACATGCAACCTGTGGATATGGCGGGAGCCGGAGACGGAAAAGAAACCGAAGAAGGACAAGAGGCAGGTCTGCATGTTCGACCTGTTCAAGGAGGCACACAATGCTTGAGTATGAGCTGAACAATCCGAGCGACCCGTATACTTTCCTCGCCTCCGACAAGGAAGTGGCCGCGCTCGCTATCGGCTGCTTGAGTTTGGCTTATGGAGCCGACACCCAGGACGAAGCAGAAGAAAACCATGTTCCCATATTCCTGTTCGGGGGCTATGACGAGTGGTTCAAGCAGAATTTCGGGCGCGATCCTGCTGCCGGCCTGGAAGCGAGGAAACGCGACGTTGGACAGGCGCTTTCGTCATTCATGCTGGGCCATTTTGAGGACAGGCGGCGCTATGACGCTGCGCTGAACGCGATTGACGATCCAGAGAAGCGGGAGAAGTTTATTGCCGAATGGCAGGACGGACGGACGAGCCTTAATGACATCGGGACTGTTGCTCACAGCATCGGAAAAAGACTATTGGAGGTATCGTATGAGACAAGCAAAATATAAGCCTGATGAATACAAAGACCTCATGATGCCGTCTGACGATTATGACGATTATCTGGAAAACTATCACAGCAAGCTGGTGAAAGTACGGAAGGAAACGACATGCCATTATTGCGGAGCGACGATCCGCGCCGGGGATCAGGCGTTAGCTGAAAAGTGTTTTATCGACGGTGCGCCATATTACATCCATGATTGCCTGGATTGCGTGGAGGACGTAATCAAGGGATGGGACGACCGGGCACAAAACCGCTGGGAAAAGCGGGCAAAGAAAGCAGGCTATGTATGATTGAAGAAGTATCAACCACATGGCGGACAGCACGAAAGGCCCACACTTGTAATTACTGCCGAGGAACTATCCAACCCGGCGAGCAATACGAGCGTTACGTCGGTAAGCAAGACGGTGATCTATACACATTTCGGGCACATGAGAAGTGCGTGTTCATCGCCCGCGAAATATGGGATTTTGTTGATCCCGACGATGGAATGGACGATGACACTTTCTGCGAGGGATGCAGCGAAGTGTGCAGGACGTTTGTCTGCCCGGATTGTGGGAAATGGGACACGGACGAGTGCGACGAAAGCTATTGCATGGACAAGCTGTATGATTTCCTCAAGAAATACGAGCTGTATAAAATACGTGAAAGAAATTATCTGCGCGTGTGGAAGTGCAGGGAAAGGATGAAAGCATGAACGCAGAGAATAACGAGCAATGGAAGAACGGCGGCGATTGCAGGAAGTGCCGTAGAGCCAAATACTGCAAGAAGGAATGTCGGGCCTCACGCGAGAGGATGAACCGGGAAATGCGGCAGCTTATTTGCGGCGCGACCGGGATTGACAAGATCGAGGAATCGCTGAACCAAACCAAGTAGAAAACCGCGAGCGCTCGCGGTTTTGACGGAGGGATGTACTGTGAAGAACGACAAGCCCACAAAGGGCGGCGGTGCCGCCGAATCGAAAAAGCCGGTGGTGATCCGCAACAGGGACATCCCGATCCTCGCGGACGTACTGCCCACGATGCAGCTTGTGAACCAGACGGAGCGGCGGCTGGACTGGCAGCACGACCGTATGCTTTCGATCAACCAGCATATCAGCGGGATGCCGGGCGGCGGGAGCCTGCCCAAGGGCCTTGAGGACGCTTTCGCCATGCTGGAGGAGGCGGGCGAAGCGCACGAGGGCCAGCTCAAGCAATACAACCACGAGCTGCGGGCGGCGGAGCGCGTGCTGAACGGCATTGAGAGCCGAACCATGCGGGCGTTCGTGGTGATGAAGTATGTGATGGACGTGCCGGACGCGGAGATCAGGCGGGAGCTGAACATGAGCGAATGGGGCTTCAACAGGGCGCGGAAAGCCGTTGAGGAAGCCGAAAGCATGGCGAGCGTGGTGTGGCGCGAGCGGTACATCCTGGCGGAGGAAAATAAAAAATTTTCCAAAACCACTTGAAACACGATGGCGAATGTGCTATGATGCTATCGTCGGTAGACGTGGATAGAGAGCGGACAGCCAAAAGTTGCCCGCTCTTTCATGTTTTTGGCGAAAGGAGGCGGGCAAAATGCCGGGATTTAACAAGAATTACGGCGGCGCAAGCGTGTACGTGGACATAAGCGACCTTATGGACACGATCAACATGATGAAGATTGCCATGTCCTCTCCTGCCTTTGACGAAATGCTCAGACGCACGTTCAATGACGCGGGCAAAAAGGTGAAATCCATCATCCGCAAGGAAGTCCCCAAAGAATACGCCGTGACGGCGGCCTGGGCGGGCAGCGCCGTGGGCTGGCCGAAAAGCCAGGGCGGAGCCGGGAGGATCGGCGTGGTGGTGCCCATCAACGGAACACGCGGCAGCATCGGCGGACGCTTCAAGGCTTCCGGCCCACGCGGGCGGCCCGCGAAGGGCAGACGCGCCAAGATCAACGCCAAGATTCTGAAAGGGCAATCCAGCACGATGCCCGCCACGATGGATCACCAGGGCGGGCAGCCTCCGTTTATGGTGGGCGGCGTGGCGTTCACGCGCAAATACAAGGGCAAGAGCCATCCCATCGTGCATGTGGTGGGCCTGGGCGTGCCGCAAATGCCCATCAACAAGAGCGAGGAGGACGTGCAGCGGGAGATCAAGGAAGTGGTGGAAAAGCGCCTGGTGCACCACTTCGGGCAGCTTTTCGGGAAATAGCCTATGGACATGACGAAGCAAGCCCTGGCGGAGCTTACCGGCATGACCTACCGCCAGATATTCAATATCAATAAAAAGCTCGTCCAGGAGGACGAAAGCAAAGCCCTGTTTGTGAAAGGCGAGGACGCAAAGAAATGCGACCTCGCTATTTTTGTGCAGCGATGGGTGGATTATAACGTGGAGCGCGTGTCCGCCAGCGCCGACGATCTGGACGCGGTAAAGGCCGCACATGAGAGCGTGAAGATGCGCAAGACACAGCTTGAGGTTGACCGCATGGAGGGCAGCCTGGTGGATGTGCAGGAAGTGCGCAAAATTTGGGGAGACATCGCCAACACCATCATGCAGAGCATGATCCACCTTCCGAGCACGCTTGCGCCCATGGTGCGCGGGATGGATAACGTGGAGGTTATCAACAACGTCATAGACACGGAAATCCGCAAGGTGCTGGAAGGGCTTTCCGATACGCCACTACCCGCCTATCTGCTTCTCCAGGACGAGGACGACGAGGAAGCCGAGGAGGAGTAGCGCGTGGCAAAAAAGGGACGGCGGCTGATCGCCGAGCTTTTTATCTATACGCTGCTGATGATGAAGCCGCCGAAGCTCCAAAGCGTGAGCCAATGGGCGGACAGCAACCGCATACTGGTTTCGGAAAGCAGCAGCGAGCCGGGCCGATGGCGAACGGACAGAGCGCCATACCAGAAGGAGATCATGGACGCTTTCACGCAGCCCGGCGTGTGGCAAATCGTGATAATGGCGAGCGCCCAGGTGGGCAAAACGGAGCTTGAGTTGAACATGATGGGCCGGGCGATTGACGTTGATCCCGGCCCGATGCTTTTTGTGCAGCCCACAGACGGCTTCGCGGAGGACTTTTCCAAGCGCCGCGTCGCGCCCATGATCCGAGCTTGCCCGGCATTGCAACGCAAGGTGTACGAGGCAAAGAGCCGGGACGCAGGCAACACGATCACGATGAAAACCTTTCCAGGCGGAAGCGTGGCGTTCACGGGCGCAAACTCCCCCACCGAGCTGGCCGGGCGACCTGTGCGGTATGTGTTTATGGACGAGATAGACCGTTTCCCGGCGAGCGCCGGAACAGAGGGCGATCCGCTGGAACTGGCGGAGCGCCGTACCGAGACCTTCCGCCACAACCGCAAGGTGGTCAAGACGAGCACGCCGACCATTAAGGGGGCCAGCAAGATTGAAAAGGCATATATGTTAGGCACACAGGAGGAATGGCACACCGAGTGCCCGCATTGCAAGGGCTTCTCCTTCATCCGATTTGACAACATCAAATTTGACAAGGAGGAGTACAAGGACGAGGGCGGTGAGCGCAATTACCATGTGCGCAATGTGCGTTGGCAATGCCCGCTGTGCCAAGGCGAGACGAAGGAATACGACACCAAGCGCTGCCCGGCCAAGTGGGTTCCGAAGAACCCGGAAGCCATCGAGACGGGCGTGCGATCCTTCCGCCTCAACGCCTTTATGTCGCCCTGGTCGGACTGGACGGACATCTGCCGGAGTTTCCTCAAAGCCCACGACGACCCGGAACTGCTCAAGGTGTTCGTGAACACGATGCTGGGCGAGAGCTGGGAAATGCGCGACCGCAGCGGAGCGCCGGAGGCGCTGCTTGCGCGGCGTGAAATCTATAACGCGGAAGTCCCGACCGGCGCGTTGGTGTTGACCATGGGCGTTGACACGCAGGACAACCGTCTGGAATACGAGGTTGTGGGCTGGGGCCGCGAGGAACAGAGCTGGGGCATCGCAAAAGGCGTGATCCCAGGACGCGCGGACGCGCCGGAGGTATGGGCAGAGATAGACGACCTTCTGGATCGCCAATGGACGCTGCCGAACGGCATGAAGATGCGTATACTCGCCTCCTTCATGGACAGCGGCGGCCACTTCACGCAGGAGGTTTACGCCGAGTGCGCCAGACGCGAGAGCAAACGCATTTGGGCTGTGAAGGGCGAAGGTGGAAGCGACAAGCCCTATGTGCGCCTGATGAAGAAGGACAACGGCAGGGACAAGGCGACACGGTTCATCATCGGCGTTGACAGCGGCAAAGAGGCGATCATGTACGCCACGGGCATTACCGAACCGGGAGCGCGGTACATGCACTTTCCCAGGGATTATACCTGCGGATATGACATCGAATACTTCCGTGGGCTGATCTCCGAAAAGATGGTCATGCACCGCAGGATGGGCCAAACCGTTGTGACGTGGGAAAAGACATACGACCGCAACGAGCCGCTTGACTGTCGCAATTACGCGAGGGCGGCCTACAAGTATTTCAACTGGAATTTTGATAAGATGGAGCGCCTGCTGAACGGGACGGAGGAACCGAAGATCGAGACCCGGCAGCAGGTGGAACGGCGCAGGAAAAAGCGCGTTTTGAGCGAGGGAATCAAAGTGTAAGGGAGGTAAAAGCATGGCGTTTATATCCGCCTACTCGCTGACGGAGGCGAGAAGCCTACTGGCCCTGTACAAGGACGCGGAGATCGCGCTGGTGGACGGGCAGGCCAAGAGCTATAAGATCGGCTCGCGGGAGTTTACCGCCCTGGATTTGCCGGTAATATTGCAGCGCATCCGGGAGCTGGCAAAGACGATTGAAGGTTTGGAGGGCAACATGCGGACAAAGCGGGCCGTGATGGTTGTCCCCCGCGACCTGTAAGGAGGGCCGGTTATGGGAAAGAGAGACCCGACCTTGAAGGAGCGCGTGATGTTCCTGTTCAGCCCGGAAAAGGCGAACGAGGAATACAGCCGCCGCATGAACGAGCTGGGCAAGGAGACAAAGGCCGGGCGCGGACGCGGCGGCAGCCCGCGCATGAGCTACGGGAACCACGGCGCGAGCCAGACGCTTAACAGCATGGTTGGCTGGATCGTGAACGGAGGAGCCGCAGAGGACGACATCGACGAACACGGCAGCACACTCCGGCAGCGAAGCCGGGATCTGTTTGACGGCGGCGGACTGGCCCGAAGCGGCCCGGTCACGCTGACGACAAGCGTTGTGGGCTGGGGCATCCAGCCGAAACCAAAGATTGACGGCGACTTCCTGGGTATGAGCGAGGACGTGCGGGAGGAAACAGAGCGCACGATCCTTCGGGAGTTCAAGCTGTGGGCGGAGAATCATTTCTGCGACGCGGAGCGCCATAAGAATTTCTACGAGCTGCAACAGCTCGCTTTTCTTTCGATGCTGGTGAGCGGAGACGTTTTCGCCCTGTTCGGTTACAAACCCAACGGGCGCACGCCGTATCAACTGACCGTGCGCCTGCTGGAAGCCGATCGAATCAGCACGCCGGACAGCAGCGGCGACAGCGAGATCAAGAACCTGGACAACGGCGGCCGCATCATTGACGGCGTAGAGATCGACAAGGAGGGCGCTGTGGTGCGATACCACATCGCCAGCCATCATCCGCTGGCAGGCAGCGTAACGGAACAGCTCACATGGCAGCCCATCGAGGCATACGGCAAGGAAACCGGCGAGCCGAACATCCTGCACATCATGGTCAGCGAGAGGCCGGAGCAGCGGCGCGGCGTGCCGTTCGTAGCAGCGGAAATCGAACTGCTGAAACAGTTTGACCGCTATCTCAAAAGCGAGCTGACGGCCAACCTGGTGGCGAGCATGTTCAGCGTGTTCCTCAAGAGCACTGAGGACGACGGCGTAAACGGACTTGAGGACGTGGTGAACGAGGACGACCGCGTAAAGGATGACGATTACCACTACGAGCTGGGGCCGGGCGTGGTGCTTGATCTCCCGTATGGCAAAGAGCCTGTGACCGTCAATCCGACGCGACCGAACAGCGCGTTTGACAAGTACGTGGCGGCCATGGAGACCGTGATCGGCAGCAGCATGGAAATCCCCAAGGAAGTGCTGACGAAAAAGTACGAAAGCAACTATACCGCCGCGAGGGCCGCGCTGCTGGACTTCTGGCGCACGGTGCGCGTGTACCGCACGCGCTTCAATGCCAGCTTCAACCAGCCGATCTATGAGCAGTTTATGGCCGAGGCCGTGGCAGCCGGGCGCATCGACGCGCCGGGATTTTTCGATGATCCGGCCATCCGGCAGGCATGGTGCGGCTGCTCCTGGATGGGCGCGAGCATGGGCCACGTTGACCCGCTCAAGGAAGTCAACGCCGCCGCAATGCGCATCGCGCAGAACATCACCACGCAGGAGCAGGAGGCCAGCGAGTACAACGGGAACGATTGGGCCGCCAACGTGCGGCAGCGCCGCCGTGAGCTGCAAGCCCTGCAAGAGTTCGCCGACCTTGTGAACAAGGCCAGCGGCAACAAACCGCCCGCGCCCGACGACGAGGAGGACGAGGACGAGACCGAGGAACAGGAGGATGAAGAATAATGGCGAGAGACATCTTCCGGCTGGGTTACAGCGTGCGGATGGAGGCGGAAAACAGCGACACCGCAGAAATCATGCTGTACGGCCAGATCGTGGAGGACGGCCCGAAATGGTGGAAGTGGAGCGAGGAGGATAAATCCGCCGCCGACTTCGATAAAGCCATCAAGGACGTGCGCGAAAAGGGCGCGAAGAAGCTGCTGCTGCGCATCAATTCCCCTGGCGGCGTGTGCACGGAAAGCGTCGCCATGCGGGCGATCCTGGGTAATGCGGGCTTTGAGGAAATTAACATCCGCATCGAGGGCATGTGCGCCAGCGCGGCGACGGACATTGCCACCCTGCCAGGGGCGCACGTCGCCATCTGCGAGGGCAGCGAGTACATGATTCATAATCCCTGGTGCATCGCACTGGGGAACGCCAACGAGCTGGAACACACCATCGAACGTCTGCGGAATATCGAACAGGTTTCGCGCGGATTCTACGCCAAGAAAAGCGGCCAGAGCGAGGAGCGCATCAAGGACTGGATGGACGCGGAGACCTGGTTCACCGCCGAGGAGGCCGTGGAATACGGCTTCGCCGACGAGCTGCTTGAGGCGGAAGTGACGGGCGAAACGCCTGCCGCAGCCTGCGCCAGCACGCGCGAAATGGCGGCCATGAAGGGCCTGTACAAGACTGTGCCCGAACAGATTGCGGTGCGCGAGGACGCGCCGCAGGAACAGACTGTCAGTAACGAGGCTCCAGTTGCCGGGGACTCGACTGAAATACATCACGAGGAGGACAATGACACCATGGACATCAAGGACATCAATGTTGACCAGCTTCGTGCGGAGAACCCGGCGCTGCTTGAACAGATTCAGCAGGCCGCGATCACCGCAGAGAGGCAGCGCCAGGACGACATCGACGCGCTGACCGATCCGGGGTACGAGGAGCTTGCCGCCCAGGCCAAGGCCAACGGCACCAGCCCGGAGGACTTCGTGAAGCAGCTCGTCGCCGCCAAGAAGCAGAAGGGCGCGAATCACCAGGCGGCCCGCCAGCAGGAGACCGCCCCCGCGCAGAACGTGACGGGCGGCGCTGCCGACGACAAGAAGGAGCACGAGGAACAGGACGTAAAGCAGTATGCCGAGAGCATGGCGAAGTACGCGAAGGAATATCGCGGCGGCGCTGACGGCAACATGTTTTAATCCTGGAGGAAGGAGGAAACAGACATGAGCAATCTGTACGGTATCATCGGGCAGAGCACGCCCGAACATCTTCTTGCCGATCCCATGAACGGCCATCCCATTGCCGTTCCTGTGGAGCCTGGCAATGGCGAGATCAAGCGCGGCACGCTGCTGTACCGCAAGAGCAACGGCCTGTGGGCACCCGCTGGCACCAGCCAGATTTCCACCAGCTACGCCCTGGTGGTGCTGAATGAGGCCATCGACACCGGCGCAAGCGTGAGCGTTGGCGCTGTGGCTGAGAACGCTGCCGCATATCAGACCGGCCGCTTCATCGACGGCAAGGTGCTGTACGACAACAGCGGCACGCCGACCGCCGTAACCGCCGCGCATAAGGTCGTGCTGGCTCTCATGGGCATCTACTTCGACCAGAGCATGGAGAGCGCCCCTGAGTTCGACAACGGCGGCTATACCATCACCTACAAGGCGAACAACGGCGCTGACCCCGCCGAGCCTGATGTGAAGGACTACAAGCTGGCCGGAGCGAGCTACACGGTGCTGAACAACAGCGCTACGGCGCTGGGCTTCACCGCGCCCGCCACCAAGAGCTTCAGCAAGTGGAACACCAAGGCGGACGGAACCGGCACGGACTACGCCGCCGCAGCGACCTATTCCACCGACGCGGACCTGACGCTCTACGCTGTGTGGGCTTAATCACGGAAAGGAGGACAAAGAATCATGGACATCTACGATACCAGGGCACAGCTCGCGGCCATCGACCTGATGGAACCCGAGTATACTTTCCTGCATGACATGACCGTGCGCGACGCTGGCACGGTGGAGGACGACAAGGCGATCTACGATTACCGTAAGGGCAGCCGCAAGATGGCTCCTGTGGTGCATCCCGGCACGGGCGGCGTGCTGATGGAGCGGCAGGGCTTCCAGACCCGCGAAATCGGGTTTGCGACCGTTGCGCCGGAGCGCGTGATCGAAGTGAACCAGCTCTATGGCCGCTCCTTCGGCGAGAAGATTCTGGGCGGCATGACCCCCGCAGAACGCGCCAAGAAGATGCAGGCCCGCGACCTGGTGGATATGCGCAAGGCCATTCAGCGCCGCCGCGAGCACATGGCCCGCCAGGTTGCCCTCACCGGCAAACTGGAACTGTTTGAGTACACCAACGAGGGCCGCAGCAAGCAGGCGAACCTGATTGCCGATTACGGCTTCACCAACGACTTTGTTCCCGGCGCTGACAGCGCGAATTGGGATCAGGTCGGCGCGAAGATCGAGAGCGACATGCAGAAGATGCTCAACCTGGCCTATGACGGCCTGGGCATCGTCGAGTGGATCATCATGGCTCCCGACGTTGCGAACGCGCTGCTGTACAACAGCGATTACGTGAAGCGCCTGGACATCCGCAACGTGAACATCGGAGAGATCAACGCCAAGTATCGCGGCCAGGGCGTGCGCTTCATCGGCCACAACATCGACGGCGTGGAGATGTACTCCTTCGCGGGCACCTTCATCGACGACGACGGCCTGCCCAAGCCCATTCTCCCCAGCGGCAAGCTGATTATGGGCTACAAGGGTATGCTGCTTGAGTATCACGGCCCCGTGACGCAGGTTGAGAAGGTCGATGGCGACCCGATCACCTACATCAAGAAGGAAGTGCCGCTCAAGTACAGCTCCATCGAGAGCAACAGCACCAAGAACCGCCTGACCAGCCGCCCGACCATCGTGCCGGAGAACATCGACGGCTGGGTTGTCGGCACCGTGCTGTGAGGCAGGAAGGAGCGCCAAATGTATATCGCAACAGCATTTATCGGCACCGATTATACACCCGGCGAAATCCTGCCTGACGATCTGGACGAGGCGCTTGTCAAGAGGCTGCTGAAATCGGGCGCGATCCGCGAGACCGCGCCCGAACCGACAGCGCCGAGGCCCGCAAAAGCGGAAGCGCCCGCGCAGGAGCCGGAGGAACCGGCAGCGCCGGAGGAGCCGGAGGACGAGACCGAGGAGGCCGAAGAACCCTACGAGGAGCCGGAGGCCCCCGAAGTGGACGCGGCGGAAGCCCTGATCGCTCCCGCAGAGGAGGAGGCGAAACCCGCGCCCCGCAAACGCACCGCGAAGGGAGGCAAAGGGAAATGAGGGTAATCATCGCAGGCGTGCCCACGGACATGGCGGATGAATACGCCGCCCGCATGATCGAACAGGGCAAGGCCATTCCCGCGCCGCCCGCGCCGCCCGTCCCCAGGGCCGAAAAGCCCAAGGGCAAGCGCAAGGACGTGAGCGAGCATGAGCCTAAAAACGCGGATTGAGGCCGACCGCTCCCGTGTGTTCCTGCGTCAGGATCACTTTGCGGACGATCACACCTGGAACGGCATTACGTTTAACTGCGTGACCGACGAGGAAGTGGCGCTCAAGCGCAAGAACAACAACGTAAACGACATTTCGTGGGACAACAACACCCGCGAGACGGTGGTTTACGTGCGTGAGGAGGACTGGCCGGGCCGCAAGGTGCCCAACGAGCACGGCTTTTTCGACAACAGGCACATGAAAATCATGCAGATACAGGAGGACATGGGCATGTTGACCATCGTGCTTTCGACCGTTTCCCCCAAGGCGGTGGCGAGCGAATGAGAACCGTTGAACGGCTGCGGAAATTGCAGCAATGGACATACGACACCGTATGCAGGGGCCGTGAAATGAAAACGCCCGCGCCGAACATGGACGTTCGGCAGATCGCGCGGCAGGAGCCGAAGGTGTTTCTTGCCTACCAGCCCATGCGCCCGGACGACAGCAATTTCACGGGAGAGATCGACCCGCTGAACGTCAGCCCCGGTATTATCATCGCGCCGACATTCGGCTATCTGAAATACATGGAGGAGCAGCGGTTTGACAGGTACAACGACGTACACCGGCCCAAGGAAATGGGACAAAGCCTGTGCTGCCAGGTTCTTTTCTTCGTGTACGAGGACGGTATACGCCTGCCGGGATTTGTGGAGAGCGCGAACAGCGGCGCGTATGATATGTCCCTGATGGCAGAGGGCACCCAGGACGGGCTGGAAACCCTGCTCAACTGGATGGACGACTTCAAGGACGCGCTGCTTTCGCAGAAAACCATTCCCGACACCGACATGTTTCTGAACGAGGCAGAGTGCCAGTATGGCCTCTACAGCGACCAGAAGTTTGTCGCAGACAGGAGGCCCGCGTTCATCGGCATGGTAACAGTGACGTTCCAATGCCATGCGGACGAATACAACGACGAGGTAACAAAACTTTTGAGATGAGGAGGACATGACCATGAGCGAATATCTGCATGGCGCGTATGGCGATACGCAGGCCAACGGCAATCGCGTGTCTACGGACAGCGAGAGCGCCATTGTCTGCATCGGCACCGCGCCCGTGCACACCCTTGCCCTGGCGAGCGGCGAGAGCTATCCCGTCAGCAAGCCCGTGCTGGTGCGCAACATCGCCGAGGCCAAGAAGTATTTCGGCTACAGCGACGATTGGGCCAAGTACACCTTGTGCGAGGCGATGCACCACTTTTTCGAGACCAAAGGGATCGGCCCGCTGGTGTTTATCAACGTGCTTGACCCCACCAAGGCCGCCCACAAGAGCGTGAGCCAGACGACCGTGAGCAAGACCCCAGTGAACAACATCATCACCATCGCGGACGCGGAGAGCGTGATCCTGGAATCTGTGAAGGTGCAGACCATCGTGGAGGAAGGAGACCCCACCGTGAAGGTGAAGGGCACGGATTACTCCATCGCCTACTCCGCCGCGAAGAAAACCATCACGATCACCGGCATCACCACCCTGGGCACCGATGCGCTGAACGTGGTGTATGACACCATCGACGCGACCGGCGTTACCAGCGACGACGTGATCGGCGCGACCGACAACCTGGGCACCAATACCGGCATCTTTGCCGTGAAGAACGTGTACCAGCTTACCGGCGTGATCCCGGCCTATATGATCGCCCCCGGCTTCAGCTCTGTGCCCACCGTACACGCGGCGATGTATCAGAACAGCCAGAAGGTCAACGGCCATTGGGACATGTGGATTTTCGCCGACCTGCCCCTGCTGAACGGCTCCACTCCGCTGACGATGGATACCATCGTGACCTGGAAGAACAGCAACGGCTACAACCACCCGAACGAGACCGTGTACTTCCCCATGATCGCGGGCACGGATGGGAACAAGTATCACCTGTCCGTGATCGCCGCCGCCAACTTCCTGGAACTGCTGGGCGAGAATGAGGGCATCCCCTATCACAGCGCCAGCAACACCGACGCGCCGATCATCAGCAAGCTGTGGATGGGCGACAGCGCCGTGGACAAGCTGTTCGACGACGAGATCATCAACGAGAAGCTCAACAAGAACGGCATCGCCAGCGCGGCCTTTGTGGGCGGACGCTGGGCCGTCTGGGGTGCTCACGCTGCGAGCTACAACCAGAACGATGCGGATTACGTGAACGTAGCCGAAACCGCTCTGATGATGCTGTACTACGTGAGCAACGACTTCCAGGCCCGCAGGCCGCGCAACGTGGACAAGCCCATGACGGCGAACGACATTGCCAGCATTGTGGCCGAGGAGCAGAACCGCCTTGACGGCCTCAAGGCCATGGGCGCTCTGATCTACGGCGAGGCCGCGCTGGACGCGGATTCCATCGCCAACAGCGACGTGTACAGCGGAGATTTTGTGTTCGAGTTCCGCGTGACCACCACGCCGCTGGCGAAGTCCCTCAAGGCCGTCGTGACCTGGGTTGACGACGGTTTCAGCACCTATTTCGCCACCGGCGAAAGCGACGTGGCGTAAGAAGGGAGTGAGAGACGATGGCGAAAAAGAGCATGAAGATCAACGTTGTGGATCATCTTTTGATCGACAACAACCGCGAGGTTGAGGACGTTACCAGCGTGGTTCTGCCTGTGCTGGAACACCCGACGACCGCCATTGACACCAGCGGCATCGCCCTGGCGATGGACGTTCCCGACATGACCAAGTTCAACGCGGCGGAGTATTCCATCGCGCACAACAACGGCACCAACAGCCAGTATCTTGCCATGCCGGGCCTGCATACCGACGAGTTCCGCACGGTGCGCCAGAAGTACACGACCAGCAAGACCAAGATCGAGTACGAGAGCGTGAAATACCGGCTCACGGGTATGCACAAGAGCACCGAAAAGGGCACGATTGAGACCGGCAACCCCTGGGGCAGCACGGACAAGTACAGCCTGGTGCGCTATGAGGAGATCGTGAACGGTAAGCAGACCATGCTTGTTGACGGCCCGAACAACATCATCAAGATCAACGGCAAGGACTTCGCAGGCGACGTGCAGAAGCTCTTGCGGTAAAACACACGGGGCTGTCTCCACGGGAGGCAGCCCCCTTCCTTCATTCATTACGCGAAAGGAGAAAATAACATGAGCGAGAATGAAAAGACCATCCAGGAGAACACGCAGACGGAGCAGCCTAAGACCATGCCCGGAGGAATCCCTATGATGTCACCCACCGAGGCGGCGGAGAAGGTTTCCAAAGGCCGGTTCAAGCTGCTGGTGCCCATCGAGGACGGCGAGACGAAATACGACACGCTGACGTATGACTTTAACAAGCTGACTGGCTGGGAGCTTGCCAAGGCCATTGACAACGGCGCAGACAGGAACGCGAATCCCAGCAATGTGACCGACACGCAGGCGCTTTCCCTGTTCGCCGTGGCCGCCGCGAAGTGCACGGGTGGCCTTGACGCGAAGGACATCATGGAGCGCTTGAGCGCCCAGGACGCGATTGCCGCGATCAGCGTTGCGTCGATTTTTTTCAAAGGTTCCTTGTTGGCGGGAAGTCTGCGTATTACGAAAGAGTGATCGAGACGGCGCGGTTATCCTACACCAGCGCCATGGAATATATGGGCCTGCCGATAGACGAGTTTATACTTTTCCGGCAGGCCCTTAACAATGTGCTGGAAAGAGAAATCGAGGCGCGGAACGCGGCAAGGAACGAGTGAAAGGAGGCGTGGGCATGGAATTGAGCTGGAACGGGATCGACATAACGGACAGCGTGAACATCACGGGCTGCGTGCACCGGGAAAGCGCGAGCGGAAAAAGCGATTGCCTGGAGCTGACACTTGACCATGCCTCCCGATGGTACGGCTATGCGCCGGAGGAGGACGACGAGATCATCCTGACCCACGGCGACTATTCCACGGGAAAACTGTATCTGAACGCGGTGATCCCGGTCGGGGATCAATACCGAATCCTGGCAACAAGCGTAAAGCGGGCCGCTGCACGCAGGGCGTGGGCGAGCTACGCGGACACTACGCTGAAAGACATATTCGACAAGTGCGGCGCGGAGTGCGGCATGGAGGGCAGACTGTACGGCGTTGACGGGCGGCTGCCATACCCGTTCGCATTGCGCCGGAACGAGGGCGCTGCGGCCTTTCTGAACCGAATCGGAGAGTGGGAAGGGCTGTGCGTGAAAGCCCGAAATGGGGCGTTTCTGGGCGTTTCCGTGGCCCTTGCGCAGGAGCGCGACGCAGAGACCGGGCTTGAGATCAGCGCCAAACAGGAGGGCGTGACCTGGCGGCGGCGCGACAATCTGAAATACACGGGACTGACCATACAAACACCGTGGGCCAGCGCGACGGCCAGGGATGCGGACGCGAAGGGCAATAACGCGCCGATCATCACCTGTCTGCCCGCGATGGACAACGCGCAGGCGGGCCGATGGGCGCGTGGCCTGCTTCTTATGCACAACCGCAAGACGGAAACCCTGACGATCGACAAGGGCCTGGACACGAGCCTTGTACCATTGGCGAAGGTGGAGGTTTCGGGAGGCACGGCCATGAGCGGCGACTGGCTTGTGGACGACGCGGAGCACGATATTTTCAACGGGCGGACGACGGCCAATCTGCTGCGCGTGATCGAGAGCGTGAAGTGAGGCGCGAACATGAAGAACGAAGATAACTCCCAATGGGGAGCAAGGATAGAGCGCGGCGAAGTGACCGGGAAGCACGGGACGAGCGGAAGCTACACCTACGACGTGAAAAGCTACGACCGGCCCGGCGTGGAGGTATACGGGCTTGCCGCGCCGGACGGTGGAGAATACGACGCAGGATCAAAGGTGTATTTCTTCACGTTTGAGGACGGAAAAGGGCTGATCCTCAACGGGATCGCATGACATAATACGGACGCGCAAGGAAGTGAGGATTTATGGCTGTTGACCTTTTGACTAATGTCATAATCGGCGGTCAAACCACGGCGGGGTTTAACGCGCTGGCCGGGCGGCTTACGAGCCTGGGCGCGACGGTTGAGAAGATCGGCAGCTATGTGCGCGAATTTGAAAAAGACAGCGTACAGGTTTACCGCAATTACGAGGACAACATGCTGGCGGCGGAATACGCTTTGTCTGCGCAATACAGCAGCGCGACAGAGCTTTCCACGGTCATGCAGAACCTTGACCTATATGCAAGCCAATGGGCGGCCAGCACGATCTTCCATACCAGCGACGTGAGTGCTGCCATCAACGAGGCGGCACACGCAGGCTGGAATTACGAGCAGATTGTAAAAGGCATCCCGCAGGCGATGTATATTGCGCAGGCGGGCGGCATGGAGCTTTCCACCGGCCTTGATTACCTGGTCAAGATGATGGGCGCGACGAGCACGGAGTTCGGCGAAATGGGCACCGTGATCGACCAGTGGAGCAAGGCGGCGAACCTTTCCGCAACGGACATCGGCGAAATGGGCCAGGCGTTCATGTCGCTGGGCGCTGCGGCGCAGTTTGGCGACAGCACGCAGGAGCTTTTCACGATGCTGGCCGTGCTGGCAAACGTGGGCACCACGGGCAGCCAGGCGGGCACGGCGCTGCGCGGAGCCATGATGCGCATTATCGCGCCGACGACCAAGGCGGAGAACGCCATGAGCCTGCTGGGCGCGGACGCGGACGAGCTGAACGAGGTGCTGGCGGACGAGAATGTGACCAAGGCCGCCAAGACCCTGGAAGGGTTGGGCTTCTCCGCGTATGATACGCAGGGCAATCTCCTGCCCATGATCGACATATTCACCAACCTGCACACGGCGCTGCAAGGACTGAGCGAACAATCGCAGAACGAAATCCTTGCCGCAATCTTCCCGACGCGCAATATCGCGTCCGCGAAAGCATTTATGCAGGCTGTCGGCAACGGGCAGATGGCGCATCTGTTTGAATCCATCGGAGACAGCGAGGGTTACGCGGCGAAGGGCGCGGATATTATGATGTCCGGCCTGACCGGCGCGATTGAAACCCTTGCGTCGAAGTGGGAGGAGTTTCAGCGACAGGTAGGCGAAACGCTGGCACCGGCGATTGAGAATGTGGCCGGGTGGCTGGGCACGATCATGGATGCCGTGAACAACATGGATGAATCCACGTTGAACGGCCTTGTGACCGCGCTGACGGCCATTGCGGCGGCAGGCCCCGGTCTGCTGATCGCGGGCGGCGCGATCAAGTTCTTCGGCACGCTGGGGCCGGTCGGCTCCGCCATGCTGTTAATCGGCGTGGGCGCGGCTTTCCTGGCGGGCAAGCTGGCAGCGCTGAACGAGATCAACTTCAAAAGCAATTTCGGCACGATGGAGCTTGATCTGGACGAGCTGGGCAGCCATGTGGACAGCCTCAAGACATCGTTCGACAACCAGCTCACGACGATCTCCGAGTGGGAAACGGCGCTTGCCGGAGCCGAGGAGAAGTACGCGACGACGAGCAGCAAGTTCGCGGAAACCCTACTCACGGACGTTTTGACCGGGAAGAAGCTCACGCCGCAGGAAATCGCCAACATCAACCAGTACGCGCAAGACCTGTATGACGCGGTTTGGACGGGCATCGAGAACGCGGAAGCCAGCGACATGACCTTCCTGGACGCGATCTTCGGCGACCATGAAAGCGTGGAACAGGAGAACGTGGGCAACACCGCCGCGCAGGTGGTGACGAGTTGGTATGAAAGTCTGTATGGCGAAGCCCGCGCCGTGGGCGAAGAATTGCGCAACCAAATGACCGCAGCGCTACAGGACGGAAGTCTGAACGAGGCGGAGCGGCAGGCCATCCAGGCGAGCGTTGACCGCTACAATCAGATCATGGCGGAAATCCAAAGCCAGATGGACGCGGAGGCTTACTACGAACAGCTCTACAAGGCGCAGAGCGTGAGCTGGGACAGCATTTCCGCGTATATCGAGGAGAACACGACCAAACAGGAATCCGACCTTGCGGCCCTTGAGAACGCATACGCGGCTAAATGGGCGCATTACCGCGCGGCCTTTGATTACGCCATTGCCAACGGCACGGAGTTTACCGACTTTGAGGGCAACACCCGCAAAGTAACCGAGGGCGATTGGACGGACTTCGAGGCGCAGTTCCAGATTGAAAAAGAACGGGCGATCCAAGGCGTTTACGACAAGTACGGCGACTTAAGCGCCGCAGCGTTTGACGCGCTGATGAACGACAGCGACTACGGCGACGCATGGAAACTGATGCGCATGGCTTCCTTCAACGAGGACGGAAGCCTTAATGTCGGTGACATGTTCGCCGGGATGAACCGCGAAGAACTTGACGCTGCCAATAGCGCTTTAAGCGATCTGTGGACGAACGCTCATTCGATCTTGAAGCGCCTGCCGGACGGGTTCTTTGATACAGAGCAGGGCGAATACATGTCCAGCCTGATGGCGGCCGCAGGCAACGCCGCCGACGCAGCATCGCAATGGAACACCGACTTATGGATGGCCGGATGGGACACGGTGCCAACACAGGCGCAGTTGCCGCTAATGCTACAACTCGCCCAAAGGCAATCCGACCTTGAAGCTCTCAGCTACAAACAGCAGCAATTAGAGCAGGAAATATCCACCAGGCAAACGCGGCTGGATAACAACGACTATACCGCCTGGCAGAAAACGTTTGGCCCGTACATCGCGGACGACAGGACGGCCCTTTACGGCAACCTGGAATTGCCGCAGATCAGAGCTGGACAGTATACGGAAGGGTCGCTTTACGGTCAGCAGGAGCAAGTCAATCTGGACATTGCCGCAGCGGAGGCAGACATCGCGGCGCTACAGTCGCAGCTCGACGCATTGAGCGCTCCGGGGCCGCTTGACGTGACGACGACGCTGAACACGTCGGCTGTTGACAACTACACCCCGCCCACGAAGTACATGCCGGTTGTCGCAAGGCCGACAATGACACCGTATGCCGAGGGCGGACGCGCAGTTACCGCGAGCATCTTCGGCGAGGCCGGGCCGGAATGGGCAATCCCGGAGGCGCACACGGAGCGGACGGCGGAACTGCTGAACGCAGCCCGCGAGGCCAGCGGCTTTAGCTGGGGCGACCTGCTGGGACGTTTTGGCGGCCTTAACGCCAACCCGAACCGGGAGAACGTGGTGGTGCATTATTCCCCCACGATCAACGCGACGGACGCGCGAGGCGTGGCCGATGTGCTGGCGGCGGACAAGGCGCGGCTTATCAAGCTGGTTAAGGACATGCTGGCCGATCAACGGCTGCGGGATGAAGTGGAGGTATACGCATGACGCTGACAGGATTTGTGTACGTCTGTTCGGGCGGAGAGACCTTTGACAGCATCGCGCGGGAGCTGTGGGAGGAGGAAAACTACGCGGCAGACCTTTTGTGTGCCAACCCGGAATACGCCACGAAGCAGACGTTCACAGGCGGCGAACAGCTCTATATACCCGTGGTGGAGCTGCCGGAGGACGACGAGGCCGAGGACATGTCCGCGCCCCCGGTAAAGGCCCCGTGGAGGGAGTGATAAGATGGCCGATTTGATTACATGGAGCGGCAACGGCGGGATCTCCTTTTTCATCAAGAGCAGCGAGATTCGAGGCGTGAAGGACTTCTCCATCAGCGCCAGCGCTGAAACCGAGGACAAGACACAGAGCAGCGAAAAGTTCACCAAAAAGAAGAACAGCGGCAGCTATCAGATCACCATGACCGCCGTGCTGAACGCGGCCCTGGGCGTGGACGTGCAGGCGCTTGCACTGAAAATGACCGAGGCCGCCAGGAAGGGCGACGCGGGCTATTTCTACACGGCCAACTCGAAGCTGTTTCCGAGCAACTTCATGGCGACGGACGCGAAAGTGAACAATATCCAAATGACCGGCAGCGGGAAGTGGAGTTATTGCGAGGTTACGCTGACGCTGAAACAATGCAGCAAGTTTGACGGTTCCACGGGCGGAAGCAGCAGCAAGAAAAAGAGCAGCAGCGGAAGCAAGAGCAAATCGACTTCGACATCTTCCAAGAAAACGACCCTGGGCGACACGCTCAAAAAGGTGGCGAAAGGCGTTGTCGATGGCGTTAAGAGCGTCGTGAGCAAAGTCAAAACCGCAGTTTCCGGCGTAGTGAGCACGATTTCTGCCGCGAAAAAAGCGAGCAACGCGGCCAAGACGAACTTAACGACCAAGAAAACGAACGTCGTTTCAAGTCTCGTGTCGAAAGTAAAGAGCCTGTTCAAGAAATAGAGGGTGGCAGATATGGCGCAATACGAAATCACGAACATTCCGGGAGAGATCAAGTTTGAGACCGGCAATAGCAGCACGGGACTGGAAAGGACGCTGCAAAACGCCAAAAACCTGCTCATGTGCCGGATGGGAGAAATCCCCTTTGACCGACAGCGCGGATTAAACCCCGCGCTGTTTGATCTGCCAATCAACGAGATGCAGAGCTATCTCCTGCCGGAACTGGACAGGGTGATGCTGTGGGAGCTGGACGTGGATGTGGTGAGCGCCACGGTGACACTTGAGGACGGTCAAGCGGTGATCCGCTGCATCGTGGAAGTGAGGGACGAAGAATAACGAAAACCGCGAGCGCTCGCGGTTTTGCGGCTGGAAGGAGCTGAAAGAATGGACGATACCGAGCTGCATTATCTGACGTATGACCCGGACGAGATTCTTAAGGACATGATGTTCGCCTATACCGTGGCGGGCGGCGATCTGCTGTACCCTGGCGACGAGAAGGAAATGCTGCTGCAAGCCATGCTGCAAATCATGGTGCAGGCGTTCGCGGGCATCGACAATGCGCTGCGCATGGACACCTTGCGCTATGCCGTCCGCGATTACCTGGACATCTACGGCGAAAAGCGAAACTGCATCCGCATCCCGGCGCAGGCGGCCACGGCGACGGTGAAAATCACGATGGCAGCGACCGGTGTTGCCGGAACCATCGCGGCGGGAACGGCCCTGACGGCGGACGGCGCTGTGCTTTACCTGACCAAGGACGACCTGACCATTTCCGGGATCGCGCAGGAGCTTTCCGTGGACGTGCTGTGTTCGGAGGAAGGAAGCGTCGGCAACGGCCTGACAGCCGGAACACAGATGCAGAGCCTTGTGCCCATAGATGGAGCTACGGCGATTGAGTGCATCGTGAGCGCCACGGGCGGCCAGGACAAGGAAACGGACGACGCATACCGCGAGCGCATCCGCACATACGGCCTGGCGAGCGTTTCCACTGGCCCGCAATACCAGTACGAGAGCGCGGCGAAAGCCGTGAGCAGCCAGATTGTTGACGCGCGGGCGCTGAACCTGGGTGCTGGACAAGTGGGCGTTTACATCATCCCGGCGAGCAGCACGGGCCTTGCCGCTCTGCTGGAAGCCGTGGAGGACGCACTGAACGACACGACCGCGCGGCCGCTGACCGACCAGGTGACGGTCTCGGCGGCAACGCCGGTCTCCTATACGCTGAACGTGAAGTACAGCTACGACGGCAGTAGCGGCACGCAGACGCTTATCACGGAGGCGGTGAGCGAATACCAGGCATGGCAGGAGCAGACCGTAGGCCGGGCGTTCAATCCTGACAAACTGGCGGCCATGCTGTACCAGGCAGGCGCGACGCGCGTGCTCTGGGGCACGGGCAGCGCCTTTAACGGCGGGACGGTGGAATACACCGAGATCGAGGCCAACGAGTATTGCAAGGGCAACATCAGTCTGGCGGTGATCTCCGCATGATGGACTTTGACATCAAGGGCCTTGTGCCGCGCTTTATCTGGAACGACAGAAACGGGCACGCGCTGGCGAAAGCGATGGAAGCGGGCCTCAAGGACTTCCTGGCCGTGTGCAAGCAGGGCCTTGACACCTGGGGCAACGTGGAAAACATGCCCGAATGGCGGCTTGACGAAATGGCCTGGGAGTACAACATCCCTTATGATTACACGGCGGACACAGAGATCAAGAGGGAATGGATTCGCAATGTATACGAGCTGTCCAGGCTGTACGGAACGCCGGAGGGCATCGTGGAGTACATGGGCGGCTACTTCGACGAGACGACGCTTGAAGAAGCATGGCAGTATGACGGCGATCCATTCCACTTCCGCGTGCTGTTCAGCGGATCGTGGACACCCGAAAAGGTGGCATGGGCAACCAGAGCCATAAACACGGTGAAAAACGTGCGAAGCGTGCTGGATAGCTATACCTTCATCGGGAAATGGCTGCACGACCTGTTTGTGGGCTGCGCCCTGTTCACGTATGAGGCGGCGACGTACCAGGTGCCCGTGGTGGTGATCGAAAACGACTGGTATATCGACGAGCTGGAAAACATGCTGCTGGACGAGAACGGCATACTGCTGATCGTGGAATAAGGAGGAGACGATATGATTGCGACGGCACCGAGCCTGACGGATCAAGGGAAAAGCCTGCTGATGCGGGCCATCGGCGGGGAGCAGATCACCTTCACCCGCTTCAAGGTCGGCAGCGGATCGCTGGCGAGCGGCCAGACCATTGATTCGCTGACCGATCTTATTACGCCTGTCCTGGCGTTCGCCATTACGGACATGGACGATACGCAGGAGGGGCTTTTGGCCCTGACGGGCGAGTTCGACAACAGCGACGTGGAGGCTGACTTTACGTGGCGCGAGCTGGGGATTTTCGCCAAAGGCGAGGACAACACCGAAGTCCTGTACGCATACAGCAATGACGGCGCGGACGCTGGCATTGTGCGGCAGCTCAACACGGACGTTATCACCCAGCAGGAAGTGACGATGATAATTGCCATCGGCGAGGCGGAGAACGTGACGGCTGTTTATTCGCCGCACCAGCAATACGCGCTTGCGGCGGACCTGGCAGAGCACACGGAAAACACCAGCAACCCGCACCACGTAACAAAAGCGCAGGTGGGCCTTGGCAATGTACCAAACCTGGCCCCCAGCAACATGACCGTGACCTTTACACAAGCGGCAAACCGGGACAACATCGCCACCGGCGAAACACTGGCAACGCTGTTTGGAAAGATCAAGAAGGTTATCGCTGACGTGATCTCCCATATCACCAGCAGCCAGAACCCACACAATGTTACGCTTGCACAGGTGGGCGGCGCAGCGGCCAGTCACTCCCACAGCGCCCTGGACATCAAATCGGACGAGAATGACCCTGCCCTGCCGGTGACGGCGGGCGGAACCGGCGTGAAAAGCATGAGCGCCCTGCGCAGCGCCATCGGCATTAACGCCACTGTGGGAATATACACGGGCGATGGAACGCAGAAACGTGCCATGAACCTGGGCTTCAAACCGAGCGCCATCCTGCTGACGGATGAATACGGGCGCGTATGGGACGACACGGACGGCATTTTGGGCGGCATGGCCGTGGGCCTGTACGGCATCCGAAGCATGGACAGCAGCAGCGACACGGACGCGACCGTGTGGAGCAACCAGTACACGGCCCTGCTGGCGGACGAGGATTTGGAAAACCAGTTCGCCGGATTCTACGTGAATTACTACGAGGGCCAGAGCGCCGAGGAGAACATCAGCACCAATAAGACCGGCGTTGTGTATCACTACATAGCGTACAGATAAAGGGGTGAAAAAATGGCTGGACAGAAGATTACCGAGAAAACACAGGCAGCGGTCGTCAAGAGCGGAGCCAATTTCCTGATTACCCAGCCGGAGGGCGAAACGGGAAGCGAAGTGGAGAGCGTGCGCCGCGTACAAATGAGCGCCATGATCTCCGCGCTGCGCGGATTCGGCCTGTTGACCGGGTACAGCACGACGGCGCAGATGAACGCCATCCTGGAGGAGTACGTGAACGGCGTGGAGCCTGTGGAGGGCGGCATCAAGATCACCTACGGCGACGGGGACGAAGTGACGATCCCGGTTGCGACGGAGGGCGGCGCCGACCTTTCCGAGTTCCACATGTATTTCGACACGGGTACGGGCTATCTGCACTTCTACGACAGCAACGACGTGGACGTGTTCGATCCCGTATGGATCGGCGGCGGCGGAGGCGGCAGCGGCGGAGGCTCCATTCTGACCTTCTCCATGTACACAGACCCGGCGTTTTCCGTGATCGAGAGCGCAGGAGAGGCGGAGATCGAGTTCAAATTCACGTCCATCGACAAGGAAACCGAAGTGCCGACCGGCAGCGGCAACCTGGCGATCTATGTGGGCGGCCTGATGAAAACCAACATGACCATTCAGCAGGGCGACAACCAGATCATTGACGTGTTCGCCTATCTGTCCACGGGCACGAACAACGTGCGCCTGACCATGACCGACAGCTACGGCAACACGGCGACGCGCACCTTCACCATCACGATGGAGAGCTTCGCGCTGGCGTGGAACATGGGCGATACGAACGTCAATTATGACAGCGCGTTGTCCTTCTATGTGACCCCGACAGGCAACGGCAGCAAGAGCATCTACACGAAGGTTGACGGCACGATCGTCTCCACGGACACGGTGACAACCAGCGGGCGCAGGCTGACCAAGACCCTTACCGGCCTGACCCACGGAGCGCACACCATCGAAGTGTACGGAACCGTCGTGATCGGAGGCGTTACGCTGGAAAGCAACCACCTGATCGCGGCTGTGGCTGTGGTGCTGGCGGGCGAAAGCGCCCCGGTTATCGCCGTGAAATGGCCGAACGGGCCGCTGACGCAGTATACGAGCGTCAACATCCCCTATGTGGTGGTCGATCCTTCGGCAAACCCGGCGACGATTCAGCTCATGGAGGACACCGACGAGCTGAACGAGATCGACGTTGACCAGAGCGGCCACGTATGGGCCTACCGCCCGCTGCACGCAGGCTACAAGCTGGTGAAGATCGTGCGCGGCGCGACCACGGCCAGCAAGCAGTACGCCATCCAGGGCCTTGACATCAGCGTGGAGGAAGTGGAGGACGGGCTGGCCTGCAAGATCGACCCCAGCACCATTTCCGACCTTGCCACCTGGACAAACAACGGACATAGCTTCACGCTTTCGGAGAACTTCGACCTGGTGAACGGCGGCGTGATCGTGGACGAGGAGGGAGCACATTGCATCCGCATTGCGGCGGGCGACACGCTGACCCTTGACCTTGACCCCTTCGCAGAGAACGCGATTACCAACGGCCTTGAGCTGAAATTCATCTACAAGATCGTGGATTCCAGCAGCAAGACCGCAAGCGGCATCCACAGCATGAGCGGCGGGCGCGGCCTGGACATCAAGGCCAATAACGTGTACCTGTACGGCAACCAGAACAGCGCGAATCTTTCCGTCTGCGAGGGCGAAAAGACCGAGCTTGACGTGAACATCCAGCAGAAAACCGACAACGGCGACAGGCTGATGATGATTTGGGAGAAGTGCAGCACGTTTGCCTTTGTGCAGTACGCCGAGGACGAGAATTTCCGCCACACCGAGAATGTGGGCATCACGTTCGGCTGCGCGGACGCTGACGTATACCTGTACCTGTTCCGGGCATACAGCCGCGACCTGACCACCGCCGAGCTGCGGGCAAACTACATCGTGGATGGCGCGGACGGCGCGGAGATCAACGAGCGCAATACCCGAAACGCCATCTACGACAGCAACGGCGTGAACTTCGAGCTGGCGGCCCAGGCCAACCCGGACATGGATTGCGTGCTTATCAGCGCGGAGAAGATGTCCACGGCCAAGAAAAAGGCGGGCGGCAGCGTGCCTTGCACGATCCGGCATCTGCGGGTTTCGGGCGGCGCACAGCACGCATGGACGGCGACCGGCACGATGGACTTGCAGGGCACGTCCTCCGAGGAACACGCGCTGACCGCAGGCCCCAACCTCAACTGGCGCTTGACGGGCGGCATCGAGTTTGACGACGGGAGCACGGCGGAGGGATGGGCCATGCACGGCACGGCCAATTCTGTGCCCGTGAACCTGTTCAACTACAAGAAAAACATCGCCAGCCAGGATCACATCGTGAACCGCGTCGCGGCGGAATGGTACAACCGATTCCAGCCCGCGATCCGGCAGGCCCGCGTGGATGATCCCCGCGTGCGCGACTGTCTGGAAAGCACGATGGTCGCGGTGTTCTTCCACAACACCAGCGACGCGGCGGTTGTGGTCGGCCCCGACACGGTACAGCCGGACGAGACGATCTTCTTCGGCCTGGGCAACATCTGTTCAAGCAAGGATTGCTATGAGACGTTCGAGTATGACGACATCGTGATCGAGGTCAAGCAGAATCCTTCCGACGTGGCCCGGTTCAAGGACGACGATCTGACCGGCGATAATTGGGATCAGAATTACGAGTTCCGTTATCTCAATGAGGATGTTTATACCGAGGAACAGGGCATCGCCCTGTGGCAGGTGGTGCAGACGTTCATTTTCAAGACGGACTGGACGACGGCGACGGACGACCTGCTATCCACGGCGGAAACGATCAACGGGACGACGTATACGCACGACACGGCGGCATACCGCAAGGCCAAATGGCTGGCCGAGGCGGCGGATCACTTCGAGATGGACACGCTGTATTGGCACCATGTGATTACGCTGTTCTTCCTGCTCCGTGATAACCGCGCGAAAAACATGTTCTGGTCGTACAACACCGAAAGCGGCAAATGGGCGCTGCGGTTCAACTGGGACAATGACACGGGCCTTTGCCGCAACAACCAGGGCTATGTGGACATCGAACCCGGCTATATGGATTGGGACACCATCGGCACCGACAACGTGTTCAACGCCGCTGACAACGCCCTGTTCACCAGCCTGCGGGAGAATAATTTCGCGCAGCTCCAAGCCATGTACCGAGACCGCGAGACGGCGGGCGCGTGGAACCTGGACAGCATTTTCAATTACATCAAGGACAGCCAGAACCAGGTATGTGAAAGCCTGTGGATTGAGGACGCGGAACACAACGCGATCCGCATCCTGCAAAACATGGGCAACACAAGCTATCTGGCCCGCGCCACGGGCCGGTTGCAGCTGCATATGAAAAAGGCGCTGATGTTCCAGAAAGCGCTTGTTGACAGCTACTTCCTGGCGAACGCGGCGACCGTTGACCGCGCCCGTCTGCGCACAAACACGCCGCAGACCTGGGCAGGCGTGGAGCCGAGCGGCACGATCACACTGAAAACCTACACGGACATGTACGTGAATCTGCTGGCAGGCGCTACTCCCTACCGGGTGCGGGCCACGGCGGGCGTTCCTGTGACCATCGACATTGTGGCGACGCTGGGCAACACCGAGACGTACATCTACAGCGCCGAATGGATTCAAGAGCTGGGCGACCTGTCCGCGCTGTATTTGCAGCAGTTCGAGATCGACACCATGCGGCGCGTGAAAAAGGTGATCCTGGGCACAGCGGAGGACGGATATTACAATACCGGCCTACCGAGCATTGGCATCGCCAACTGCGTGAAGCTGGAGGAGCTTAATGTGGCGGGCGTGACGAGCCTGACGGCATCGCTGAACCTGGCGCACACGCTATACCTCAAGAAGTTCGACAGCCGAGGCAGCGGCGTGACCGGCGTGCGCTTCGCCAAGAACGGGCGCTTGCAGGAAGCCAAGCTGAACGCGCTGGCATCCCTGTACATGAGCGGCCTGTGGAACCTTGAAACCTTCTCCGTGGCAAGCCTGGACAACCTGGGCACGCTAACCATTGAGAATTGCAGCCAGGTGGACGCGCTGGCTATCGTCGAGGCGGCGGAGGATTTGGAAAACCTGCGCCTGATCGGCATTAACTGGACGCTGGACAGCACCGAGCTGCTGAACCGCCTGCTGACCATCGGCGGGATCAACGATAACGGCGTGGCCGGAGACCCGCCCTGCGTGCTGACGGGCAGCGTGTACGTGCCCATCCTGCGCAAGAGCGAGAGCGACGCATACACGGCGGCCTGGCCGAACCTGACCGTGACCTACGGGCAATTCATCCAGCAGCACACTGTAACCTTCAAGAACTACGACGGAACCACCCTGTTCACCGAGGCTGTTGACCAGGGCAGCGACGCGACCGACCCCGTGCTGAACGGCGACATCGCCACCCCGACGAGGCCGAGCACGGACGAATACAGCTACAGCTACAGGGGATGGGACGTGAGCCTGGCACAGATCAGCGGCCCGCGCACGATCACGGCGCAGTATAACGCGACCAAACGCACGTATACCGTGAAATGGTACGCGCAGGGCATCCTTGTGGACGAGCAGACTGTGGAATACGGCGCGGAGGCCGTCTATTCGGGCGACGATCCCACGTACACGATGGAGGAGCCGATGCTGGGCTACTACCTGTGGACGGGACAATGGGACAAGTCCACGGGCCGAGTGACCGGCAACATGACGGTGAACGCGAAGTTCGAGTACGCCGACCTGTCCGAGGCGGTTTCCAGCACGGAGGACATGACGGCGGCCTATCTGTACGGCCTGCGCCAGAGAGGCAACAGCTTCGTCCAGGCAGCCTTGCAGACAAAAGACCGCATCCTCATTACGCTGGGCTATGAACCGAGCTTCGACAACGTGACCGAGTGGATCAGCCAGCAGGAATACGTCTTTGACGGTGTGGACGACTACGCGGACACCGGCCTTGACTTCCTCAAGGACGGCATCGCGGCAGGCTGGACGCTCGCCATTGACTTTGAGTTCACGGCGGCGACCAACAACGCCACGATCATGAGCCTGTGGCAGGACGACGGCTACATGGGATTCAAGCTCAAGTACAACACCAGCGGCACGGCAGGGCCGAGCATGGTATGGGGCACGAACGCCTACAACAGCCAGCAGGGCTTGAACCGCGAGATCATGGTGTTGCGGCACATGCCCGGCAGCCAGATGGTTTACTGCTACAGCAGCAACACCGGCAACATGACCATCGCCCTGACGACGATTCAGAAAACCATCGACACGCAGACCACAAAGCACCTGCTGCTGGGATGCGACCAGAACGACAACGGCGAGAAGATCAACTTCGCGGCGGGCATTGTGCACAAGCTGCATGTATGGTACGCCGATCTGGGCAACACCGAGTGCCAGAAGATCGCAGCCTGGCCGAGGGAGCAGATTTGCGAGGAGTTGACCGGCTACGGCCAGTTCCAGCTCGCGGCTGACACGATCTCCGAGAACGGCACCAATCGAATCAATCACAATGGATTTTCCGGCGCCTGTCTCGCCCGTCAGAACATTCAGTCCCGGTGCGAAGCTGATGTCCGCACGCTCGATCACAGCA
>CADASI010000005.1 GCA_902790525.1 uncultured Eubacteriales bacterium
TCTCCTCCAGTATATCCCCGTTCGACTTGCATGTGTTAAGCACGCCGCCAGCGTTCGTCCTGAGCCAGGATCAAACTCTGATGTTTAATCCTTCTCCGTTCAATGCGCCCTACTCCCTTCGGCTCGCCAAAGCCTCCGCTTTCAACCCCATCTCACGGCGTTTAACTCTTCGAAATCTGACTGTTTTCTTCTCTCTTCTCTGTATCGTTTTCAAGGTTCGCGCCGCCCCGACCGCCGCCCCGCAGGGCGTCTCTCGCTGACAGCTTGATCAGTATATCAAACCGCTTTTTATTTGTCAATACACTTTTCTGTAAACAACAAACACATAACTTTTTCTGGACTTTTCATACCTCAATCCCCCTGTTTTTCCGTAGATTCCCGGTTTCTTCCATTATAAATGTTCGGAAAACACAAATAACCGAAAATGACTTGTGAAACAGTCGCTTTTCTATTATAATATCCGCATATTCCCAACCGTGAGGAGTGAATTGACATGAGAAAGAGCGGCGTACTGCTGCACATCACCTCCCTGCCCGGCCGCGGCGGCATCGGCACGCTGGGCCAGGCCGCCTATGATTTCGTGGATTTCATCGTGGCATCGGGCATGAACATCTGGCAGATGCTGCCCATCGGGCCCACCGGCTACGCGGAATCCCCGTACCAGAGCGTCTCGACCTACGCCGGCAACCCGCTGATGATCGACTTCGATCTGCTCGAACAGGACGGCATACTGCCCGCCGGCAGCTACGCGCCCCTGCCCGCCGGGGACAAAGTGGACTTCGAGGCCGTGAAGGCCCAGAAATCCGAGCTGCTTGAGAAGGCGTTCGAGGCGAGCTTCGACAAACTCGCCGATGAGATCGCCGCCTTTGAGCAGACCCACCCCTGGGCGCGGGACTACGCCCTCTTCCGCGCGGTGAAGGCCCACTTCGGCGAGGCGTCCTGGATGGCCTGGCCGGACAACGACATCCGCCTGCGCAAGCCGGAGGCCGTGGCCGCCTACGCCGAAAAGCTGGCCGATCGTATCAACTACTACATCTTTGAACAGTATCTCTTCTTCGACCAGTGGGACCGCCTGCACGACTACGCCCGCAAAAACGGCGTGGACATCATGGGCGACCTGCCGATCTACGTGGCGGAGGACTCCGCCGACGTGTGGCTCAACCCGGACCTGTTTGAGCTGGACGAGGACTGCAAGCCCATCCGCATCGCGGGCGTGCCGCCGGACTACTTCCAGGCGGACGGCCAGCGCTGGGGCAATCCCCTCTACGACTGGAAGAAGCATCAGGAAACCAAATACGCCTGGTGGGTGGGCCGTCTGCGCGCGCTGAGCGCACTGTTCGACATACTGCGCATCGACCACTTCATAGGCTTCGCCAACTACTACGCCATTCCCGCCACCGAAGAGACCGCCCGCAACGGCAAGTACGAGCTGGGCCCGGGGCGGAAGCTGTTCGCCCGCATCCGCAAGGAGCTGCCCGGGCTGCGCATCGTGGCGGAGGACCTGGGCGTGGTCAGCAAACGCGTGCGCAAGCTGCTGGACTACTGCGGCTATCCGGGCATGAAGGTGATGCAGTTCGCCTACGACAGCGAGGAGAACGTGGACCTGCCGGAGCATCACGTCGCCAACTGCGTGGTCTACACCGGCACCCACGACAACAACACCACCCTCGGCTGGTGGAACGCCGCCTCCGAGGAGACGAAGGCCCGCGCCCGCCGAAAGCTGGGCATGGCCGAGCACGGCGAGGACATACTCCCCTACATCATCAAGGCCGCCTTTGAATCCGTGGCGGACACGGTCATCGTGCCCATGCAGGACTGGCTGGGCCTGGGCAGTGAGGCGCGCATGAACTTCCCCGGCACCGTGGGCGGCAACTGGCAGTGGCACATGGCCCCCTGCGACTATGAAGCCCTCGCCCGCCGGGTGCGCCGCATGAACCGGCTGGGCCATCGCGGCACGCTGAAGCCCATGACCGCCGCCGAGCTCATCGCCTGCGCGGAACAGATCGCCATGTGCGACTACCACACCACGCTGCGAAGCGCCGACCCCGACATGCTGCATGACGCCATTGCCAAGGCCGCCATGCTGGACATCGCGCCCCAGTGGGCCGACGACTTCTCCGGCCACATGGACGTGCGCCACGCAGCGTATCTGTCCGCCGAGTACCTGGTCGGCCGCGCGGTGTACAACAATCTGCTGAGCATGGGCGTGCTGGAGGAGGTCAACGACCTGCTCTCCGCAAAGGGCGTGAACCTGGCCGACATGGAGGACGTGGAGGACGCCGCCCTGGGCAACGGCGGCCTGGGCCGCCTGGCCGCGTGCTTCCTGGACAGCGCCGCCACCCACGACATCCCGCTGGACGGCTACGGCCTGCGCTACAGGTACGGCCTGTTCAAGCAGAGCTTCGACGAGAACGGCGCGCAGGTGGAGACGCCCGACGACTGGACCTGCCTGGGCGACCCGTGGAGCGTGCGCCGGGACGACCTGGCCCAGCCGGTGTTCATGAAGGACCTGACGGTGTGGGCCATCCCCTACGACATGCCCGTGATCGGCTACGGCCGGAAGAGCATCGGCACCCTGCGCCTGTGGCAGTGCGAGAGCATGAACGAGTTCGACTTCGATGCCTTCAACGATCAGGACTACGCCGCCGCCTGCCGCGACAAGAACACCGCCGAGGACATCACCAAGGTGCTCTACCCCAACGATACCCTCACGGCGGGCAAGCTGATGCGCCTGCGCCAGCAGTACGTGCTGGTCAGCGCGTCGCTGCAGGACATGCTGGACCAGTACGCCGAGCACCATCCCGAGGACTACGCGGAGCACGGCTTTGAGCGCTTTGCCGAGCTGCACGCCATACAGCTCAACGACACCCATCCCACGATGGCCATCCCCGAGCTGATCCGCCTGCTGATGCTGGACGACATGGACTTCAATCATGCCTTCGACATCGCGCGTAAGACCTTCCGCTACACCAACCACACCGTCATGCGCGAGGCGCTGGAGTGCTGGGACCTCAAGCTGATGAACATGCTGTCGCCGGAGCTGGTGAAGATCATCAGGCGCATCCAGTCGAAGCTGGCGCGGGAGCTCAAGAAGGCGAAGGTGGAAGCGCCGGAGTCCATGTACATCATCGACGCAGACAAGCGCGTGCACATGGCGAACCTGGCGGTCTACGGCTCCAGCTACACCAACGGCGTGGCGGCCATCCACAGCCAGATTTTGAAGGACGACGTGTTCAAAGAGTGGTACGCCCTGTATCCCGAGCGCTTCAACAACAAGACCAACGGCATCACCCAGCGCCGCTGGCTGGGGCTGTGCAACCCCGAGCTGACGACCCTGCTGCGGGACCGCCTGGGCGGCGGCGGCTTCATGACCGACCTGTTTGAGCTGGCGGAGCTCAAGCCCATGATCGACGACGACCTGGCGAAGGACTTCATCGAGGTCAAGCGCGAGAAGAAGGCGCAGCTCGCCCAGCTGATCTACGCGCGCGAGGGCGTGCTGATCCCGGAGCACTTCGTGTTCGACGTGCAGGTCAAGCGGCTGCACGAGTACAAGCGGCAGCTGATGAACGCGCTGTCCATACTGGACATCTATAACCGCATGAAGGACGGCGAGCTTAAAGACCTGCCGCCGGTGGCGTTCATATTCGGCGCGAAGTCGGCCCCGGGCTATCGCCGCGCCAAGGCGGTGATCCGGTTCATCAACCACATCGCCCGGCTGGTCAACAACGACCCCGAGGTCAGCGACCGGCTCAAGGTGGTGTTCGTGCAGAACTACAACTGCTCCTACGCCGAGCACATCATCCCGGCGGCGGACATCTCCGAGCAGATCTCCCCTGCGGGCACCGAGGCCAGCGGCACCGGCAACATGAAGCTGATGCTCAACGGCGCGGTGACCCTGGGCACCTACGACGGCGCGAACATCGAGATCTTCGAGCAGGCTGGGATCAAAAACAACTACGTGTTCGGCGCGACCGTCGAGGAGATCAACGCCATCAAGGCCGACTACGACCCCGTGGCCATTTACGAGGCCGACCCGAGGCTCAGGCGCGTGATCGACGCCCTGGGCGACGGCACCTTCGAGCCCGCCGACGCGCCGATGGAGGAGGGCCAGCTTGTGGAGCTCAAGAAGGCCCTGCTGGAGGGCGCGAGCTGGCACCAGCCGGACCACTACTTCCTGCTCAAGGACTACGCCTCCTACATCGAGGCCAAGCTGACCGCCATCCGCGACACCCGGGACGAACTCGCCTTCGCCAAAAAGTGCCTGCACAACATCGCCGGCGCGGGCAAGTTCTCCTCCGACCGCACCATCCGGGAATACTGGGACGACCTGTGGCGGCAGTGACCCCGCCAAAAACCGGCCCCTCCGATCCGCCATCGGATCGGAGGGGCCGGTTTTTGTGTGCAGTACCTTACTTGGACACCGCGAACGTCACGCGGGCCTTCTTCTTGCCGCGCTTGGTGGTGCAGGTGATGGTGACCTTGCCCTTCTTCTTGAACTTCACCACGCCGTTTTTGACGGTGGCGACTTTCTTGTTTGAAGACTTCCACTTATACCCGCCCGGGTTCGCGCCTTCGTTCACGGAGGGCGTCAGGGTCACGCTCTCGCCCTTCTTGACCTCGGTGTTGACCTCGGAAATCGCCACCGCGGTGGGCAGCGTCGGGTCGGTGACGGTCAGCGTGACTTTCCGGGTCTTCTTGCCGACCTTGTAGGTGATCTTGACCTTGCCGCCCTTCTTGAAGGTCACGACGCCGCTCTTGCTGACCTTCGCCACCTTCTTGTTGGAGGACTTGAACTTCTTCGCCCCCGCGGCGATGGTGAGCTGCACCGAGGTCCCCGGCGCGGCGACGACGCTTGCCTTCGTGTTCTTCGCGGTCGAGCCGGGATTTACGGTGATGGTCACGCCCGGCGTCTCCGAAAATCCGGTGGGATCGTTGGTGACACCGTCTGAGCCGTTGGCCCCTATGACCTTTGTGCCCTTATCGACTTCCAATTGCTTCGTTCCATCTGTCATTTTACAAGAATATACTTTTAAGTCTTTAGTATAAGGCCCGTAGGCTTTGACCTTTTTGCATTTGAAGCCCTTTGGGAAGGCCGCAAAAGGGGCACAGTTTGAAACATCCAGGGTGTCCAGTTGATTGCCGCAGCAGAAAATTGTCAACAGTGAGTCGCATCCGCTGATGTTCAGAGATGTCATATTGCAAAAATTACAATTCAGATTTACCAGGTTTTTCAGCATACTGACATCCAGGCTGGCAATGGGATTGTAGAGGCAATGCAATTGTTGCAGATTCGGGAAGTATTCTATGCCCTTCAATGAAGTGATGCCCAGTGTCCAAAGCAGTTTTCCAGTACGACCGTCCATCTCGTAAAATGCGTAAGGATTACCCGGAGCGCCTAAACCTAAAGAGGTTATGTTTTCTACCTCCCCTTGGGTGAGATAGCCCACATTCTGTGGGTCTTTATCAATTTTTTCGGCAACAAACTGTCTGAAAGCAGGATCGGGAAAGTGCGCCTCGTCGATGGGGATGTCGCCCGCCCCCTCCGCCAGCACCTTCGCGGCGGCTTCGGGTTCTTCGACGACGACCTGCTGCGCGGGCGCTTCCGCCTGTGCCGCGGGTTCCTCGGTCACGACTTCCTCCGGGCTCTCAAGCAGGACCTCTTCGACGCTCTCGGGCTCGAGCTCAACGTCCTCCGAAAGCTCCACGTCCGCGGCCTCCTCCACGACAGCTTCCACGGCCTCCGACGCCACAGCCTCGACGATTTCCTCGACGGGTTCCCCGGGGACTTCCTCGACGGGTTCCTCGGGGATTTCCTCGACGGGTTCCTCGACGGATTCCTCGACGGATTCCTCGACGATCACGGGTTCCTCCGCGATGATATCCTCCTCCGCCAATCCGGCGGGCGCCAGCAGCGCCCCGATCAGCAGGACGCTAAGATACTTAGCAAACATGTGTTTCATGTTCATACCTCCCGATATTCACTCACGTTTCAGTTTCACAGCTTCTCCGGGTACTTCCCCGCAGCCTTCATGTCGGCTACGGCGGCCCTGACGGCGTCGACGTCCTCGCGGTAGGTCATGCCGTACCAGCGCTCGTCGGTGTCCAGCACTTTGACGCGCGCCCGGCCCGCGGCGATCATGGCCTTGGGCACGTAGGGCAGGTAGTATTCGACCTTCATGGGATTGCCGGGTACGGTGTTTTTGAGGAAGTCCTCAAAGCCCTGCTCAAAGGCGGGCACGATGCCCCGTCGGAAGGCCCACAGGTTCATGGACACCGGCGTCCCGGCGGGGATGAACGTCCAGGTCGCCCCGTCGTCCTCGGTGTAGGCGGCCCCGCCCGCGCGGGGCTCGATCTTCGTGCGCTCGTCGATGCTGACCAGATACCCCTGATCGTCGGTGGCGCACACGCCGCGGGAGACGGCGCCGTTCTCCGTGAGCGTGTTCTCCACGCGGTAGCCCACCATGGCGTGCTCGTTCTCGTCGCCCGGGGCCGTCAGGAAGTCCGCCGCGGCCCTGAACGCGCCGGCGCCGTAGAAGTCGTCGGCGTTGATGACGGCAAAGGGGCCCTCCACCTGGTCAAGCGCGCACAGCACGGCGTGGGCGGTGCCCCAGGGCTTGACCCGGCCCTCCGGTACGGTATAGCCCTCCGGCAGGCGGTCGACGGCCTGGAAGGCGTAGCGCAACTCCACCTTCTCGGCGATGCGGTCCCCGATGGCGGCGCGGAAGCCCGCCTCCATCTCCGGCTTGATGACGCAGATCACCCGGCCGAACCCGGCGCGGACGGCGTCGAATATGGAAAAATCAATGATGATGTGCCCGGCGTCGTCCACGGGCGTGGTCTGCTTGCTGCCCCCGAAGCGGCTGCCCATGCCGGCGGCCATGATGATCAATGTGGGTTTGTTCACGGTTCAAAACACCTTTCATTTCCGGTCAAAGAACGGATTCTTGCCCTTTACGGACAGCGGGATGGCCATCACCATGCGGACGTCCTCGCCCATCAGGCCCAGGGACATGGCGGCGCGGCCCGCGGAGAACAGCACGCGGTTGTCCACCCGGCCGTCCGCGGCGGCGGCCACGGCGGAGCCGATGGCGATGCCCAGGTCCATGGGGTCGTATACGCACACGCCGCCCTTGGCGGCGCAGTCCGCGCAGTTGTTGAAGTGACAGTGGCGGCAGCCCTCGTTCAGCCCCCGCTGCCCCTCCTTGACGCCGATGAGCACCAGCGCCTGGGCGGCGCGGACGTTCCCGGCGTCCCGCAGGAAGAACTGGTAGTGAAGCGGCTCCGCGAGGCGCTCCAGCTCGGCGGCGATTTTGTCCTTGTCCCCGCCCACCAATACCATGGTCTCGATGTGGTCGACGCCCTTGGCCTTCGGCGCGGTGCGGGCGGCGGCGCACATGCGCCACGCGGTGTCCAGCACGGCCTCCATCTCGGCGGCGTCGGAATGATAGATCATAATTATACCTCCTCCGGTGTCACTCGTCCGCGAATATGCGCTCGGCGGCGGCCAGGTCGTCGTGGTTGTCGATCTCGAACCAGCGCCCGTTCAGCGGGCAGGCCTCGAAGGCCACCTCGTCCAGTATGGCGTCCAGGGCCACCTCGCTCCACAGCTTCTTCTCGCCCTTCTCCTCGATGAACTCGGCGCACTTGCGGAAGAACGCCGCGCCGCCCTCGGCGGAGAACCTGTACACGTCGATGGACGCGCCCAGGGCCTCCGCCTGGGGGATCTGCTTGGAGATGTGGGTGATGCGGCCATCCTTTTCGATGACCTTCATGGATTCCTCCAGGTAGAAACCGATGTCGGTGACGATGGCGTTCTCGCCCGAGAAGTGCAGAAGCGACTCGATCACGCTGGCGTCCATGAACACGTCCGCGTTCATCATCAAAAAGGGCTCCCCCGCCATGGCCTCGCGGGCCAGGTAAGCGGAGTACATGTTGTTGGTGTCGCGGTAGTCCACGCTCTCGATGATGTTCACATCCCGGAAGCAGTCGTGCACGGCGGCCTCCAGCATGTTGGCGCGGTAGCCGGAGATCACGGTGATGTCGGTGATGCCGTTCTCGTACAGGTTCTCGATCTGCTTGAACAGTATGGGCTTGCCGTTGACCGGCACGAGGCTCTTGGGGATGGTATCCGTCAGCGGCGCTAGCCGGGAGCCGAACCCCGCCGCCAGTATCAGTGCTTTCATATTGATCCTCCTAATCAGATTGCTGTGTTCTATTCTATCATATTTCCCCGCAAATGGCACGCATTTAACATTTTGTTTATATAATAATCGCCCCTGACGGCCGCTTCGCCATCAGGGGCGCGTATAATCGCTCAGATCTCCAGTCCGGTAAAGCGGAATCCCGCCTCCACCACCTTGTCGGGCAGCTTGTTGAACATGGCGTTGATGGATTCGTAGTTGTAATAGCGCATGATGGTCTCCGCGAACATCGGCGCGACGGACACGGTGCGGAACTTCTCCTCGCCGATGATGTTGGGGTTGTACACGGTGTCGGTGGAATAGACCATCCTGATGGGGCTGTTGTTGATCTTCTCGATGCCCCGCCGGGAGATGATGTTGTGGCTGAGCATGGCGGTGATCTCCTTCGCGCCGCGGGCCTTGAGCGATTCTGCCAGGTTCACCAGCGTGCCGCCGGAGATGGTGAAGTCGTCCACGATCAGGCAGTTCTTGCCGTCCACATTGCCGATGACCTCCAAAACGGCGGCGTTCTCGGTGTGGTCGGAGCGGGTCTTGTCGCCGATGGCGATGGGCAGCCCCAGTATGTCGGCGAACTTGCGGGCCTGCTTGGCGTAGCCCGCGTCCGGGGAGACGACCACCATGTTGTCGATGCCCACGTGCCGCCTGACCACCTCGGTCAGCATCGGCAGGGCGTAGAGGTGATCCATGGGCTTTTTGAAGAAGCCCTGGAGCTGCTGGGCGTGCAGGTCCATGGTGGCGAAGCGGTCCGCCCCGGCCAGCTCCATGCACTCCGCGCACACCCTGGCGCGGATGGAGACGCGGGGCTCGTCCTTTTTGTCTCCCTTGCCGTAGCCGAAGTACGGCATGACCAGCGTGACGGTGTTGGCGTTGGCGCGCTTGAAGGCGTCCATCCAGAACAGAATCTCGACGAACTCGTCATTGGAGCGCATGCCGATGGGCTGCACCAGTATGACGTCGCGGTCGCGCACGGATTCGTTCACGCGCACGAAGGTGTTGCCCTCGGAGAAGGTGATGATCTCGCAGGAACCCAGAGGCTTGCCCATGTAGCTGCACATCCGCTCGGCAAACACGCGCCCGCCGCTGCCGGCGAATATGGATACGTTCGCAGTTTCAAACATAACCCCAAACACTCCTTTTCTTTGGTGGACAAAGTCCGGCCCGTCGCCCTCATTACAGCCGTTGCTATCAGTATAACCGATTTCCTGTTAACGTGCATGCTTTATGGCATGAAAATACCGTTATTTCTGCAAATGATCGGGGAAACGGGCAAAAAAACAGCCGCCTCGTCATGAGACGGCTGTCGGAATGATTACGACCATTCCACGGGTTCGGCGGTGGTCTCGACGCTGCCGTCCAGGTTGTGGACGCCGCGCCAGTAGACGTTGACGCCGGGCGAATACACATCGTGGTTGACCTGCACGCGGCTGACCTCCTGCTTGGTGTCCCAGTCGTAGGACACGATCCAGCCCTCGCTCTCGCAGCTGCCGTGGCCCTCCTTGTACAGCACCGGCGGATCGGTGGTGTAGTAGACGTACTTGCCCTCTTCGTCGTCCTGATAGCCCACCCGCTCGGAGGGCTCCTCGTGGATGATGACGCTCTCCAGCCGGCTGAAGTACTCGGGGCGCGTGCCGTAGATGGTCACGCTGGCCAGCTCCTTGGTCACGTTGGTGTAGATGTAGATGGCGTGGCCGGTGTCGTTGCGGAACACCAGGTCCTTCTTGCCGTAGTTGACGGCGGCGTCCTGGCTGGGCTCGACGTAGGAGACGGTCATGGTGTGGCGGTTGCGCTCGATGATGGTCATGCCCGCCTGTATGATGGCGTCGTAGAGCGTGGTGGACGCCTGGCACACGCCGCCGCCGATGCCCATTTCCTCGTTGCTGCCGGCGTATTCCGGGGCCTTCATGAAGCCCGCGGCCTCGGTGCGCGGCCCGACGACGTCGTTGAAGCTGATGGTGTCCCCCGGGTACACCGCGAACAGGTTGAAGTGCTCCAGCGCCACCCGCACGTTGGTGCGGCTGGGACGCCCGCGGAAGGTGACATCGGTCTCGCACTTGGCGATCACGCGCATCTCCATGTCCTCGGAGGTGATGGTGGGCTGCACCTCCTTCACCGGCAGGTTGAAATCGGTGTTGCCCGTCTCGATGAGCTGCACCAGGTTGTCCTTGAGCTGCGCCTGGTCCAGCTTCCAGCCGTTGACGGACGCCCGGGTGATCACCGGCTTCAACTCCGTCAGCGTGACCTCGGCGTCGATGGGCTCCACGTCCACCTGAGATGCGATGTCGGCCACGAATTTGTCGAGCGCGGCCTCGTCGTAGGTGGGGTTGCTGACGAACTCCGCCGGGGCGAGCTTCAGGCCCTCCACGATCATCCTGCGGTCCGCGCGGCTGCCCACGTGGCCCAGGCTCCAGGCCTTTTCGAGCGGGTCGTCGAAGTTCAGATCCGCCTTGACCTGCGCCGGGGAGAAGTCCCAGGTCTTGCCGTTGAATGAAAGCGTGCTGGTCTGGTTGAGCCACTTGTCCCTCAGCGTCAGCATGTAGTTGATGCCCTCGTCCTTCGTCATGCCGGTGAGCTTGACGCCGTTGACGTACACGTTGTCCGCGAAGCGCTCCACGCCCGCGTTGCCGAGGCCGCCGATCAGCTTCACGCCCAGGAAGATCACCAGCGCCGCCGCCAGCAGCGCCGCGCCCAGTCTCACCCCCGCGGGGAGGCCCCTGCGACGGCGGGGAGATGCGACCCTGCGCCCCTGGGACTGCGGGCCCCGGCGCTGCCCGTAGGCGTTGCGCGGCTCGGGCCGGTAGCCGCCCTGCCCGTTCCGCTGGATCGTCGCGCGAGCCGGGTTTGCGCCCGCGCGGCGCGGCGCGTTCCCGCGCGGCGCGTCGCCCTGCGCCCGGTGCATCGTGCCGCCGTACCGGCCCCGCGGCGCGTAGGCCGACTGGCCGCTGTAATAATATCGTTCACTCGTCAATGAAGATCCCGCCTTCATGCCGTAATCTGCAATTTGGTTCCAATTTCGGTAAACCAGACGCTTGGGCGTCTCATTCGTGCCAATATTATAGCACACCTTTGCCAAATTGAGAAGAGGCGTTGGCATAAAATTTGTAAAAATATTTAAAACTTTTTTCATATTTCGGGGTTGTTCGGCCCCCTCGCCCCGCCGCATCCGTTAATTATATGTAAATATATTAAGATATGCCACAGCGCATAACATTTGTGGCAGCCGTTCGACACAAGCAAAACCGATGGATAACGGCATCTTCCATCAGTTTTCCTCATGCTCAGTATCACATATTCCACGCCGGGGAAGCCTTGCAAACATAATATTGGTCTGCTACCATAAGAGCATCATTATATGAATCGAGGACAGGTGATAGTCATGTTCAAGGGAAGCTATGTCGCGCTGGTCACGCCCTTTCACGCGGACGGTACGGTCAATTTTGAAAAGCTGAAGGAGCTTTGCCGCTGGCACATCGAAAACGGCACCGACGGCCTGGTGGTCCTGGGCACCACCGGCGAGTCCAGCACCACGGAGCACGCCGAGGACGCCGCCATCGTGCGCTGCGTGGTGGACTGCGTGGGCGGGGCGATCCCGGTCATCGCGGGCGGCGGCTCCAACTCCACGGAGACCTCATTGATGAAGAGCCGCACCTTCCGCGACTGCGGCGTGGACGGCCTTTTGCTGATCACGCCCTACTACAACAAGGCCAACCAAAAGGGCATGTACCGCCACTTCGCCACCGTGGCCGAGCAGGTGAAGCTGCCGATACTGCTGTACAACGTGCCCTCCCGCACGGGCTGCAGCCTGTCGCTGGACTGCATCGAGGCGCTGTCGAAGATCGACAACATCAAGGGCATCAAGGAGGCCAGCGGCAACATCTCCTTTGACGCCAAGGTGGCCCGGCTGTGCAACGACGACTTCTGCATGATGTCCGGCAACGACGACATGATCGTGCCCATCCTCTCGCTGGGCGGCACCGGCGTGGTGAGCGTGTGGGCCAACCTGTGCCCGCGCGAGGTGCACGACCTGTGTGCGGCCTGGTTCGCCGGCGACGCGGAGAAGGCGCGGCAGATGCAGCTCAAGTACCTGGAGCTCATCAACGCGCTGTTCATCGAGGTCAACCCGATCCCGATCAAGGAGGCCATGAACCTGCGCGGCATGGACGTGGGCGGCTACCGCCTGCCGCTTTGCGAGATGGACCCGGCCAACAAGGCGAAGCTCATCGAGGCCATGAAGGTATTGGAGGCATAAATGAACGTCATACTTTGCGGCTACGGCCGAATGGGGCTGATGATCGAGCAGATCGCGCTCCAGTCGGAGGATATGGACATCATCGGCGTGGTGCACCCGGGGCTCTATGATTCCCCGCTGGACGTGCCCGGCCGCGCCGACGTCATCATTGATTTCTCCTACCCCGGCAACCTGGACGGCATACTCGCGCGCGCCCGCCGGGACAATAGCGCCGTGGTGATCGGCACCACGGGCTTCACCGAGGAACAGCTTGCGCAGATCCGCGAGGCGTCGAAGACCCTGCGGGTGATGCACTCCTCAAACTACTCCGTGGGCGTGGCGGTATTGAAGCGCGCGGTGGCGATGGTCGCCCCGGCACTTAAAGACAGCTTCGACATCGAGATCGTGGAGACCCACCACAACCAGAAGGTGGACGCCCCCAGCGGCACGGCGAAGATGCTGCTCAAGGCCGTGGACCCGGACGACGGCTTCGACCACGTCTACGGGCGCGAGGGCGTGCCCGGGGCCCGGGGCCACGAGATCGGCATCCACGCGCTGCGGGGCGGCACCGTGGCCGGGGAGCACAGCGTGTTCTTCTTCGGCGTCGACGAGACGCTGGAGTTCAAGCACAGCGCCACCAGCCGCCGCATATTCGCCGCCGGGGCCATGCGGGCCGCGCGCTTCGTGGTCAATCAGCCCGCCGGGCTCTACAACATGGACGACGTTTTATCGTAAGAAAGGATGTTCCCATGAACGCGGAGGAAATCATTCGCTTCATCCATGACGCCGAGAAGAAGACCCCGGTGAAGGTGTACGTGAAGGCCGCCGAACCCGTTGCCTTCCCGAACTGCAAGGTGTTCGGCGGGAAGGACTGCGTGGTGTTCGGCGAGTGGGCCGACATCGAGCCGGTGCTGAAGGCCAGCGCCGACGTCATTCAGGATTACGTGGTCGAGGCCGACCGCCGCAACAGCGCGGTGCCGCTGTTGGACGTGAAGCCCGTCAATGCCCGCATCGAGCCCGGCGCGATCATCCGCGACCGGGTGGAGATCGGCGAGCGCGCGGTGATCATGATGGGCGCGGTGATCAACATCGGCGCGGTGATCGGCGCGGACACCATGATCGACATGGGCGCGGTGCTGGGCGGCCGGGCCACCGTGGGCAGCCGCTGCCACATCGGGGCCGGCGCGGTGCTGGCCGGGGTGGTGGAGCCCGCCAGCGCGACGCCCGTGATCGTCGAGGACGGCGTGCTGATCGGCGCCAACGCCGTGGTCATCGAGGGCGTGCACATCGGCAAAAACGCCGTGGTCGCCGCGGGCAGCGTGGTCATCTCGGACGTGCCGGACAACGCCGTCGTGGCGGGCGTCCCCGCGAAGGTCATCAAGATGAAGGACGACAAGACCGCCGGCAAGACCGCCCTGATCGACGCCCTGCGCACGCTGTGACGCGGGAATGATTAAACAAGGAGGCACCCCCATGCGCATTGCGATCCCCTTTTACGAGGGACTGATATTCCAGCACTTCGGCCACGCGAAGCACTTCAAAATCTATGAGATCGAGAACCACCAGGTGCTGATGGAGTTCATCGCGGAGGCGGAGGCCACCGGCCACCAGGCGGTCGCCGAGATGCTTCAATCGCTGGACGTCAAGGCGGTGATCTGCGGCAACATCGGCGAGGACGCGATGCAGGCGCTCAACGACGCGGGCATACTGTTCTACGGCGGCGTGGCCGGTCAGGCGGACGACGCCATCACCGACCTGGTCAATGGCGCGCTGGCCTACGACCCCGACATCCGCTGCACCCGGCACGACGACTGCGACTGCGGCGGCAACTGCTCAAGCTGCGCCGGCGACTGCGGCCACTGCGGCTGAGACGCAATACATAAAGCGGAGGCTGTTCCAATTCGGAACAGCCTCCGCCTTATGTCGTCAAGTGATCAAGCGAAGGGATTCTCGCTCTTGTAGTAGCAGCCCTTGGGCTGGTTGAAGCTGATCTTCTCCACGCCCAGGTACTTGAACACCTCGTAGAGCGCCTTGCCCGCATGGCCGAAGGCCACCGCGCCATGGTGCGGATAGCCGTCCTCGATCAGCACATGGCGATAGAAGCGGTTCATCTCGGGGATGGCGAACACGCCGATGCCGCCGAAGGACTGGGTCGCCACGGGCAGGATCTCGCCCTGGGCGATGTAGGACTGCAGCACGCTGTCCTTGTTGCCCTGGAGGCGATAGAAGGTGATCTCACCGGGAGCGATGTCGCCCTCGAGGGTGCCGCGGGTGATGTCGGGCTCGGAGTCGGGTTCAAGGGAGCGCTTCATGATCAGCTGATACTTCATGGTGCCCTTGGTCAGTCGGCACATGGGGGTGTTGCCGCAGTGGAAGCCCATGAAGGTCTCGGTGAAGCCGTAGTCGTAGCAGCCCTTGATGCTCTTGTCGTACATGTCGGCGGGCACGCTGTTGTTGATGTCCAAAAGCGTCACGGGCGCGCCGGTCACGCAGGTGCCGATGTACTCGGACAGCGCGCCGTAGATGTCCACCTCGCAGGCCACCGGGATGCCCATGGCGGTCAGGCGGGAGTTGACATAGCAGGGCACGAAGCCGAACTCGGTCTGGAAGGCGGGCCAGCACTTGTTGGCCATGGCCACATACTTGGCGGTGCCCTTGTTGGCCTCGATCCAGTCGAGCAGGGTCAGTTCATACTGCGCAAGCCTGGGCAGGATGCCGGGCATCTTGTTGCCCTCGCCGAGCTCCTCCTCCATCTCCTTGATCTTGGCGGGGATGCGGGGGTCGTTGGCATGCTCCCTGTAAGCCTTCAGCAGGTCCAGCTCGCTGTTCTCCTGCACGTTCACGCCCAGCTTGAAGATCGGGGCGATGGGGGCGTTGCAGGCCAGGAAGTCGAACGGACGGGGGCCGAAGGTGATGATCTTGAGATCCTGCAGGCCGAGGATCGCGCGGGCGATGGGCTCGAAGTCGATGATCTCGTTGGCGCAGTACTCGGCGTCGCCCACGGGATACTCGGGAATATAGGCCTTGATGCCGCTGAGCTTCAGGTTGTAGGAAGCGTTCAGCATGCCGCAGTAGGCGTCGCCACGGTCGGACGACAAAACGCCGATATTCTCCTCGGCTGCCGCGATGTACATCACCGGGCCGCCGAACTTCTTGGCGATCAGGGTCTCCGGGCCCTCGGGGCCGAAGTTGCCCAGGAACACGACCAGCGCGTTCACGCCGGACTTCACGATCTCGTCATAGGCCTCGTTCACATTGGCGTCGATGCCGCCCTCAATGATGGTCTGACACTCGTAGATGTCAAACTTCTTCTCCTGCAGCTTCGCCACGATGGCCTTGCGGCGCTTTTCGGAAAGCGTGATCGGGAAGCAGTCGCGGCTGACCGCGATAATGCCCATCTTGACCTGCGGAATGTTGTTCATAGGTATCTCCTCCTTTGATATGTAGGTTTTGCGTCGTTTAACTTGCGCATAACTTTCCCTCTATAATATTAGCAGGAAAACCCGAAAACGTCAAGAGTTTTTGTTCATAAACGCTGCGCATTTGTTGCGCTTGCTTTTCGCGGCGATATCCATTATAATAGATGAGAAAAAACAACCTCCCGGAGGCTTCAATGTCCCGAAAAAAGCGAAATTCATCCGACAGCCTTTATCGTCGTCTCCAGCGCCGCGCGCTGACGGTGGTGTGCGTGCTGCTCCTGCTCGTCATCGTGGGGCTGGGCGGCTACGCGGCGGGCTGGTTTGCCAACCGCGCGCGCATACAGGGCGACGCGGACCGCTACCGCGCCATGTACAGCCCCGCGCCCACCGCCATCGTGCTCCTGACCCTGGAGCCGGTCAAGACGCCCGATACCGACGCCCCGCCGCAGGAGGACGCCGCGCCGACCCCCGGACCCACGGACGCCCCTGGACCCACGGACGCCCCCGGGCCCGACAGCACCGAGCGCGCCGTGCCCCTGGACGAGCCCATCGGCACCCGCGGCCCGCAGACGCAGGTCTACGCGCTGCCCACCGCCCCGCCGGTGCAGCAGGCGTTCAGCCAGCTCATACAGTACAACCCCGACACCGTGGGCTACCTGGACATCCCGGGGTTTCTGTCCCTGCCGGTCACCCAGCGGGAAAACGACAACGAATACTACCTCACCCACAACTTCGACGGCGAGGAAAGCCGGGAGGGCTGCCTGTTCCTGGACGGCGTGAACCGCCTGACGCCGGAGGACGACTGCCTGATCGTCTACGGCCACAACATGAAAAACGGCGCCATGTTCGGGCGCCTGGACAGCTTCGCCGCCCTCAATTTCATGAAGATGCACCCGCTGGCGCGCTTTGACACGATCTATGAAAACCGGCTGTACGTGCCCTTCGCGGCCTTCACCGCCAGCATGAAGCCCAACGACAGCCACTACTTCGACGTGCGCCAGTTCGTGTTCGACGAGACGCGCTTCGAGCTCTTCACCCTCAAGATGCAGAGCAAGAGCGCCCTCAAGCTGCCCGTGGACGTGCGCTACGACGATAAGCTGCTGTTGCTGGTCACCTGCGACTATACCAACCGCGAGGGGCGGTTCATACTCGCCCTGCGCAAGCTCCGCCCCGATGAGGACGAGCAGAGCATCCGGGCGCTGTTTGCGGGAATGTAGTCATCAGATTACTTCGTCAGTTCCACGCCCCCCGTCCGGGCGGCGTGGAACAGGAACTGCTGCATCAGCCCGGCGTGCTCGCCGAGCAGCGCCCGCGCCTGGCGGGCCAGGGCGCTTCGGGATCTGCACTCGAGGCCGAACCAGTCCGTCAAAAGCCGCGCCACCCACACGTCCACCGGGAAGGCCGCGGTCTGTCCGCAGCCGAACAGCAGCACGCAGTCGGCCACCTTCTCCCCCACCCCGGGCAGGGTGACCAGCCGCGCCCGGGCTTCGTCGCAGGGCATGCGCCGAAGGTCGTCGAGGGGAAAGCCGTCGCACACCCGCCGCGCCGTGTCGATCAGGTACCGCGCGCGATACCCCACCTTCAGCGCCCGCAGATCATCCTCGTCGGCGTTGGCGAGGGCCTCCGGGGTCGGAAAGCCATGCAGATCGCCGCAATCCTCGCCGTAGCGCGCGCTCAGCGCCGCCACCAGCCCCCGGATGCGCGGCACGTTGTTGTTGGCCGACAGTATGAAGCAGATCAGCGCCTCCCAGGCCGGCTGGTTCAAAACCCGCAGGCCGGGGTACAGCTCGATCGCCCGCCGCGCCTGCGGGATGTGGCCGTACTCCGCCGCAATCGCCGCGTAGTCCCGGTCCAGGTCCAGGTAGCGGCGCAGGGTCTCGCGGTCCACGTCGCCCTCGGCGTGGATGCCGTCGCCGTCCCGGTAAAGCCACACGGCCCTGCCGTCCAGCACGCACCCGAACCGCCCGTCCTTTTCCACCCAGCGAAAGCACTGGGCGGAGTCGATCAGCGTCAGTCCGAGGTCCAGCGCCTCGTCACCCACCAGCATTTGTACGTCCTCCTTCAAAGCACGAAAAAACGCGCCCGGGTTTCCCGCTTGGCGCGCTTTTTCGTTCCTATGCGATTATTCCGCCGCGACAGCCTCCGTCTTGGGATAGATGCTGACCTGCTTGCGGGTCTTGCCCAGGCGCTCGAACTTTACGACGCCATCCAGCTTCGCGTACAGGGTATCGTCGTCGCCGATGCCCACGTTGTGGCCGGGATGGAACTTGGTTCCGCGCTGACGAACGAGAATGTTGCCCGCGAGCACGAACTGACCGTCCGCGCGCTTCACGCCGAGGCGCTGCGCATGGCTGTCACGGCCGTTGCGGGAGGAACCCATTCCCTTCTTATGAGCGAAGAGCTGAAGATTCATCATGAACATGTGCTTTACCTCCGTTCTTCGAAGAATATGCGTACATTTCGAGGATAACTCCTCTCCATGGCCTGAAGGCCCTGCAAGAGCGTCTCGAGCAGCAGCTGCGCCCGATCCACCTGCTCCGTTGTCGCCTCAGGCCTGAGCTCGGCCTCCAGGGAAGCCGTGCGTTCGTCGATATCGGACCGAACCGGCGCCTTCAGGATGTTCTGAAGGCCGTTCAACGTGCTCTGGGTCAGGGCCGAAACCCCGGCGCAAACGATGTCCTCGCCCGCCGCCGCGTAACCCGAGTGCCCGTTCGCCCGATAGCCGATGAGCGCGCCGTCTGACCGTTTAAAGAATGTAACGGTCGTACCGTGGAATCTCATCAGGCGTTGACGGCCGTGATTTCAACCTTGGTGTAGGGCTGACGGTGGCCCTGCTTTTTGCGCTCGTTCTTCTTGGCCTTGTACTTATAGACGACGATCTTGCGGCTCTTCACCTGAGCGAGAACCTTGCCCTCGACCTTCGCGCCTTCCACGACGGGCGTGCCAACCTTGGCCTGGTCCGCGTCGCCGACGAGCAGCACCTCGTCGAAAGTAACCGCTTCATCCGCCTGCGCGTCGAGCTTCTCAACGAAGATCACGTCGCCCTGCTGAACACGGTACTGCTTGCCACCGGTCTTAATGACTGCGTACACGCGTTGCACCTCCTATTTAAAAATCTCGCCGAAACTGGGCACCACGCTCATAAAAGCATGAATTTCAAGCCGGTTTCGAGCGGCTTACCGAATGATTATAACTGTTTTAAAGTGAAATGTCAATTGAGCGCGGGTGAAGAAAGGCGAAAATCCAAAATATAACATTCCTTTTTCGGCCATAGAATACCGTTTTTGCAGGATTTTGCCCCCGCCCGTCGAATATTTGACCATCCTGTCAAACCGGAGGCGACGCGGCGTGAGCGATCAGAACATCATCGAGAGGCCGGTGGATTCCAAGCGAGTCTTCGACGGCATCATACTCCACATCGACCACATGACCTACGAGCTGCCCAACGGCCACCTGGCCAAGCGGGAGTGCGCCCGGCACATCGGCGCGTCCGCGGTGATCCCCGTGGATGACGCGGGCAACGTGTGGCTGGTCAGGCAGTTCCGCGCCTGCGTCGACCGGGTGCTCCTGGAGATCCCGGCGGGCAAGCTGGACGCAAAAAACGAGGACCGTCTGGAGGCCGCGAAGCGGGAGCTTCGGGAGGAGACGGGCCTGACCGCCGGAACGTGGACCCACCTGACCGACATACTCACCACGCCGGGCTTCTCGAACGAAAAGATCTCCCTCTACCTGGCCCGAGACCTTCACGCCGGCTTAAGCCACCCCGACGACGACGAGTTCCTGAACCTCGTCAAGCTGCCGCTTGACGAGGTCGTCGCGCGGATCATGCGGGGCGAAATCAGCGATTCCAAGACCATCTGCGCCGCGCTCATGGCCGCCAACCTACTCAAATAGACCGAGGTCCTCACCCATGCTGAAAGCAGAAATGCTGATCTACATGCCCGATCTGCGCACCCCGCGGCTCCGACTTCGGAAGCTGACCATGCGGGACGCGCCGGACATCTACCGCTACAGCCGCGACCCGGAGGTCGCCCGCCACGTGCTGTGGGACGCCCACCGATCCATCGGCGACAGCCGCGCCTACCTGCGCTACATGCTCAGGCGGTACCGGACCCACGAGTGCGGAAGCTGGGGCATCGAGCTTCTCGAGACCGGGCGCGTCATCGGCACCATCGGCTTTATGTGGGTGCAGGAGGACAACGCCGCCGCCGAGGTGGGCTATTCCCTCGCCCGCGAGTACTGGGGCCGCGGCCTCATGACCGAGGCGCTCCGCGCGGTGATTCAGTACGGCTTCGACCACATGCAATTAAACCGCATCGAGGCCCAGCACGAGACCACCAACCCCGCCTCCGGCGCGGTCATGCGCAAGTGCCACATGCAGCACGAGGGCACCCTCCGAAGCCGCCTGTTCAATAAGGGCAGGTATGTTGATGTGGAGCTGTACGCGATATTGAGGAAGGATTATAATAGAACAGGGATGAGAAGAATTTAGAATTTAGAATTGAGAATTGAGAGTTAATGTGGAAATCCTTCCGGATTTCTTTGATTACAGCATCCCGACGCGACCCATTTCAGTCAAACAAATCCGAAGGATTTGCACCGCCATTCTCAATTCTCAATTTTCAATTCTCAATTTCCATTACCGCCAATCCCCCGCCTCATCACAACCCAACACCACCCCAAAGGAGGTTCTTATGGAAAAAGCCAAGGTTTACTTCACCGACTTCCGCACGCACGTGGGGGTCAGCCAGGGCGTGAAGCTGCAAAAGCTGTGCCGCGCCGCGGGCATCGAGGGCATCGACTTCGAGGGCAAGTTCGTGGCGATCAAGATGCACTTCGGCGAGCTGGGCAACTTCGCCTACCTGCGGCCGAACTACGTCAAGGCCGTGGCCGACCTGATCCGCGAGTTGGGCGGCAAGCCCTTCCTGACCGACTGCAACACGCTCTACCCCGGCTCCCGCAAGAACGCCGTCGACCACCTGGCCTGCGCGGAGATCAACGGCTTCAACTCCGTCACCACCGGCTGTCAGATCATCATCGCCGACGGCCTGCGGGGCACCGACGACGTCGAGGTCCCGGTGGTTAATGGCGAGTGCTGTCAGACGGCGCTGGTGGGCCAGGCGCTGATGGACGCCGACGTGCTGATCTCCCTGACCCACTTCAAGGGCCACGAGATGACCGGCTTCGGCGGCGCGATCAAAAACATCGGCATGGGCGGCGGCAGCCGCGCCGGCAAGATGCACCAGCACAACGAGGGCACGCCCATCGTCGATCCCGCCCTCTGCCGGGGCTGCAAGCGCTGCGCCCGGGAGTGTGGCAGCGACGCCATCACCTACGGCGCGGACCGCAAGGCGTTCATCGACCCCGCGATCTGCAAGGGCTGCGGCCGCTGCATCGGGGCCTGCGCCTTCGACGCCATCAGCAACGTAAACGGCAGCGCCACCGAGATGCTCTGCCGCAAGATGGCGGAGTACACCCAGGCCATCTGCCACGGCAGGCCCTGCTTCCACATCAGCCTGATCATGGACGTGTCCCCCAACTGCGACTGCCACGACGAGAACGACGCGCCGATACTGCCCAACATCGGCATGCTGGCGTCCTTCGATCCCGTCGCACTGGACCAGGCCTGCGCCGACCTGTGCCAGCAGGCCACGCCCATCCGCAACAGCCAGCTGGGCGACAACCTGGCCAAACCGGACTGGCACCACCACCACGACCACTTCATGGACTCCAACCCCAACGTGCGCTGGAAGGAGACCCTCGCCCACGGCGAAAAGATCGGCCTGGGCACCCGGGAATACGAATTGTGCGTCATTAAATGACCTCTTCCCACACCCGCCGCCGAAAGGCGGCGGATTTTTTGCATAAAAATCCACCGAACCCGCCGTCCGCACATTGACAAACAACCGATAAATATATATAATAACATCATGGTGAGTCTGAACAGAATGTCAGGCTGATTATATGCCGTATCGGCATGTTATATTAAAAGGAGGTTATCACCATGAAGAAAGCGCTTGCGCTCGTACTCGTCCTGCTCATCGCCCTGACCTCTTCGGCGTTCGCCGCCGACAAGCTGGGCTTCCTGCCCCCGGCCATGACCAGCCCCTTCTATGCCAGCTGCATCGAAGGCGCGACCCCCGTTGCGGACGCGCTCGGCTATGAGCTGGAGATCCTTGCGCCCCCGTCGGAGGATGACTACGCCACCCAGACGTCCATGATGGAGGACTTCATCACCCAGGGCGTCAAGGGCATCGCGGTTTGCGGCATCAACCTGGACGCGCTGATCCCCGCCATCAAGAAGGCCAACGAGGCCGGCATCCCGGTGGTCATGTTCAACACCATCACCGAGCTGGAGGGCGCGGACGTATACGCCTATTCCGGATACAACCAGTACAACGGCGGCGCCAAGATCGCCGACTGGGTCAATGAGAAGATGAACGGCGAAGCCGTCGTGGCCATTATCGAGGGCCTGCCGTCCGACTACACCACCCAGCGCATGGGCGGCTTCGTCGACAAGTGCAAGGAATCCTATCCCGGCATCACCGTGGTTGCCACTCAGCCCGGCGACTGGGTACGTGAGAAGGGCATGAACGCCGCGATGGACATGATCCAGGCGCATCCCGAAATCAACGTGATCTACGGCCTGTCCGATGAGATGGCTCTGGGCGCCGTGCAGGCGTGCAAGCAGCTCAACCGCGACGACATCATCTGCGTCGGCCTCGACGGCAACCCCAACGCGAAGGAAGCCGTGAAGTCCGGCGAGCTGGACGGCACCCTGGACTGCGGCCCCGTCGCCATCGGCGCGAACGCCATCAAGGCGCTGGCCGACGCCATCGACGGCGTTGAGCGCACCGACAAGATCATCGAGGCTGAGACCACCGTCGTGGACAGCACCAACGTCGATCAGTTCCTTTAATCCTTCAATCGGCAAGCGAACCCGTGCGGCGGCGCATACGCGCCGCCGCGTTTCAATGAAATACAGACTCTGACAGGGGGTGAATCACCGGTGGCAGAATTCCTCGAAATGCGCGGCATCGTCAAGCGCTTTCCCGGCGTGCTGGCGCTGGATCATGTCAACCTCTCCGTGCGCAAGGGCGAGGTGCATGCACTGCTGGGCGAGAACGGCGCCGGCAAATCGACCTTGATGAAGATACTGTCCGGCGCGTACCAGAAGGACGAGGGCGACATCTTCTTCGACGGGCAGAAGGTGGAGATCAATTCCGCCCAGGACGCGCAGGCGCTGAACATATCCACCATCTACCAGGAGCTGAACCTGACCGAACAGCTCACGGTGGCCGAAAACATATTCATGGGCCGCCAGCTGATGAAAAACCGCTTCCAGGTGGATTGGCGCAGGATGTACGACGAGGCCCAGAAGCTGCTGGACGACCTGGGCGTGGCGGTAAACGCCCACCAGCTCGTGCGCGATCTGGGCGTCGCGCAAAAGCAGATGGTGGAGGTCGCCAAGGCGCTGAGCATCAATTCCAAGGTGCTGATACTGGACGAGCCCACCGCCCCGCTGACCAACCGCGAGATCGACACGCTGTTCGACACCATCCGGATGCTCAAGTCCAGGGGCGTCTCCATGATCTACATCTCCCACCGCCTCGAGGAGGTCATGGAGATCTGCGACCGCGCGACGATCATGCGCGACGGCGCGAACGTGACCGCGCTGAACGTGGCCGACACCAACCTGGACGAAATCATCCGCTACATGGTGGGCCGCGAGCTGAAGGAAAAGTTCCCGAAGATCCAGACCACGCCCGGCAAGGAGCGCCTGCGCGTCGAGGACATCCATGCGGGCAAGCAGGTCAACGGCGTGTCGCTGTCCGCCCGGGGCGGCGAGATACTGGGCATCGCGGGCCTGGTCGGCGCGGGCCGCACCGAGACCGCCCGCGCGATATTCGGCATGGACCCGAAGGAGTCCGGCGAGATCTACGTGGACGGCCAGAAGGTGTCCATCCAGCAGCCGCTGGACGCCATCAAGGCAGGCATCGGCTTCGTCACCGAGGACCGCAAGGGCGAGGGCCTGGTGCTGCCGCTGCCCATCAGCCAGAACATGACGCTGGCGACGCTTGACAAGTTCGGCGCGTCGCTTCACCTGAACCTTGGGCAGGAGAAGGCCACCGTCAACGAGTACATCGGAAAGCTGAACATCAAAACGCCCTCCATGCAGCAGCTGGCGCGGAACCTCTCCGGCGGCAACCAGCAGAAGGTGGTGCTGGCCAAGTGGCTGCTGAGCGATTCCAAGGTCATCATATTCGACGAGCCCACCCGCGGCATCGACGTCGGTGCGAAGATCGAGGTCTACAACATCATCAACGACCTGATCCGCCAGGGCGTCGCGGTCATCATGATCTCCTCGGAGCTTCCGGAGATACTGGGCATGTCCGACCGGGTCGCCGTCATGCACCAGGGCGAGATCACCGGCGTATTCGACAACGACGGCACGCTGACCCAGGAGAAGATACTCTACTACGCCACCGGCGGCGACAAGCACACCGCATAGTCCCGCACCAATAACATTGAAGAAGGTATCGCTATGAAGAAAAATCTGAAGATCGTATTCATCGTCTGCCTGGTGCTGGGCATTGCGCTGGGTGCGCTGAACCTGTACGCGGCGTCTCAGCGGGGCCATCTGGCCGAGCTGGAGGAGCAGCAGGCCGCCCGCAAGAAGGCGCTGGGCCAGATCGCCGCCGCCGACATCCTCGGCATCAACCCGGACGACGTGGTGGTGCCGGACGAGGTGGAGTTCACCAGCGCCGACCGCTTCGTCATCGCCGTCAACAGCGTCTCCTCCATCCTCTGGGTGTGCGCCATCGACCTGATCATCGTGGGCGCCGGCGGCCTCTTGTACACGATGTTCAAGAACCGCCGGAAGGAGAAGGGCGTCAAGAAGCTGAGCTCCTCCAACAACGTGCTGGGCATCGTGATCGCGCTGGCGGCGCTGTGCCTGGATTTGGCCATCGCCTCCCCGGTGTTTTTGACCTCGTCGAACTTCCTGAACGTTTTCCAGCAGATCTCCATCAACTTCGTGGTGGCCGTGGGCATGACCTTCGTCATCATCTCCGGCGGCATCGACCTGTCGGTCGGCTCGAACATCGCGCTGTCCGGCCTGCTGATGGGCATACTGATGAAGAACTACCACGTGCCGGTGTTCGTGACGATACTGGTCTGCATACTGTTCTCTGGCGTCATCGGCCTGATCAACGGCATGCTGATCTCCTTCTTGAGCCTGCCGCCGTTCATCGCGACGCTGGGCACCATGTCCATCGTGCGCGGCGCGGCCTACACCGTCACCGCGGGCCAGCCCATCTACACCTTCCCCGCCGGCTTCACCGCGGTGTCCGGCCGCGTGGCGGGCATCCCGGTGTGGTCCACGCTGATCATGCTGGCGGTCATACTGCTGGGCTGGTACATCCTCAAGTACACCCGCATCGGCCGCTTCACCTACGCCATCGGCGGCAATGAGAGCTGCGCCAAGCTGTCGGGCATCAACCTGCGCAAGGTCAAGTGCTTCGTGTACGTGGTCAGCGGCCTGTGCTGCGGCGTGGCGGCGCTCTTGCTGTCCTCGCGCCTCGACTCCGCCGTGCCCACCAACGCCGACGGCCAGGAGATGGACGCCATCGCCGCGGTCGTCATCGGCGGCACCTCCATGTCCGGCGGCGAGGGCTCCATGATCGGCACCCTCATCGGCATACTGATCATCGGCATCATCGCCAACGGGCTTAACCTGCTGGGCGTGGCCCAGGGCCCCCAGAAGATGGTCAAGGGCCTGATCATCGTGGTCGCCGTCATCATCGACGTCATCCGCAGGAAGGCCTCGCAGTCCGCGAAGTAATCGCGGCGGACAATCGCCGGACGGCGCGGAAGCCCCGTCCGGCGGCAGATTGTATCACACTGACCGGAGGATAACACTATGGGAAAGAAAATGACATTTGCGCTGGCGTTCGCCAACCGCGGCTTCATGCCGGGCGAATTGATCTACGGCGCGCGGGAGGACATGATCAAGGCCGTGACCAACGCCGGCTACGGCTACATCGCCATGGACGCCGAGCTCACGCGCTACGGCGGTATCGAGACCCGGGACGAGGGCCTCATGTACGCCAAATGGCTCAAGGAGCACGAGGGCCAGTTTGACGGCGTGATCTTCTCAATGCCGATATTTGCCGACGAAAACGGCGCGATCACGGCGCTGCAGGACGCCGGCGTGCCGATCCTCATGCAGGCGTACCCCGACGAGATCGGCAAGATGGACTTCAAGCACCGCCGCGACGCCTTCTGCGGCAAGTTCTCCGTGACCGACGTGTTCACGCAGTACGGCGTGCCGTTCACGGTGTTGAAGCCCCACGTCGTGCACCCCCTGACCCCGGCGTTTGCGCAGAACCTTCGTGACTTCGCGGCGGTCTGTCGCGTGGTCAACGGCATGAAGCGCTTCAACGTGGGCTGCATCGGCGCGCGCACCACGGCGTTCAAGACCGTGCGCTTCGACGAGCTGACGCTTCAAAAGTACGGCATCAACGTGGAGTCCTTCGACCTGTCGGAGCTGGTCTACAAGGTCGGAAAGCTCGGCGAGGACGACCCGAAGGTCATCGCGAAGATGGCGGCGCTTGAAAAGTACACCGACTTCTCCGGCGTGCCGCAGAAGAACATGGTGACGCTTTCAAAGATCGGCGTGGTGATCGACCAATACATCGAGGAGTACCGCCTCGACGCGCTGACCCTCAGGTGCTGGAACGAGATGGAGACGATCCTGCGCGTGTGCCCGTGCGTGCTGCTGTCCGAATTGAACGACCGCGGCATCCCGGCAAGCTGCGAGATCGACATGTGCTCCGCGCTCACCATGCGCGCCATGGCGCTGGCCAGCGAGATGCCCACCGCGGTCCTCGACTGGAACAACAACTACGGCGACGACGAGAACAAGGTGATACTGTTCCACTGCGGCCCGGTGGCCCAGCAGCTCATGACCGGACGCGGCACCGTGACCGAGCACAAGATGTTCGCCAAGGGCGACCCCGGCAGCGGCTGGGGCACCAACGAGGGCCGCATCCGCGCCTTCCCCACCACCATTGCCAACTGCCAGACGGTGGACGGCAAGCTCATCATGTACGCCTCCGAGGCCGAGTTCACCGACGATCCCATCGAGGACGGCTACTTCGGCTGCGCGGGCGTGTGCCATGTCCCCGACATGCAGAACAAGATGATCCGCCTCGCCCGCGGCGGCTTCAAGCACCACACCTCTGTCGGCGTGGGGCACATGAAGGATGTGCTCAAGGAAGCGTTTACGACGTACCTCCATTACGACTGGGTGGAGATCGACTAATTAGGAATTAGGAATGAGGAATTAGGAATTTATGAGGAACGGAATCAATCGGACAAATTCCGAAGGAATTTGCACCACCATTCCTCACTCCTAATTCCTAATTCCTCATTCAAACCGGAGGTTTATAATGAAGATCGCGGGATTGGATATCGGCACCACCGGCTGCAAGTGCACGGTGTTTGACGCGGGCGGCAAGTATCTGGGCAAGGCGTACCGGGACTATCCGGTCAGGCGGCGGGTGACGGGCCACGAGATCGACGTGTCCGTCATCATGGACGCCGTGACCGGGGTCCTGCGGGAGATGGCGGGCCAGTACCCGGACATCGGCGGCATCGGCATCACCTCCTTCGGGGAGACGTTCGTCATGACCGACGGCGCGGGCAATCCGCTGCACAACGCCATGCTGTACACCGACCCCCGGGGCAGCGACGCGGTCAAAGCCCTGTGCGAAAGGCTGGGCGAGATGCGCATCGCGAAGATCACCGGCCTTCGGCCCCACGAGATGTACAGCCTGCCGAAGCTCATGTGGATGAAGGCCAACCGGCCCGAAGTCTACGCCGCGGCGAAGCACATCTTCCTGATGGAGGACTACGTGGTCTACCACCTGACCGGCGCTATGCAGATCGACTACTCGCTGGCCACCCGCACCATGGCGCTGGACATCCGGAGCCTTGAATGGAGCCGGGAGATGTTCGACGCGGCGGGCATCGATATGAACCTCATGTCGAAGCCGGTGCCCACCGGCACGCCCGCGGGCACGCTGACGCCCGAGGCGGCCAGGGCCGTGGGCCTTGCGGAAGGCGTGACGGTGGTGTCCATCAGCCACGACCAGGTGGCCGCGGCGGTGGGCGCGGGGGCCTTCGACGGTACGGTCGCCGTGGACGGCGCGGGCACGGTGGAGTGCCTGACCCCGATCTACGATTCCATGCCCGACATCGCGGAGATGTATAAAGGCTATTTCTCCGTGGTGCCCTACGTGATCCCCGGCAAGTACGTGGCCTACGCCTTCTCCTACACCGGCGGCGCGCTGATCGACTGGTGCGTCGGGAACCTGGCCAAGGACGAGAAGAAGGCCGCGAAGGATAAGGGCATATCCGTCAACGAGCTCCTCGAAACCCAGTACAAGGGCGAGCACGGCGAGACGCCCTCTGGCCTCTTGGTGCTGCCCCACTTCGCCGGGGCCGCGACCCCCTACATGGACACCGGCGCGAAGGGCGCGATACTGGGCCTGACCACCGACACCGGCGCGCCGGAGATCTACCGCGGCTGCATGGAGGGCGTGGTGTACGAAATGGTGCTGAACGCCCGGGCGCTCAAGGATTCCGGCGTGCACTTCAGGAAGCTCCACGCCACCGGCGGCGGGGCGCGAAGCGCGGAGTGGATGCAGATGAAGGCCGACATGCTGAACCTGCCCATCGTCGCCCTCAAGACCGCCGACGCGGGCACCGTCGGCAGCGCCATGCTGACCGGCGTGGCCATCGGCGCGTTTGCCGATCTGAAGGACGCCGCCGATCACATGGTGGAGGAGATCCACACCTACCAGCCCCGCCCGGAGATGCACGAAAAGTACATGGCGATCTATCAGCGCTATGAAAAGGTGTATCGGGCCGTCAGGCCGTTGATGTAGAACACGGGCTGTCTCAAGGCGAACCAACGCTGAACAATTCACCGTAGGGGCGGCATTCTTGCCGCCCGCGGACGCCATGAATGGCGTCCCTACGGCTATACATTCATACGCCATGTAGGGGCGCCGATGCGGCGCCCGCCCAATCAGAATCCATGGTTTTCTGTCGGGCGGGCGCCCATTGGGCGCCCCTACATCGGGTTTGGCCGTATATCATTTCGTTATTTCAAGAGTCGGCTGTACCTCCCGGACACCCAGCCTGTCTTTCCCTTGTAGACGATCTTATTCCAGCCCGTCTGGGTGGTCTCCCCGGCGTAGTCGTACACATCGCCGTCGTTCGCCACGCCCAGCTTCGCGCCGTTTTTGTCCGGCGCGTCGCGCACATAGCACCTGCCGCCCGTGATCCTGACCCGCTTCGGGTCGGCCACGGGCTTTTCCAGCTTCGCCAGCGCCTTCTCCAGCGCCGCGCAGGTGTCCTCTCCCGCCTCGCCGTCCACGGTCAGCTTCTTGTCCCGCTGGAACTGCTTCACCGCCGCCTCGGTGGCGTCGCCGAAGTCGCCGTCCGCGCCGTAGCGGCCCAGGTCGTAGCCCAGGCGGATGAGGTCGGTCTGGAGCTCCCTGACGTCCTCCCCGCTCATGCCGTTTTTGAGGGTCCTGTCCCCCAGGTGCGGGTTTTCAGGGTGGACATCCCCCGCCCCGGCGTAGTCGAAGTACTTCGTCATCCAGCCCCAGAAGTCGGGCTTGCGGCTGAGCAATTTGGTTTTGACCACGCCGCTCATCACACCCCGGGCCTCGATCAGGTACCAGTCCCCCTGCGGATCATTCGCCTTCACGGGCGCGTACAGGAAGGCCACGTGGTGGATGTCCGAGGCGGTATCGCCCCAGAACACCGCCGCCCCCGCCGTGCGGTACTTCGGCGGGATCATCCCCGACCCCTTCGGGTCGCACCAGTGCTGATAGTTGTAGCGGGCCCTGGTGTCGATGCTGGTCCCGGTGTAGTCCCTGTAGAGCCCTTCCGCCAGGCCGTTGCAGTCCCACACCCGCTGGGCGTGGGCACGCCAGTACAGCGCCTTTTCATACTGCTTCGGATTGTTCTTGTACTGGTTGAACCAGTGGCTGTCCTTCTTCCACTTGCGCGGGTTCTGGCCCGTCGCGCCCATGATATAGCCGTCCCCGCGCCCGAGCGCCTCCCCGATCTGCTTCACGAACAGGCTTATCGGCATCTTCTTCGCCATAGCATCCCCTCCCGGGCATGCTATGACGCCGCCCCGCCCGGCGTCACACTCAGCGGTATATCGCCCTGCGCACGGGCCCGGTGATCACGCTGGCCGCGACGATCTTGACAGCGTCCCCCGGCAGAAACGGCAGCACGCACATGCCCATGGCGGCGGAGAGCGGGTTGCCGGTCTGGCGCATGAACCAGGCCGTGCCGACGGCGTACAGCGCCGCCGTGCCCAGCGCCATGCCGACGGGCAGCCGCCACGCGGGGCGGGGCTTCTCGGCACGAGGTTCCCCGGCGAACAGGCCGGTGATGAGGGCGCAGGCCACATAGCCTATCAGATAGCCGCCGGTGACGCCCAGCAGCTTCTGGACACCGCCGGAAAAGCCCGAGAACACCGGCACGCCCACCAGCCCGATCAGCAGGTAGACCGCCACCGCCAGGCTCCCGCGCTTCCAGCCCAGTATCGCCCCCGCCAGGTACACCGCAAAGCTGGCCAGCGACAGCGGCACGGGCCCGATAGCGATGGTCAGCGGCCCCGCCACGCAGATCAGCGCGGCCATCGCCGCGGTCAGCGTCAGATCGTTCGTCTTCATGCGCGTTCACCTCAGTTTTATGCTGATCTCCCCCGAGCCGACCCGGGAGACGCCCGATTCCGTGCGGATCACCAGCCGGCCCTGATCGTCGATGTCCATGACGTGCGCGGCGAAGCGCGCATCGCCCCGGAGCACGGTCACGTCCCGGCCGATCACGTTGGAGCGCCGGCGGCTCTCGGCCATGAAGCCGCCCGTCTCCAGCTCGCCGTAAAGCTTCTCCAGCTCGTTGGAGATCTCCGCGATCAGGCGGCTTCGGGAGGGAGATGCGCCGCACTCGTTGCCGATGGAGGTGGCGATGTCCCGAAGCTCCTCGGGAAAGACCATCGGCGCCACGTTCACGCCGATGCCCAGCACCGCGTACTCCAGCATGCCGCTCTCAAAGTCCAGGCTGGCCTCGCACAGTATGCCACAGACCTTGCGGTCGTTGATGTAGAGGTCGTTGACCCACTTGATCTTCACGTCCGCGTCACACAGCTTCTCGATGGCCCGCGCCACCGCCACCGCCGCCATCGAGGTGATCATCACCGCCCGCTCGGCGGGCAGGGTCGGCCTGAGCACATAGGTGATGTACACCCCGGAGTGCTCCGGCGAGAAGAAGGACCGCCCGTAGCGCCCCCTGCCGGAGGACTGGGAGTCCGCGCACACCAGGTAGCCGTGGGGCGCGCCCTGCGCCGCGAGCTGCTTTGCCCGCAGGTTGGTGGAGTCCAGCCGGGCGTGCACCTCCAGGCGGCGGCCGATCCCGGACGCCGTGGTCCACTTCAATATCTCGATCTCCCGGATGCGATCCGGCGCGGACACGAGCCGGTAGCCCCGGTTGGTCACCGCCTCCACCACGTATCCCTCGGCCCTGAGCTGCTCGATGGCCTTCCACACCGTGTTGCGGCTTAACCCCAGCCGCCGGGCCAGCCGCTCGCCGGATATCGCCTCTTGCGCGTCCATCAGCGCGCCCAGCACGTCATTCTTTGTCGACATAATGTACCTCCGCATGCGTCATTCCCACATTAGCACGGCGTGGGCCTCGTGTCAACCGGATTGTGTAAACAGGGTGACAATTATTCTATATGTGACATGCGATGCCCATCTTTATGCCGTCTTAATGCTACCATAGGCATTTTTATATTCCCTTTTATGTTAAATGTGGTATAATCAAAGGAAATAATACGGTGGGAGGCGAGGGTCATGCAGGATCACGAGCGCATACTGGTATGCGTGTCCGCTTCCCCCACCAACGCCGACGTGATCCGGCGGGCGGCGGCGCTGTCGAGGACGCTGGACGCGGAGCTCATCGCGCTGTACGTGGAGGACACTGAGGTCCGGGACGAGGCCCAGGCCCGCGCGGTCCACGAGCACCTGAGCCTGGCGGAGCGCCACGGGGCCATGCTGACCACCATCTACGGCGACGACCCCGCCACGGCCATCGCGCAGTACGCCCGGGTCAGCGGCATCACGAAGATCGTGCTGGGCAAGAGCCCGGAGCGCCGCCATCCCTTCGCGCCGAAGGAGACGCTGATGTCGCGGTTGAACGAGCTGGCCCCCAGCGTGGAGATCGTCATCGTGCCCAACCAGCTCCCCGCGGAGTCCGGCTCCTTCCGGCTGTCGCGCCTGCTTCGGCGGGAGCGGCTCTCCCCCCTCGACCTCATCCGCACGGCGCTGATCCTCGCGGGCTGCACCGGCGTGGGCTTCCTGTTCGGCGCAGTGGGGCTGGCCATCACCAACGTGGTCTTGATCTACATCCTGGGCGTCATGGCGGTGGCGCTTCTGACCACCGGCTACCTGTACACGCTTCTGTCGTCGCTTCTGTCGGTACTGGTGTTCAATTTCTTCTTCACCGAGCCGTTCTACTCGCTGCGCTCCAGTCCGGACTACTTCGCCACCTTCGCGGTGATGTTCGCCGTGGCGCTGCTGTCGAGCTCCCTGACCAGCCGCATCAAGGCCCAGTCCATACAGTCGACCAACCGCGCCTACCAGACCGAGGTGCTGCTGTCCACCAGCCAGCTTCTGCAGAAGGCGGAGGACAAGCAGGCGATCCTCGAGGTGGTGCAGCGGCAGCTGAGCCGCCTGCTGGAGCACAGCGTGCTTTGCTACGACGCGACGAACGGGACCGTCGCCGACACCCCCACGATGTGCGCCGTCGAGCAGGACGGGGGCTTCGAGGGCATCGACCATGAAAGCGAGCTCGAGGTCGTCCGCTGGGTGGGCCGCAACGCCGTGCATGCGGGCAGCGCCACCCGCATGTTCCCCCAGGCGAAGTGCCTGTACATGGCCGTGCGCAGCGAGCGCACGGTGTGGGCGGTGATCGGCATACGCGCCGACTGCGCGCCCACCATCGACGAGTACCGCAAGAACCTGATGATCTCCATACTGGACCTGTGCGCGCTGGCCGTGGAAAAGGACCACATGACCCGCGAAAAGCAGCGCATGGAGGAGAGCGCCCGGCAGGAATCCCTGCGGGCGAACCTGCTTCGGTCCATCTCCCACGACCTGCGCACGCCGCTGACCAGCATCTCCGGAAACGCCGCGATCCTGATGGAGAACCTGGGCCAGCTCTCCCCGGAGAACTGCCGGCAGCTCTACGCCTCCATCTACGACGACGCCATCTGGTTAAACGGCCTGGTGGAGAACCTGCTCACCATCACCCGCACCGAAAACGGCGTGATGAAGCTGAACCTCCAGACCGAGCTGGCGGCGGACGCCGTGGAGGAGGCCCTGCGGCACATGGACCGCGACGCCTCGAAGCGGCGCGTGACGACGGACCTGCCGGAGGAGATGCTGATGGCGCGCATGGACGCGGGGCTGATCGTGCAGGTGCTGGTGAACCTTTTGAACAACGCGGTGAAGCACACGCCGGAGGGCTCCGGCATCACCGTCGGCGTCCGACGCAGGGGAGACATGGTCTACCTCTGGGTGCAGGACGACGGCCCGGGCGTGCCCGCCGGGGACGAGGAGAAGGTGTTCGACATGTTCTACACCGGCGTGAAGCGCGGCCCGGACAGCCGCCGCGGCATCGGGCTGGGGCTTGCGCTGTGCAGGTCCATCGTGCAGGCCCATGACGGCACGATCGGCGTGGAGAACATAATGCCCCACGGGGCGAAATTCTGGTTTACACTGCCCATTGCGGAGGTGGAAGGCTATGAACAATAAACCGTTGATACTGGTGGTCGAGGACGACGCGGCCGTGCGCAACCTGATGGCGGTGACCCTGGACACCCAGGGCTACCGCTACCACCTGGCCCGCAACGGCGCGGAGGCGCTGATCGAGGCCACCACGCACCAGCCCGCCGTGATGCTGTTGGACCTGGGTCTGCCGGACATGGAGGGCGTGGACATCATCCGCCGGGTGCGGGGCTGGACGGGCATGCCCATCATCGTGGTGTCCGCCCGGGGCGAGGACACCGACAAGGTGGAGGCGCTGGACGCCGGCGCGGACGACTACCTCACCAAGCCCTTCTCGGTGGACGAGCTGCTGGCGCGGCTGCGAGTGGCGCTTCGGCGGGTGAACGCGGAGCCGACGCCCAACCAGGAGGACGCGGTGTATGAAAACGGCGCGCTGCGCATCGACTACGCCGCAGGCTGCGCCTTCATTGCCGAGCGGGAGATCCACCTGACCCCCATCGAGTACAAGCTGTTGTGCCTGCTGGCCCGCAACACCGGCAAGGTGCTGACCCACAACTACATCTTCAAGGAGATCTGGGGCAGCTACACCGCCTCGGACGTGGGCTCTTTGCGTGTGTTCATGGCGACGCTTCGCAAGAAGCTCCAGACCGGCGGGGGCGAGCAGCCCTACATCCAGACCCACATCGGCATCGGCTACCGCATGCTCAAGCCGGAGGGCCGGGGAGAGGATGCGCTGTGATCGCCCGCATCAGGGCCCGGGACCGGATGGGCCAGCCCGAGGAATGGCTGGTGTTCGGCTTTCTTCTCGTGATATTGCTGGGCGCGGCGCTCTTGTCGCTGCCCGTCGCGGCGCGGGACGGCCACAGCATCGGCCTGTTCGACGGCCTGTTCACGGCGGCCTCCGCGGTGTGCGTGACCGGGCTGGTGGCGGTGGACACCGGCGCCACCTTCGCCCCCTTCGGTCAGCTCGTGCTGCTCGTGCTCATACAGGTGGGCGGGCTGGGGTTCATGGTGTTCGCCACCATGATACTGGTGATGCTGGGCCGCAAGATCTCCATCAAGGGCCGCATGCTGATCCGCGAATCCATGAACGGCTCCTCGCTGACCGATCTGGGCGGGCTCACGCGGCTCTACCTTTTGCTGGCGCTGGGCATCGAGCTCGTCGGCGCGGCGCTGCTCGCCCTGCGGTTCGTGCCGCTGTACGGCGTCAAAAAGGGGCTGTGGTACGCGCTGTTTCACGCCGTCAGCGCTTTCTGCAACGCGGGCTTTGACCTGTTCGGGGGTTTTTCCAGCCTGACCGCCCACGCCCGCGACCCGCTGGTGCTGCTGACCGTCGCGGCACTGATCGTGCTGGGCGGGCTGGGCTTTGCCGTGATCCTGGAAACCCTGCGCAACCGGCAGGGCTTTCGCGCCATGTCGCTGCACGCCCGCATCGTGCTGACCTTCACCCCGGCGCTGCTGCTCGCGGGCACGGCCTACTTCATGCTGGTCGAGCGCATGGACGCCTTAAACGCCCTGTTTCAGTCCGTCACGCTGCGCACGGCAGGCTTCAACACCGTGGACCTGTCCGCCATGAAGGACGGCTCCAAGCTGTTTTCCACCATGCTGATGGCCATCGGCGCGTCCCCGGCCTCCACCGGCGGCGGCATGAAGACCACCACCGTGGCGGTGGTGGCCATGCTGATACTGAGCGTCGTGAAGGGCGACAGCGAGGTCAACGCCGCCCGCCGCCGACTGTCCGGCGACGTCGTGCGCCGCGCGCTGGTGGTGGTGACGCTGTTCCTCGCCACGCTGACCCTGGGCACGCTGGCCGTGACGCTCATCGAGGACGGCCGGTTCACGCTGGCCGACCTGCTGTTCGAGTGCGCCAGCGCCATGGGCACCGTGGGCGTCTCCGCCGTCGGCACGCCGAACCTCACCGCTGCCAGCCGCGCCGTGCTGATCCCCATGATGTTCCTCGGGCGCGTAGGCCCGCTGACGCTGGCCGTGGCCGTCGCCCGCCGACAGGGGCGGGTCCGGGGACCGTCGAAGTACCCGGAGGAGAAGATCATGATCGGGTAAAAAACACAGGGACGAAAGGGACTGTCTCAAAACGCATATAGATACATGAGACATGCGTAGGGGCGCCGATGCGGCGCCCGCCCAAGCAGAATCCATGGTTCCGTCCGGGCGGGCGGCGCATCGCCGCCCCTACAACATGCACACACTTGTATGATTATGCGTTTTGAGACAGCCCCTTCTTGTAATCCCTTCTCCTGGAAAACACGCATCCGCAGTAGTCCTGCCGGTAGAGGCCGTAGAGCTCCGACAGCTCGCAGGAGCGCTTATAGCCGTTTTTCTTTTTGAAATCGCAGGGCAGCCAGGGCACGCCCGCGCCGGCGGACAGCTCCAGGCCGATAAAGTTGATCAGCTGCGCGTCCTTCAGCGGGCTGATGGTGAGGGTGGTGGTGAAGTAGTCGTCGCCCCGCGCGGCGGCCAGCTTCGCCGTCTCCGCAAGCCGGAGCCGGAAGCACCTTTCGCACCGCGCGCCGCCCTCGGGGTCGTCCTCGTGGCCGCGCACGGCGTCGTAGAACACCTGCGGGTCGTAGGCCCCCCGGATGACCTCGATGCGGCCCTCGTGGGGCAGCGCCTCTGCAAGCCGGATCTGCTCGGCCACCCGGTGCTCGAACTCCTCCGCCGGGGCGATGTTGGGGTTGTAGTAGAACACGGCGATGTCGAAGGCGCGGTTCAGGTACTCCAGCACATAGCTGGAGCACGGCGCGCAACAGCTGTGCAGCAGTAGCCGCGGCCGCCTGCCGGAATCCGCGATCTTTTTAAGCTCCCTGTCCAGTTCGATCTGATAGTTTGTCTTCATGGCGTAAAAACCGCTCCCCTCTCGTCATCGCCCCTATGATACCACATACCGTGCGGGAATGCAATTCCCCGCCCTTCCGCCGTCGTTTAAATCGGATTTAACCGTTCCTTGCTGATTCCGACACGCTCCCGGTCTTATAATATAGGATGGAAAAAAGGAGCTGATACCATGTATAGCATCGTGGATCTCTACGACCTGGACCACACCCTGGCGAAGGACTACCTCTCCCGGTTCACGTATCCGTGGGAGGCGCTCAAGGGCATCAAGGAGATGATCCTCAATCTGGGCAAAACCCTGGACCCCTCGGAGTACGACGAGGTCTCCGAAAACGTGTGGGTGCACAGGACCGCGAAGGTGTTCCCCTCGGCCTACCTCGGCGCGCCCTGCATCATCGGGCCCAACACGGAGGTGCGGCACTGTGCCTTCATCCGCGGCTCGGCGCTGGTGGGCGCGGACTGCGTGGTGGGCAATTCCTGTGAGCTCAAGAACGTGATACTGTTCGACCACGTGCAGACCCCCCACTACAACTACGTGGGCGACTCCATACTGGGCTATTGCTCCCACATGGGCGCGGGGTCCATCACCTCGAACGTGCGCTCGGACAAGAAGCTGGTGGTGGTGCACGCCCCCGAGGGCGGCATCGAGACCGGCATCAAGAAGTTCGGCGCCATGCTGGGCGACTACGTGGAGTGCGGCTGCAATTCGGTTTTGAACCCGGGCACCGTGGTGGGCCGCCACAGCAACATCTATCCCACCTCCTGCGTGCGCGGGGTGGTGCCGGAGCACAGCATCTACAAGAACAGCGGCGAGATCGTCGCCAAACAGGACTGAATCGATAAAAGGAGAGATTGGACCATGCGAGTCGTCATTCAGGAAAACTACGAGAAGATGTGCAAGTGGGCCGCCAACTACATCGCGGCGAAGATCAACGCCCATCCCGCCGATAAGCCCTTCGTGCTGGGCCTGCCCACCGGCTCCTCGCCCATCGGCGTGTACAGGGAGCTGGCCAGGATGAACCACGCCGGCGAGGTATCCTTTGCCAACGTCGTCACCTTCAACATGGACGAGTACCTGGGCCTGCCCCGCGAGCATGACCAGTCCTACTGGTACTTCATGCACGACAACTTCTTCAACCACCTGGTGGACATGAAGCCGGAGAACATCAACATCCTCAACGGCATGTGCGCGGACCCCGAGGCCGAGTGCGCGGCCTACGAGGCCAAGATCGCCTCCTACGGCGGCATCGACCTGTTCATGGGCGGCATCGGCGTGGACGGCCACCTGGCCTTCAACGAGCCCTTCACCTCCCTGACCAGCCGCACCGGCGTGATCCCGAGAAGGTGCCCGCCAAGGCGCTGTCCGTGGGCATCGCCACCGTCACCGACTCCAAGGAGGTGCTGATCCTCATCAACGGCCACAACAAGGCCCGGGCGCTGGCGGCCTCCGTCGAGGGCGGCGTCAGCCAGAAGTGGACCTGCTCCGCGCTGCAGATGCACCCCGCCGCCATCATCGCCTGCGACGAGCCGGCCTGCGGCGAGCTGACCGTGGACACCTACAAGTATTTCCTGGACATCGAGAAGGCCGAGAGGCTGTAATGAGGTAACGATATGGGCAAATATTTCGGCACCGACGGCTTCCGGGGCGAGGCCAACATCAACCTGACCGCGGACCACGCCTATCAGGTGGGCCGCTTCCTGGGCTGGTATTACAGCCAGCAGCGCAAGTTCTCGGGCAACCGCGAGCGCGCGCAGATCGTCATCGGCAAGGACACCCGCCGCTCCTCCTACATGTTCGAGTACGCGCTGATCGCCGGCCTGACCGCCTCCGGCGCGGACGCCTACATGCTGCACGTCACCACCACGCCCAGCGTGGCCTGGGTGACCCATGCGGACGAGTTCGACTGCGGCATCATGATCTCCGCCTCCCACAACCCCTACTACGACAACGGCATCAAGCTGCTGAACGGCCACGGCGAGAAGATGGGCGAGGACACCATCAAGCTGATCGAGGACTACCTGGACGGCAATCTCAACGTGTTCGGCCAGCAGGTGAAGGAGCTGCCCTTCGCCACCAAGGAGAACATCGGCCAGACGGTGGACTACGTCAGCGGCCGCAACCGCTACGTGGGCTACCTGATCAGCCACGGCCTGTACAGCTTCCGCGGCCTGCGCATCGGCCTGGACTGCGCCAACGGCGCCTCCTGGATGATCGCCAAGGCGGTGTTCGAGGCCCTGGGCGCACGCACCTACGTGATGGGCGCGGAACCCAACGGCCTGAACATCAACAACGGCGTGGGCTCCACCCACATCGAGGCGCTCCAGCAGTTCGTGCTGGACAACAAGCTGGACGCGGGCTTCGCCTACGACGGCGACGCCGACCGCTGCCTGTGCGTGGACGAGAAGGGCGACGTGCTCACCGGCGACCACATCATGTTCGCCTACGCCTGCTACATGCAGGACCGCGGCAAGCTGGTGGACAAGCCCGTGGTGACCACCGTCATGAGCAACTTCGGCCTGTTCAAGGCGCTTAACGAGCGCGGCATCGACTGCGTGAAGACCAAGGTGGGCGACAAGTACGTCTACGAGTACATGACCACCCACGGCTGCCGCCTGGGCGGCGAGCAGTCCGGCCACATCATCTTCTCCAAGTACGCCACCACCGGCGACGGCATACTGACCTCCCTCAAGATGATGGAGTGCATGCTGGCCCGCAAGAAGAAGATGAGCGAGCTGTGCGAGGGCTTCCAGATGTACCCGCAGGAGCTCATCAACGTCCGGGTCTACGACAAGACCGAGGCCCAGAACGACCCCGACGTGCAGGCCGCCGTCAAGGCCGTGGCCGAGCAGCTCGGCGAGACCGGCCGCATACTCGTGCGCGAGTCCGGCACCGAACCCGTGGTGCGCGTGATGGTCGAGGCCGAGTCCGACGACCTCTGCCTCGAGCTCTGTAACCGCGTCGTGGACGTCATCAAGGCCAAGGGACACGCCGTGAAGTAACTACCCTGCAAAAATCTCCGCCGCTTGTGCGCGGCGGGGATTTTTCTTTTCGGAGATGAGTGACAATATTTGTGAGGTATGGTATAATGTAATTAGGAATTAGGAGTTGGGAATTGGGAATTCATGTTGAAATCCTTCGGATTTCTTCGATTTAACTGGATTTCGTGCATCGTATACTCGATGATTATTCCCTAAAATCAAGCAAATCCGTCAGGATTTGTACCGCCATTTCCAATTCCCAATTCCCAATTTCCAATTTCCAATTCAAACGTTTACAGGAGCCACCCCCATGTTCTACCCCTGCCTTGTCGTGGACCACGACGACACCGTGGTCAACAGTACCGCGACGGTACACTACCCCTGCTTCGTGCAGTACTGCGGGGAGTACTTCCCCGGGTATCACTGCACGCTGGAGCACTACTTCGTGCAGAACTTCCATCCCGGCGTGGTGTCCTTTTTCCGGGACGAGGTGGGCATGGACGAGGCCCGGATGAAGCACGAGCAGGCCTACTGGAACGCCTACGTGCAGGATCACGTCCCCCAGGTCTACCCCGGCATGGCGGAGATCCTGTGGGAGCAGAAGCGCCGCGGCGGCAGGCTGTGCGTGATCTCCCACTCCTACTCGAAGAACATACTGCGGGACTATCGTGAAAACGGCCTGCCCGAGCCGGACATGGTGTTCGGCTGGGAGATGCCCGCCGAGCGTCGAAAGCCGAAGCCCGACGCGCTCTACGAGATCATGGACGCCTACGGCTATAAGCCCTCCGAGCTTCTGATGCTGGACGACTTAAAGCCCGGCTACGACATGGCCCGCGCCTGCGGCGTGCCCTTCGCCGCGGCGGGCTGGGCCAACGACATCCCCGAGATCGAGGGCTTCATGCGTCAAAACTGCGACCGGTACTTCAAGACCGTGGCGGAGCTCGCCGCGTACCTGTTTGACTGAAAGGGGCGTACGATTTTTGAAAAGAATCATCCGCATCGTGCTCACCGGCGGCCCGGCGGCGGGCAAGACCACCCTCATCAGCCGCATACTCAACGAATTCAAGCCGGAAAACGGCTGGCGGGTCATCACCATCCCGGAGACGGCCACGGAGCTGATCTCCGGCTTCGGCATACGGCCCTTCGGCGGCTGCATGTCCATGCTGGCGTTCCAGGACTTCGTGATCGCCGACCAGCTCCACAAAGAGCAGCTGGCGCTGAAGGCCGCCGAGGTGGTGGACGAGGAGAACATACTGATCATCTACGACCGGGCGGTGCTGGACGACAAGGCCTACATCACCGACGATCAGTTCGCCGAGGTGCTCTCCCGCTTCGACGGCCGCACGGAGGCCGACGTGCTCGCGGGCTACGACGCGGTGCTGCACCTGGTCACCTGCGCCAAGGGCGCGGAGTTCGCCTACAACCTGGGCAACGCCGCCCGCACGGAGAGCATCGAGTCGGCCCGGGAGATGGACGACCGCACCCTGCGCGCCTGGAGCGGCCACCGCAACCTGCGGGTGATCGACAACTCCGTGAACTTCGACGACAAGATGCGCCGCGCCATCCGCGAGATCTACCGCATCGTGGGCGAGCCGGTGCCAATGATGAAGAAGCGCAAGTACCTGATCGAGATGCCCGACATCCCCCTGATCACCGAGCGCTACCGCGCCGTGCCGCTGTACATGATGCAGACCTACCTGCTGCCCACCCAGCCCGACGTGGAGCGCCGCATTCGCCAGCAGAAGAACGGCGAGGACTACCTGTACTTCTACACCGAGAAGCACACCATGCCGGACGGCTCCAAGTGGGCCACCGAGCGGTCCATTTCCGAAAAGCATTACGTGCGCTACCTGATGGAGTGCGACAGCAGCATGCACAGCGTGCGCAAGGTGAAGCACCGCTTCATCCACGAGGGGCACCGCATCGAGATCGACGTCTACCCCTTCTCCGACGACCGGGCCGTGCTGTTCGCCTATTCCGACAACGAACCCGCCGCCCTGCCGCCCGAGGTGCACATCGTCCGGGAGGTCACCGGCGACCCCGCCTACAAAAACCGCCAGCTCGCCCACACGCAGACGCTTCGGGAGGATTGACGGGCAACACAAACGCCGCCGGATCGCGCGATCCGGCGGCGTTTGTCTATGTTTTTTACGCCTCAGTAATGGCGACCGGGGCGGTGAACACCACGTCGGCCTTGTCGATGGTCACGGTCAGCAGGGCGGGCTCATCTTCATCTTCCGCGCGATAGTAGACCGTGTATTCCCCCGCGTTTACGGCGGTGGGGAGCTCCGGGGAGAAGCTCTCCCCGTCGAGGGAGTACAGGAAGCCCTCGCCCGACACCAGCGCCTGGGGTTCTCCGGTGTACACCAGA